>CAZXLQ010000081.1:0-18179 GCA_964641945.1 uncultured Clostridia bacterium
AGGGACGGGCGCTGTCGGGACCGACAAGACCAAGGGAGAGGGTCTTCAAGCCATTGGCGTCCTTTTCCTCCACGGCGAGGGGCGCGCCGGGCGCGTTCTTGCTCAAGCCCGCGATCGCCCGAACCAATTCGCTAAACTTTGTGAAATTGTGCTCGACGCTGTCCTTCGTCCCGCGAGCGAGCGCGAAGAATCGTGGAGTGGCTCAGCGTTACGGGATGCCACTTCAACGAAACAGTGGACTAGACGAGCGCCACGTCGCGCTGATGCACGATTGCGTGAATCCGGCGAAGTTCGTCGACCATCTCCGCGAACATCTCGGGCAGCAGTGCCTGCGGACCGTCCGACAGAGCTCTTTCGGGATTCGGATGGACCTCCACGATGATCCCATCGGCGCCGACGGCGACTCCGGCACGAGCCAGGGGAATGACCTTGTGGCGCTTGCCGGCCGCGTGGCTCGGATCGATCAGAATCGGGAGGTGGCTGAGTCGCTGCACGGCAGGCACGATAGAGACGTCGAGCGTATTGCGCGTGTGGTCCGCGAAAGTGCGGACACCGCGCTCGCAGAGAATCACTTCGTAGTTCCCTTCCGACATCACGTATTCGGCAGCGAGCAGCAGTTCGTCCAGGGTCGCCGACATCCCTCGCTTCAGGAGTACAGGCTTGCGCGTCTGTCCGGCCGCTTTCAGCAGACTGAAGTTCTGCATGTTCCGTGCCCCGATCTGCAGCACGTCCGCGTATTCGACCACCGTGTCCAGATTCGCCGGATCGATCGTCTCGGTGACGATCTTGAGGCCAAATCGCTCGCGGACTTCCGCGAGGATCTTCAGTCCCTCGAGTCCGAGTCCCTGGAAACTGTACGGCGACGTTCGCGGCTTGAAAGCTCCTGCACGGAAAAGGGTGCAGCCGGCCCTTGCGACGATTTCGGCTGTGGCGAATGTCTGCTCGCGCGTTTCCACAGCGCACGGTCCGGCGATGATCGTGAGCTCGCCGCCCCCGACCCGCGTGCCGCCGATGTCGACGACGGTCTTCTCGGGACGCGCGTCAAGGCTGATGAGCTTGTAGGGCTTCGTTACCCTGATGGCATCCGCGACACCCGGCAGGTTCTCGAAATGGCCGGCGTCGACCGGACCCGGGTTTCCTGTAATTCCAACCGCAGTGCGGTTGGCACCAGGAAGCGGATGTGCGCGGTAGCCGAGTTCCTCGATTAGGCGAACGACGTTCGCGACGTTCTCGGGCGTCGCGTCCGACTTCATCACGATCAGCATGGTGGGGTGTGCTCCTGTGGCGTGAGGACTCGCCTGCCGCTGGCGGCATTATGGAGCAATTGTGACGGGAGGAACAAGCGGCGTGTCCGTCGGGTGCATGCCCGTGTGAGAACTTCTTCAACGGTTTGATGAGTTTCTCGCAATGGCGCGAACGAAGATGCAAAGTCGCAAGAAGACAAAAGATATAGTGAAGGACCGAGTCGACGCGATACGGAGTCAGTTCGAGCGGCTTCCTGCTCTCACCTGATTTCCGTTCCCGGACCCCCTTACCCGAGCACGTCGACGTGACCGAGGAAGAGCACCACCCGCGAGACGACCGGGCGCCCCGATACCCCACGTGCGGGAATGAAGCTCTTCGGTCTATTGATCGCCGTCGCCAATTCATTGATCGCCGACGGATTCGGCGATCCGCTCAGCACTTCGACGATCGAGGCCCGTCCGTCGACAGCTACTTCTGCGAGCACGACGAGCTCCTCGGATTCGACGAGGTGCGCCGAAGACGCGTAACTCGGAACCGAGCCTTCGTCAGGTACACGGGCGAGAGAGTGGCCGGCTCGTGTCGACGGGCCACCAAGGGCCATTCCCTCCGCGGCCGTCACCCAGATCATCCGCTCGGATGACGGGACGAATGGCTCGATGCTCACGAGAGGCCGGATACCTGCGAGAAGTGCCGCGAACATTACAACCGAAAAGGTGACGCCGAGTCCGTACGAGACGAGCTTGAACTCGTAGTCGAGCCCGAGCTGCCTCAGAACGTCAAACAGGCCTCCCGAAAAATGCGGCGGAATGCGGTGGTGCTGCCGCGTGACGATAGTCATGGGAGGCTCGACTTCACGGTCGAGCGCCACGATCGTCGAAACGCCGAGTCCTGCGGGCATCACCGGCGCCGGCAACACTCCAAGCGAGCTCGAGACCGTCGACAGCGCTTCGAACTCGTTGCGGCAGTCGGCACATCCATCGAGATGCTCCGTAACCTCCTGGCGGCGGGAATGGGAGAGCTCGAGGTCGAGATACTCTGAAAGACACTTTTTGACTTCACGACAGCGCATGACTTAGAACCCCATTTTCTGCAATCGCTTGCGGAGCTCGTTGCGGCCGCGGGCGATGCGGCTCTTCACGGTCCCGATCGGCACGTCGAGCGCGATGGCGATTTCTTCGTAATTGAGTTCTTCGATATCTCTCAGGACCACCGCAGCGCGATAGTCGTGTCGAAGCGTCTCGAGAGCGGCGAGTAACATCCGCTGGCGCTCGCGTCCAAGCGTGTCCTGCTCGGGCGTCAGCCCGGAGCCTGCAATCCTGTCCGACAGTGAGCTGCCGGTCGCCACAGTGACCTCGTCGAGCGATACCGTTTCCGGCCGCTTCCGTCGTCGCCACCATCGGCGTTGATTCGAAGCCTGATTCACCGTCATGCGGTACAACCAGGTCTTGAGCGAGCAGTCGCCGCGAAACGTCCCGATATGGCGCCACGCCTTCAGGAAAGTCTCCTGGGCAATGTCGCGGGCTTCCTCGGGATCGCCGAGCAGTCGAAACGCGAGTCCGTAGACCATCGGCTGGAATTCCGAGATGAGCTCCTCGTACGCGAGACGGTCACCGTCCCTGAGTCGGGCAACGAGGCGTGCATCAGGCTGCGAAGCGCTGACCGCTTCGCCGTCGAACCTGACGTAGAGCCCGTCCTTGACGATGGCCGATTCTCCGGCGCTCATGCGGGTTCCTCCCGAGAGATGAACACTCGAAGCCGATAGACTCCCCTGCCGGACCAAAAGTTCCCGCAACCTTGACACGATTCCGGGGCGACGACTAATGTCCGTTGTTCAGCTGACCGCCCGGCGGTCGGCGGATAGCCGGAAGTATAACACCGACAAGGCTCTACGAGCCGTCCGAGGAGATTGGTAGCGCGTGTCACGATCGATCACGACTGTCCGTCGCAAGAAGAAAAACGCGGATCCGCTGCGTTCCGCCTGGCACATCCTCGAGGATTGGCTCGAGGTCAATCGACGCCAGATTGTGACCATCGGCGGAATTGCCATCGGGACCGTCCTGGTAGTAGCGCTGCTCTGGTATTTCCTCGACTACCGCAAGCAGAGTCAGCTGCAGGCTTTCAACGACGCATACTCAAAGTTCACGGCTACGGTTGGACCGGCTCCCGCAGCGTCTGCAAACGGAGGCCCCACACCCGTGACGTTTCCCGATGCGCAGACCAAATTCACTGAAAGTGCGGCAGCATTCGAGCGATTCGGGAATGAGTTCTCATCGTCACGCGATGTCGCAAACTACTACGCGGGCTTGAGTTACCTCGAGTTCAAGGCGGAGCGAGGGGTAGAGCTTCTCCAGTCCGTGGCTGACGGCACGAGCGACATGCGCTTCTACGCTAGGATGGCCCTCGGCGAGCACTACCTGAAAACAGGTGCATTCGAACCGGCTGAGTCCGTCCTGCAGAAGCTTTCGGACGAGCCGGGTCCGCTTCCCCGGTTTTATGTGTTGACGCGACTCGGAAAGGTGAAGGAAGGCCTGTCGAAGCCGGGCGAAGCGGCGCCGCTCTACAAGCTGATCGTCGATGCCGATCGCAATGGAACCTACGGACCAGAGGCGGAACGGGGTCTTCAGCGCGTCGACCCGGCGGCCGCGGCGGCCCTGCCTCCGAAGAACGCACCGCAGCCGGGCCAGAATCCTTCGAACTCGGTGGTCGGTGGCGGACCTGGAGGAACGATTCCCGGAATGCCTCCGGGCGGAATGCCTGGCGGAATGCCCGGCTTCTAGTTCCTGCTCCAGTTCGGCGATTAGGAGGATGGGTGGCAAGCTCGAAGCAGACGGCCAAGGGCGACATCCTGATCGTTGACGACAACCCCGTCAACCTCGATCTGCTGTCGGGCATGCTGCTGGACCGGGGCTTTCGTGTTCGCGTAGCGACGAACGGGCGCCGAGCCATTTCGGCTGCAAAGTCGGCCATACCGGACCTCGTGATGCTGGACATCAACATGCCGGAGATGGACGGCTACGAAGTCTGCCGACAGATGAAGGACGATGAGTTGACGCGTGACGTCCCCGTGATCTTCATCAGCGCTCTCGACAACGCCCTGGACAAGGTCAAGGCCTTCAGCACTGGCGGCGCCGACTACGTAACAAAACCCTTCCAGTTCGAGGAAGTCCTCGCCCGCATCGAGATCCAGCTCAAGATCTCGCGACTCCAGAAGGAAATGGAGCGTAAGAACGACGAGCTGGAGCAGTCGAACCTGCAGCTCGAACGCGCGAATCGGATGCTTCGGGCACTCTCGTACCTGGATGGCCTGACGGGAATCGCGAATCGACGCCATTTCGAGGAGAGCCTCGACCAGGAGTGGCGCCGTGCCGTTCGCTCCGGAGCCCCGCTTTCCCTGCTCATGGTCGACATCGATCGTTTCAAGGCGCTCAATGACGCCTATGGTCACCAGTACGGAGACGACTGCCTTCGACAGGTGGCCGCCACCTTCTCTGACACCCTCAAGCGTGCCGGCGACCTCGCTTCCCGCTACGGAGGCGAGGAATTCGCGGTCGTACTTCCAGCTACGGAACTGGCTGGCGCCGCAGCCATCGCCGAGATTGTGCGGTCGCGCGTCGAGGAGCTCGGTATTCCTCACGATCACTCTCCGTCGCGCGTCGTCACGGTTAGTGTCGGCGCGGCCACCTGCATTCCGACCGAGTCGGACGCCGTGACGTCGCTGATCGATATGGCCGACCGTGCCCTGTATCAGGCCAAACACGATGGCCGTAACCGTGTCTCGACGACTGACGACCTGCCTCCGGCGGACGTGGCCTGATCAAAACTGGATCTCTTGCAAACAGTTGAGTTAGCCGCCGCCCGATCCATCGGCCGCCGTCGATTCAACTGCGCGAGTGCCCGATTGCCCTTCCTTGACCCTTCAACTCGGCGTGTGCTAGCGTGCCGGGTTCTTTTCGAAGCAAACCCAGTGCACCGAACGCGCTGTCATCGGAGAGTGTCCGACTCGATATGATCAAGAAAACCCCGTTGAATGAGGCCCACAAGTCGCTCGGCGCCCGTATGGTCGAGTTCGCCGGATGGGAGCTCCCGGTGCAATACACCGGGCCCATACCCGAGCACATGGCGGTTAGAGAAGCAGCCGGACTCTTCGACGTCAGCCACATGGGCGAGCTCGAGGTGCGCGGAAAGCAGGCTGTCGACCTTGTCGATCGGCTCACCGTGAACGCCGTACGCGATCTCGACGACAACGATGCGCACTACACGATGTTCCTCAACGAGCAGGGTGGAATCATCGACGACCTGCTCGTCTACAAGGTATCCAAGTACCACCTGATCCTCGTCGTCAACGCCGGAACTACCGAGAAGGATCTCAGCTGGGTCCTCCAGCACGCGGCGGACTTCGATTGCGAAGTGGCAAACACGAGCCCCATCTATGCGCAGATCGCGATTCAGGGACCGCGGGCCGAACGGATTCTGCAGCACATGACTTCGTCGTTGCTCGACAGGATTCCGAGCTTCTGCCACCAGATCGTGGAGCTCGACGGCATTCGTTGCCGGGTGTCACGTTCCGGATATACCGGAGAAGATGGTTTCGAGATCTACCTCGACGGGACGCACGCACCCAGTATCTGGAACCGGCTTCTCGTTATCGGATCAGATCAGGGGCTTCTGCCGTGCGGCCTTGCGGCGCGTAACACACTCCGTCTCGAGTCGAAGATGGCGCTCTACGGGAACGACATCGACGACACGACGTCGCCGCTCGAGGCCGGGCTCGGATGGGTCGTCAAAATGGAGAAGGGCGATTTCATCGGGCGTGCGGCGCTCGAGCAGCAGAAGCGGGACGGGCTGCAACGTAAACTCGTCGGGTTCGAAATGCTCGACAAGGCGCCGGCTCGCGACGGGTACGAAGTCGTCGTGGACGGGACGGTTGTCGGACGAGTCACGTCCGGATCGCCGGCGCCGTACCTGAAGAAGAACATCGGGTTGGCCTACGTCCCGCCCGAGCACGCGTCTGTCGGAACAGGAATCGGCATTCTCGTCCGCGGCCGCGAGGTTCCGGCGGTGGTCGTCAAGACCCCGTTCTACAAGCGGAAGCGCGTTTTCGATTGAGTGCGTCGTGCCTGAGGCACGACGTCGCGCGCTCGACGGCCCGAATTCGTGTGGCATCGAGGCGGTGATTTCATACCACTCCAGGAGAACTGATGATGGCGACGTACCCAGACGATCTCTACTACTCGAAGGATCACGAGTGGATTCGTGTTGACGGCGAGACCGGTACCATCGGGATCACTGATCACGCCCAGGAGCAGCTCGGCGATGTCGTCTACGTCGAGTTGCCGGCCGTCGGAGCGACGTTCGAGGCTGGAGCCCCCTTTGGCTCCGTCGAATCGGTGAAGGCCGTCAGCGAGCTCTACCTGCCGATCGCCGGCGAGATTGTCGAGGTGAATGCAGCCCTCGCGGATACGCCCGAAACCGTCAATTCGGACCCTCACGGTGCCGGTTGGATGGTGCGCGTCTCGATCAAGGACGCCGCGGAGCTCTCCGGGTTGATGCGGGGCGCTGCCTACACGTCGTACGTCCAGGACGAAGGGGGCGAGTAGCACACTGTGAGGTACATCCCGAGCTCGGCGGAAGAGCGGTCGGAAATGCTCGCTTCCATGGGCAAGTCCGACATCATGGAGCTTTTCGAATCGATCCCCGAAAGGCTTCGCCTGTCGCGTCCCCTCAACTTGCCGGCTCCCATGTCGGAGTTCGATCTTGCCGCGTATTTTCGCGATCTGGCGGACCGGAATCGGACTACTGGCGACGTGTTCCTCGGCGCCGGAGTGTACGACCACTTCGCCCCGGTTGTCATCGATCACATGGCGCTGCGCTCCGAGTGGTACACGGCCTACACGCCGTACCAGCCCGAACTGAGCCAGGGCACGTTGCAGGCCATTTTCGAGTTCCAGACGATGGTGTGCCAGCTGACCGGCCTCGAAGTTGCCAACGCGTCGCTCTACGACGGCTCGACAGCGGTCGCCGAAGCCGTGCTGATGGCGCTGCGGGTCAACAAGGGGCGCCATCGAGTCGTGATGGCCGCGAGCGTGCACCCGCATTACCGCGCCGTCGTGAACACGTACCTTCGCAACAGTGACGTCGAGATCGTCGAGGTCGGCTTCGACGCGACTGGACGCATCGACCTCGAGGCTGCGGCAATCGACGCCAACACGGCGGCGATCGTCGTCCAGTCCCCGAACTTCTTCGGTGTCATCGAAAACCTCGATGAGATCTGCGGGGCAGCACGTGATGCCGGGGCACTGTCGGTCGTCGGCGTCGCCGAAGCGATGAGCCTCGGCGCCCTCAAGGCTCCCGGTGACTCCGGGGCCGACATCGTCTGCGGCGAAGCCCAATCCTTCGGTGTACCGATGAGCTTTGGCGGTCCATTCGTCGGTTTCTTTGCCACTCGAGAAAAGTACGTCCGGCAACTCCCCGGTCGGCTCGTCGGCCGCGCCCTCGACTCGCACGGTCAACTGGGATTCGTGCTTACCCTGTCGACGCGAGAACAGCACATTCGTCGCGACAAGGCCACGTCGAACATCTGCACGAATCAGGGCCTTTTCATGCTCATGGCGACGATCTACCTGTCGACGATGGGCCGCAAGGGACTGCGAGAGGTCGCCGAGCAGAACATCCGGAAGGCCCACGAGGCCGCGGCGCGAATCGCCTCCCTGCCCGGGTATTCGGTGAAGTTCTCGGGTCCGTCGTTCAACGAGTTCGTCGTCTCGACCCCGCGGCCGGCGCGCCAGCTTCGCGACGAGCTTGCGGCGGGAGGCATCGTCGCCGGAGTGCCGCTGGATCGCTACTACGCCGGCATGGACAACGACCTGCTGATCGCCGTGACCGAGACCGCATCAATCGAGAGTATCGACCGTCTCGTCTCGGCGCTCGCCGAGGCCGGAGGTGCAAACTGATGGGCGCATCCGACGTTAAGGTTCCGGCCGCCGCCGGTCACATTGTCCGAAACGAAGAACTTATATTCGATCGGTCCCGGGCGGGTCGGAAGGGATACCACCTGCCCGACCTCGGCATTCCGGAGAAGGAAATCGCCTCGCTGATTCCGGGCGAACTGCTTCGCGACGACATCGAGGGCATGCCCGAGGTATCGGAGTTCGAAGTCGTCCGCCACTTCACACGGCTGTCGACCTGGAACTACGGAGTCGACACGGGTCTGTATCCGCTCGGGTCTTGCACGATGAAGTACAACCCGAAGATCAACGAGTCGATTGCACGGTTCGAGGGCTTCGGTAAGGCGCATCCCCTGCTCCCCGAGTTTCTTTCGCAGGGCTCGCTCGAGATTCTCCGTCAACTCGAGGACGCACTCGCCGAGATCACCGGCCTCCCCCACATCTCGCTGCAGCCCGCGGCGGGCGCTCACGGCGAGCTCACGGCGATGCTTGCCATTCGGGCGTGCCACGCCAAACGCGGCAATGTCCGAAAGACGGTCCTGATTCCGGATTCGGCCCACGGCACGAATCCGGCGAGCGCAATCATGTGCGGCTACGAGGTTCACGGCGTTACGTCGACCTCGACGGGCCTGCTGGATCCGGCCGACGTCGAGCGCAACATGACCGAGGACGTGGCGGCCCTGATGCTCACGAACCCGAACACACTCGGAAAGTTCGAGGAGGAGATCGACAAGGTCTGCGAGATCGTCCACGCCAAGGGCGGCTTCGTCTACATGGACGGTGCGAACATGAATGCGCTGATGGGCATCTCGCGTCCCGGAGACATGGGCGTCGATTGCATGCACCTCAACCTGCACAAGACCTTTTCGACTCCGCACGGCGGTGGCGGACCGGGCGCGGGCCCGATCGGCGTCGTCGACGAGCTCGAGCCATTCCTGCCGAATCCGAGGGTTGCTCGAAATGAGGACGGGACGCTTCGATTGAACTTCGACCGTCCGGACTCGATAGGCCGCGTGCGCGCATTCGTCGGCAACTTCGGTGTGCTCGTTCGAGCCCTGGCCTACATCTACACGCTCGGTGCGGACGGACTGCGGGAGGCGACTGAAACGGCGGTGCTCAATGCCAATTACATCAAGCACCGTCTCGAGGATGTGTACGCGCTCGCGTACGAAGGCAGCGTGCTCCACGAAGTCGTTTTCACGGACCGTCGCCAACACGCATTCGGGGTCAAGAACAGCGACATTGCGAAACGAATCATCGATTACGGATTCTACCCGCCGACGATGTCGTTTCCGCTGATTGCTCCCGGCGCGATCATGATCGAACCGACCGAGACCGAGAGCCGCGAGGAACTCGACCTCTTCATCGACTCGATGCGCGCCATCGCCGAGGAATGCGAGCAGACGCCGGACATTATCAGGTCGGCGCCCCATCGGACTCGAATGGGACGATTCGACGAAACCGCGGCAGCTCGAAAGCCGGTTCTGCGATGGCAACCCGAGAAGGGCAAGGTCGCCGGCGCGTGAGGAGCTGACCATAAGGCATCCGACCCGCAGCGTCCCGAGTCGACCCTGACCGACGTTCGCGGCAAGGAACCATGTATTCGTCCGTTGAGACGAGAACAGAAAGGAAGCGGACTGTGGATATCGAGAAGTTGAAGGAACAGCTGATTTCGGACCCGGAAGTGATGAGACTCGTGGCGCAGCGCGCGTTCGAGATCTATCTCGATCGTCGCGACAGATACGTCGCACATCCTGCGGAAGACTGGCTCCGTGCGGAGAGCGAGGTACTCCCCCGACTCATCGACCAGATGGTCGAGCGGAATCGCCGCGCAATCGCCGCGCGGGATGATGCCGATCCGGTCGCCTCGAAGGCTGCCGAACACATGCGCGACGAAAATCCGAAGGCGGCGAAGAAGCCGGCAGCGGCAAAGAAACAGGCCGCAAAGCCTGCAGTGAAGAAGGCTGCGGCGAAGCCCGCTTCCTCCACGAAGGCGTCGGCAAAGGCGGCTCCGAAGAAGGCTGCGAAGGCTGCTCCGAAGCCGGCCGAGAAGAAGGCAGCGGACGCCAAGTCCACTGCGAAGTCGCCCGCGAAGAAGGCTGCGGCGAAACCGAAGAAGTCCGACGCCTAGACCGACGAAGTCCTCGAGGTATACGACTCATGCGCGAGCGCATTCACACCAACGAAGCACCGAAGGCAATCGGACCTTACTCGCAGGCCATTCGGGCCGCTGGGCTGCTATTTGTCTCGGGGCAGATCGCGCTCGACCCGGAGACCGGCGAGGTCCTCGACGGGGACGTCGCAGCGCAGACCGAGCGACTGATGACGAGCGCGACGGCGATTCTCGAGGCGGGTGGCGCTTCAATGTCGACGGTCGTGAAGACGACGGTCTACCTAACCGACATGGCGCACTTCACCCAGATGAACGAAGTGTACGCCCGCTATTTCGAGAGCGATCCGCCGGCCCGGTCAACGGTCGCCGTGGCGGCGCTCCCGCGCAACGTGCTCGTCGAGATCGATTTTGTGGCGATCGCGACGAGCGAGCGACGAGAGGACTAAGCCGCCTTGATGATTTTTCCGGCCTTGATGCAGCGAGTGCAGACCTTCACACGGCGAACGGCGCCGTTGATGAGCGCACGCACTGATTGCAGGTTCGGGTCGAACCGGCGGCGTGTCTTGTTGTTCGCGTGGCTCACGTTGTTCCCGAACATCGGGCCTTTGTTGCAGTAGTCACAGCGTTTCGACATGGCTTCCTCCTACGGGTGCGATTGAACTGGTCGAAGCAAAAGCCGAGAGTATAGGGATCGATGGAACTGATGTCAACGATTGGGAGGAGCAGGAACTTGGGCAAGAACGCATACTCACTCGCCGCACTCGCGGCCATCCTCTTTTCTGTCATGAGTCTCGCCGCGTGCGGCGAGACCGGACCTGGCAAGGGCGCCGATGACACGGCCGCGACCGTGAACGGTGTGGCGATTCCGGTATCGAAGATCGACCAGATCATCGATCGCCAGCTGAAGGAGAGCGGGCCGTCCGCTCCGCAGCTCACACCGGTGGCGCTCGCCGCGGCTCGCCTGAAGGTCCTCGAGCAGCTCATTCAGGAAGAGGCAATGTTTCAGCGTGCCCAGAGGGACAAACTCATTCCAACGGATGATGAAGTCAAACAGGCACTCCAGACGCAGATTCAGCAGTCCGGCATGTCGCAGGACGACTTTCAGAAGCGCCTGAAGGACTTCGGACAGACCGAGGACGAGCTGAAGTCGGACCTGAAGCGCCAGCTTGCGATCACCAAGCTGCAGGAAAAGATCACGTCGCTGATTCCGGCGCCGACCGACGCCGAGATGCGCAAGTATTTCGACGAGAACAAGTCTCAGCTCATCGCGCCACGCGGAGTCGAGCTGTCGGACATCATCGTCGACCCTGCGAACAACGGGGCGACGGATGACGCGATCGGCAACGAGGCGGCGGCACGCAAGGCCCAGGAGATCGCTGCGGCGCTCGGAACGAACGCCGATTTCTCGACCGTCGCACGGGCGCGGTCCGAAGACGTCTCGGGCCTTCAGGGCGGCTCGATCGGCTTTTTCTCGGAGCAGCGGCTCCAGCAGACCTTTCCTCCGGACGTAGCATCGAGCCTCTTCCGGTTGTCTGTCGGCCAGATGACCCAGCCGATCCAGTCGGCCGATGGCCGCTGGCACATCTTCAAGCTCAACGGGAAGCGCGAACAGAGCAAGGAGCTGACCTTTGAAGAGGTGAGTGCCGAGATCGCGAAGATGATCACCGACCAGCGAAAGCAGGTCGTGCTCAGCGCGCTGCTGATCGAGGCCGTCGCGACGGCAAACATCCGCAATTCACTCGCCGAGCAGATCGTCGCCCACCCGGATACGTTCGGCGCGCTCCGGCCGTCACCGCTTACCGCTCCGCGCGCCGACGGCGCGGCTCCGGCGCCGTCGGCTACGAACGCGGCCGCACCGCCGGCCTCAAATGCCGCGACCGCGGAGGCGCAGCCTTCCGGTCCGGTAAACTCGAATGCGGCAGCGAAGCCGGCTGGCAAATAGGCTTCACGCAATCGGTTGAGACCGTGCGCCTCGATCCGGGTCCCGAACCCGGCCTGAGGCGCACGGTCTCGTCTTGGGGTCTGCTTTCACGAAAAAATGCTGTTCCGATTTGACAACGTTTCGAAGTCGTACGGTGCTCACGAAGTCCTGCGTGAGGTCTCGTTTCAGATCAATCCCGGCGAGCACGTCGGGCTCGTGGGTCGAAACGGCGCCGGCAAGACGACGTCGTTCAAGCTCCTTCTGGGCATAGAGGATCCCGACGAAGGTCGCATCGAGCAGATGCGCGGTCTCCGCATCGGACTCCTTGAGCAGCAGGTCCATGCCGAAGGGTCCGGTACCGTGCGCGAGTCCGCGCTCGAAGTCTTCGCCGACCTGCACGCGATGGAGGTCGAAATGCGGCGCCTCGAGCACGACATGGCGCTGACGAACGGTGACGAGCTCGACGCCGTGTTGTCCACCTACAGCGACCTGCAACATCGTTTCGAGGACGCCGGCGGCTTCACGATGCACGCGCGCGCTGAATCCGTCCTGCTCGGACTCGGCTTCTCGAAGGAAGATCTCGGTCTCGAGGCGTCGACCTTGAGCGGCGGACAGCGCGCCCGGCTCGCCCTCGCCAAGCTCCTGCTCGAGCAGCCGGACATCCTGCTCCTCGATGAGCCGACGAATCACCTCGACATCCAGGCCGTCGAGTGGCTCGAGGATTTCCTGGCCGAATATCCGTCCGCCTACATCATCATCTCGCACGACCGGTACCTGCTCGACAGGACCGTGGACCGCATACTGGCCGTCGAAAACGGCCGGATCTCGACCTACGCGGGCAACTACACGGCCTACCTCGTCGAGAAGGAACAGCGGCGGCTTCTGGCTGAAAAGCGGTTTCGCGAGCAACAGGAGCTCATCGACCGGACGCAGGACTTCATTCGGCGCAACCTCGCCGGCCAGAAGACGAAACAGGCGAAGTCACGACGCAACATGCTCGAGCGCATGGAACGGGTCGATCGCCCGGATTCCGATGCTCGGGCAGCGAACTTCGGCCTGGCAGCCGCGGCTCGAACAGGGCGCGAGGTCCTCAACATTGAGGATCTCGTCATCGGGTATCCGGCTGTCGAGCTCGCCAGCAAAATAAACGTCGTCGTTTACCGCGGCGACCGCGTCGGCATAATCGGCGGAAATGGAACCGGGAAGACCACCCTCTTCAAGACGCTGCTCGGAACCGTCGATCCGCTCGGCGGCGAAATGGAGTGGGGCCACAACGTCAAACCGGTCTACTACGACCAGCACCTGGCGGATCTGGATCCGAAGAACGATGTCATCGAGGAGATGCGCCTTTCGATCGCGGGGGCAGACGATCCGACGCTTCGGGGCTATCTCGCCCGCTTTCTGTTCACGGGCGAAGACGTCTTCAAACGCGTGTCGGCGTTGTCGGGCGGTGAGCGCAGTCGCCTCTCGATCGCTAAGCTGATCTCCGGCAGCGGCAACGTGCTGCTGCTCGACGAACCTACGAACCATCTCGACATCCCGTCGCGCGAGGCACTCGAATCCGCGCTCGAGACTTTCACGGGTACCATCCTGACGATTTCGCACGACCGGTATTTTCTCGACCGGATCTGCGATCGGCTGGTGAACCTCGAGGACGGTCGCGCCGAGGTCTTCGAGGGACGCTATTCCGATTGGCTTGATGAGAGACTTCTCCGCAAGGCAGAGGAGAAGACGAAGGACAGTCAAGGCCCGTCGTCCAAGGCCACGGTCACGACGGCGCAGGCGAAGTCGGCGCGTCCTAAGGGCCGGTCGATTGCTGCCATCGAGACAGACATCGCCGAGGCAGAGGCGGAGATTGCCGACATCGACGCCACGATGGCCAAACCGTCCATCGCGAGCGATCACGTCAAGCTGGCGCCGCTCACCGAGGCTCGCGCACACGCGACAGAGCGCCTCGAGCGTCTGCTCGCAGAGTGGGAAGCGGCGTCTGCGGACTAATCAATTTCGGCTAGCTCGAGATCGCCGGTCGGTCGCCGCTGCACCCGCGTCCACGCAGACACGATGTAGGGCGAGACGACGACAGCGTCGGTTTCGAGCGCCGCCTGTCGAATCCTGGACACCAGTGTCGTCGCTCCGATCTCATCGTGCGTAGCGACCCCGAGTTCGATCATGGGCTCGAGAAGGTCGAAAACCGTATCGCCGATCAACTCACAGACAGCGCTGTCGGAGCCACTCTCCACCGCCGCTCCCACGAGCATGGACGGCCGTGGCAGTCCTGCGCTCACGAGCGTCTGATGGAGCCGCATTCCCATCCCAATATCGACGCCGAGTAGAGCGAGAGTCGCCGTGATCCACTGAAAGGCATCGACGGCGAGCCCGAGCTCGGGTCGCACAAACGGTCGCTGGGTGAAGTCGAACTCCTGGAACGCCAGTATTCCATCGTCTCGAACGAGCGTAGCCAATCGCCAGACTGTCGCAACCGGGTCGGGCTGGTGCATCAGCACGAATCGTCCGATGACTGCATCAAATCGCTCGGTCGACGTGTAGTGGTCCAGGCTGCCCCGCAAGAACGTCACGTTCCTCGCGCGTAGTTCGTGAGCTCGCTGCCTGGCAGTCGCGATGGCCTTGCCCGAAGCATCGATTCCGACCACGGCTCCCCGGGTGCCCACGAACCTCGATGCAAGGAGTGCTGCGTCACCGGTTCCGCAGCCGACATCCAGCACGCGCATCCCGAGGCCGAGCCCACACTGACGCAGCATCTGGTCGGTGAGCGGTTCGAAGAGTCTCGCCCGAGACTCCAGGCGCCGGAGGGAGTTGTCGCTCGACGTTACGTCCGTCTCGGCCGAGTCCGCGTCCGCGTCGGCACAATCCGTTCCAGGCATCGAAGCGTCCTCCTCCCCTTTCCCGACTTTTGCCCTGCTCGAAATCAGTGGCCGGCGAACAGCGGACCACGCGTCGTCCCGCCGTCACCGGCTCACCCTGCGTCCGCCTCTTACGAAAGGCAGCGCCGCGATTCTTCACGGCGCCCCCAACGGCTGCTGCCAAGCTTAGGCAGCACGACGGAACAACGTCACCGTACACGTCCGATAGCGCAAATATCCTTAAGCCGGCTTAAAGAATTTCTAAGGATGGAGCCTCCGGCGATTCGCTCGTTGCACGTCGGCTTTCGGCTCACCCATTCGCTGCGTATAATCGAAACCGGTCCAGTTCCACCGTTCAGGCGTCATCACTTCACGGACTTCGCAAGCGCACCCGGGGGGTCGGTGTCGTCTGACGAGCAGTCGCCGAGTCATCATCGGCTGCACCGGACGAACACTCCGCAGGAGTCCACCACATTTCATGACCTCGTCGAACGCACGCCCCGCAGGGGACGTATCGGAGCGTCTTGCACCGCTCATCGGTGCCGTGGAGCGTGGAGAACGCGACGCCGCGATGGGTCTGCTCGATGACCGGAGCCTCACCGCTTCGGAACAGGCCGAGCTTCGGGTCGCGCTCGCCGAATCGTTCGAGATGGCTGGCCGATTCGATGAGGGGCTGCAGGTGCTCTCGCGTTACGAGGACGTGTCGATGCACGACGGACTTGCCGCCGACCTGGTGGCACAAGTCTGGCTGCAACTCGCGAGTCTCTATCGGTGGCTCTACGAAATTCCGCGGTCCATCACTTTCGCCGGACACAGTCTGCGAGTCGCGGAGACTGACGAGGCGCGCGGATGCGCCCACCGACTGCTTGGATACGTGTACTGGATGATGGACGAGTACGCGATCGCGCGCGATCACCTCGCCCGCGCGCTCGAGTACCACAAACTCGACGGCAATCCGCACGAGCTGGCGCACACCTATTGGAACCTGGCAATGGTCGACAACGTCGAGGGGCACCTCGAATCGGCCAAGCAGGATTGCATGGCGGGTTTCGAGCTGCTCCGCGGCACGTCGTCGTTCCGCCCGAAAGATCATCTGCTCATGGGGCGCCTGCTCAACTACATGGCGCTGATCAACACCGATCGCGGCGACATTCACCGAGCCATCGCCGACTACGAAAAGACCATCGAGCACTGGTCCTTCGTCGAGGACAAACGTTTCCTGGCGCTCTCGTACAACAATCTGGGTGATGCCCTGCTCGCTGTCGGTGAGTGGAAGCGCGCTGAAGCCGCGCTTCTGACTGCAATCCAGTACATCCGGCGCTCCGCATCGGTTCGCAGCGAGCCGCGTGTGCTCATGACGCTGGCGGACCTCCAGCTCTTCCAGGGCAAGACCGACCAGGCGATGGCGACGGCGGAGAGGGCGCTGAAACTCGCGAAGGAACGTGGCCCGAAGTCGGCGGAGGCCGAAAGCTGGCTCACGCTGGGCAGGATTCACCACGTGACGGGCCACCTTGCCGATGCGCTTGCGGCCTTCAACACGTGCCACGAGCTCGAGGAACGACTCGGACGAATGGTCGACATGCCCGAGACGCTCATCAGCCTCGGCGACCTGGCGCTCGACATGGGCGACCGCGACGCCGCTGCCGAGCACCTTCGCCGCGCGCAGCGGCTGCTCGTCGAACAACCGAACCTCTATCACTCTGGACTCCTTTCACGTTGCGAGGGTCGCCTCAGGGCCGCCTCGGGCGAATACACGGAGGCGATCTCGGCGCTGGCGCAATCGGTATCGATCTTCGAGTCTACGACCTACGTCTACCAGGCAGCGCTGTCGCACCTCGAGATGGGCCGGGTGCTCGCCCGTACGGCGAATACCGTCCGCGCTTCCAGTCATCTCAAGCGCGCCCTGCGGACGTTCACTGAGCTTCACGCGGAGCGCGACCGGGCCCGGGTCGAAGACGCCCTCGCGGCCACGAAGAACAGCGGGACCCTGTCCAACGCGCTCCCGTCGGTCTTCACACTCGACGCGCTCATCATCGAGCGGCTCGTAGCAGCATCGACCTCGCACGAACTGCTGCTGCGTGAGCTCGCCACTATCATCCGGGACGAGACGAGTCAGACCGCCGTGCTTTTCGAGATCGCCAACGATCACGATCTGAAGCTCGTTACGGCACGCGGGTGCGACCGTGAATACGCCTACGAAGCCGCGCGCGAGGCCGTTCGATACCTTACGGAGCACCAGCTGCCCGAATCCGGCGCGAAGGTGAAGTTCCTGTCGGACCGCCGCGAATCTGCACAGCGCAGGTTCATGCTGTACACGACGGCCGACACATCGTCGGCCATCGGCCACCTCGATTCGCTGCTCAAGCTCGTCGAGCAGGGGCTCGAGGTATGTTCACTTCGGGCAGCGGCGCTGGCGGCGACCGCTCCACAGACGCGGTCGCGACTGCCCGAAGACGTCGTCGAGTTCCCTCTCGGAATCGTTGCCGCGAGCGCCGCAATGCGATCGGTGATCGATCAGATCCGTCGCATCCGATCTTCGGACGTTACCGTCCTGATTACGGGCGAATCCGGTGTCGGCAAGGAGCTGGTCGCGCGCGCCATCCATCACGAGTCCGCCCGCAGGGCCAAGATATTCCTGCCGTTCAACTGTGCCGCCGTACCTGACGATCTGCTCGAGTCGCGGCTCTTCGGTCACCGGAAGGGCGCGTTCACGGGCGCGTCGAGCGACCGGATCGGCGTTGCCCGCGCCAGCGAAGGCGGAGCGCTCTTTCTCGACGAAATCGGCGAGATCGCGCTCGAGATGCAACCGAAGCTGCTCCGCTTCCTGCAGGACCACGAGATCCAGCCGCTCGGCGAGGATCGGCCCATCAACGTCGACGTTCGAGTGATCGCAGCGACGAATCGCAACCTCGAAGAGTTCGTGGCCGAGCGCCGGTTCCGTGAGGACCTGTACTATCGGCTCAACGTGATTCGGGTAAACGTTCCGCCGCTGCGCGAGCGGCGCGAGGACATCCGCATTCTCGCCGAGCGCTTCCTGCAGGAGCTTGTCGAGCGGGAAGGCCGCGAGGCGCACCTGTCGGACGACGCCATCCGCC
>CAZXLQ010000082.1:0-16354 GCA_964641945.1 uncultured Clostridia bacterium
TTCTGGACGAGCTCGACGCCGACGTGCCGGGCAGTCTGGAATCCGAACGTGGGAATGTGTGGCGGGAGCGGAAGGTCGTTGTCGATCGTCTTCGGGACGTGCGCCGCGCGAATGCGACCGCCGGAGTGCGCAGCCACCGAGCTCGATGACAGCGCCGTGTCGTCACCGCCGATCGTGACGAGGTGCGTGACGCCCGCACCGAGCAGAGTCTCGACGGCCGCGTCGAGCCGCTCAGGCGACTTCGTCGGATTCTCGCGCGAGGTCCCGAGAACCGAGCCGCCCGCGAGGTGAATCCTCGAGACGTCCGGAATTCCCAGCTTCCGCATCTGCGACGGATCACGCCGGACGAGCCACTTGAAGCCGTCCTGAACGCCGAGTACCGTAAAGCCCGCGTTGATTGCCTCGATTGCGGTGGCCGCAATGACTGAGTTGATGCCTGGGGCGGGTCCCCCGCCAACGAGAATGGCCAGCGTGCCGGGTGTTGCTCGCATTCGGAGATTCCAGCACAGGTGCACTGGTGAATGCACGCGGCGAAGTGCCGATCAGCGCAAGATCTCGTAGCTCTGCCGACTCGAGCGAAGCTGAACCCCGGGGCGCGTGACCTCGACCCGAATCGCGTGCGCCTTCCCGTCGCGTTTGGCCGCGTCCGACGGGTAGAAGGCGACCTGGTAGCCACCGGCGGCGTCGCCGGCAATGGCCTTGAAGAATGGCCCGTAGTCATTGCCGTCCGCCGAGAAATCCACGCCGCCCGTTGCCGGGACGATGCCGTGTGCGTCGAGGATCGTCAGAGCCCGTCGCCGGGTTCCGTCGAGCGCCTGGATGTAGGACGGCAGGGTAATCGAATAGATCGTCGCATTCGCAGCTGCCGCCCGACGGATGAGCTCGATCGAGTTGATCGTGCTCGAGCTGTCGATGCCGTCCGTGATGGTGACGACTATGCGACGCATCTTGCGCCCACTGCGGGTCGCTGGTGTTTTTGCGAGCATCGACACCGACTGGTCGAGCGCGTCGAAGATTCGAGTCGCGCCCCCGACATCCTTGATCTTGTCGAACGCCTTGCTGATATCGCGCTTCTCGGCGGTGAATTTCTGGAGGACCTTGACCTCGTGGTTGTAGGCCACGACCGCGAACAGCGATTCCGGCCGCACGAGGTCCGCGAACTGCAGGGCCGCTCGCCGCTGCGTCTCGAGTTCGTCGCGGGTAATGCTCCCGGACGTATCGAGCGCTATGACGACGGCCAGCGGACGGGACACGTCCGGGAGGGCAGCCGAAGCGAAGAAGTCGATCGACCTGACCGCGCCGTCCTCGAAGAGTCGTATTTCGTCGAGTTTGAGATCCGTGACCGGCTCACCCTTGGCATTGGTGGCCGCCACGTCGACCGTGACGAGGTCGGATTCGAGCCGAACCGTGTCGTCATCCTGGGCTGCCGATCGTGGCGCAGCGGTCGCCGTCGAGATGACGGCGACCAGGATCAGTGAAGCGAGGAAGTTTCTCCGCACCCGTCCTGATACGCCGTCACGCGCCACGAGGTTGCACGGCAACCGAGTGACTCCGTGCCTACGCGCCTACGTGCCTCCGCGACTCGGTGCCTCTGGTGTGCGTAGCTCTGGGGAGCATTCAGACGCTTCGCACAAAACGCATTCCGTTGACACGCATGAAGCCGAAAGCCATAATGCGACCATCCGGGTTTCTCCCAAACCATTTCGACAACATTGATACGACGAGTTCCGAGTCCGAGGACCGTTGAGGAGACGAGGTATGCAAGCACTGCTCTGGGTAGTGGGTTTGGCGGCTGCGGCCTTTGCGATCTACGAGTTCAACGAGTACGCGAAGCACAACACGGAGTCAGCTGGCTTCACGCACATGATTCTCGCCATTGTCGGAATCGCGATCTTCTGTGTGTGTGCCTTCGTGATCTTCTACAAGAAGTTCCACTCGGACGCCGACCAGGACATCAGCATCACGAAGTTCTGAGCGGGAGTCAGAACATCGTCTTCGCGCTCCCCGGTTCAAAACGCCGGGGAGCCCAGATCAGTCATTTGCCTGCCTTTTCGGCACTGAACGTCCGGGCCGCCCGCCACACGCACCGTTAGCCTCACCCGGTGCGGATCTTGGCCGTCCGCCACGCACACCGATAGGCCCAGAACCCTGAGCGAAGCGACGGGCCGACCTGACCCTCTCGCGACTCGAGACGGTCCGCCGTCCCGTTGCTTCACGGCGAGAATCGAAGCGACGGGCCGACCTGACCCACTCGCATCTCGGGATGAGCCTCCGGCCCGCCCCGAACCGGCCTGCGTGCACCGCAGCGGCTACCTTCGATCTAGATAGTCCCGAATCCGCTCGACGGCGCGCTGAAGGTCATCCAGCGCCGTCGCGTACGAAAGTCGAATGTACCCCTCGGCGCCAAACGCCGAGCCGGATGTCACCGCCACTCCAGCGTGCTCGAGGAGTGCATCGGCAAGCGCACGTGACGTCGGCAGATCATCTGCAAGCACTCCCCGTACGTTGGGCAGTGCGTAGAACGCGCCCTCTGGCATTACGCACGAGATGCCCGGAATGTCGTTGAGTGCCGGAATGAGCCAGTCGCGGCGCCTCCGGTACTCGTCGAGCATCTCGCGCACCGAGTCCTGTCGCCCGGCAAAAGCCTCGATCGCAGCATACTGGCTGATCGAAGTCGGATTCGACGTCGAGTGGCTCTGGATCATCAGCATGGCCTTGATCCACTCCGACGGACCGAGGGCATAACCGATTCGCCATCCGGTCATCGCATATGTCTTGGAGAACGATCCGGTGACGAGGCAGCGATCGCGCAGTTCCGAAGGCAGGCCGACGGCGGAGAACGGCGCGACCGGCGGATAAACAAAGTAGAGATAGCAGTCGTCGATGAGCACCCAGATGTTGCGCTCGGCCGCTACCTCGACGATCCGGCGCATTTCCTCTGCCGGCACGACGCGGCCCGTCGGGTTGTTCGGCGAGTTCACGACGAGCAGCTTCGTCTTCGGCGAAATGCGCTCGCGCACGGCATCCGCGGTCAGCTGGAACTGCGTCGGCTCGGTGTCGATGAAGACCGGAGTGCCGCCGCAGAAGTGCACGACCTCGGGAAACGTCACCCAGTACGGCGCCGGAATCAGCACCTCGTCGCCAGGATTCACGATCGCGGCGACGGCCTCGAAGATCGCCTGCTTGCCGCCGACCGTGGCAATGACTTCCTCCATTCCGTATTCGCCGCCGAAGTCCCGCCGCATTCGCTCGATGATGGCGCGCCGGAGGTCGGCGATACCGCCCGCGGACGTGTACTTCGTGAAACCGGCTTCGATCGCGGTGATTGCGGCCTCGCGGATGTGCTCGGGAGTCGGAAAATCGGGCTCGCCCGCCCCGAGGCTGATCACGTCGATGCCTTCGGCGCGGAGTTTCTCGGTCATCTGCAGGACTCGCAACGTGGACGACGAGGTCATCCTTGCGAGTCGATCGGCAAGTGGGACGCGCGGCGGTGAGGTCATCGGTTCGTCGTATCCTTTCCGTCGGCCCGTTCGCGAAGCCGCTCGGCAAGCCGTGACTCGACGAGAGGAGGCACCATGCCGGTCACCGCGCCGCCAAGCGACGCCACTTCCTTGACGAGGCGTGAACTTACGAACGAATACGCCTCGTTCGACATAAGGAAGATGGTTTCGACACTCGGTTCCAGCCTGCGGTTCATGAGCGCCATCTGCAGCTCGTATTCATAGTCCGACACGGCCCGGATGCCCCGGATGATGGCCGTCGCCTGCTGTTCGACCGCGTAGTGGACGAGCAGGCCGTGGAACGTGTCGACGCGGACGCGATCCGAGCCGGCAACCTCGGCGATGATCGCAAGGCGCTCGTCGATCGAGAAAAGCGACTGCTTCGACTGGTTGACGAGGATTGCGACGACGACTTCGTCGAAGAGGCGCGCGCTCCGCTCGATAATGTCGAGGTGGCCGTTCGTAAGGGGGTCAAAGGACCCAGGATAGATCGCTCGTCGCATCATTGTCGGGTCACCTTACGTCCGGGAAGCGTGAGAGGGCAACGGTCAGCGCGAGCACCCGTCGCAACGCCTTTGCACCGCAGTTTTCCCGCAAAGTCGCAAAGGACTCGCAAAGACGCAGAGAAACAGGGTCGATGGCGTCTTTGCGTGTCCTTGGCGCCTTTGCGGGAAAACTGTCTATGAACGTGCACTTCTCGATGTCAGTACCCGATCGCCTTTCCGCCATTCCGGGCATCCGAGGCTCCAAGCCTGACGCCGGTCCCTCGCTCGATCATCACCGCGTGCGCATCACCGAGGTACGGCCGCCACGAGTCGGCGAGATCGGCCCGGTCGACAACGGTGTGCCCAAAACCCGTGAGCACCTGCTCGACATCCCGCGGCATTCCGAACGGCTCCCTGACGATGCGATCCGGCAGCCACTGGTGATGGATGCGCGGCGCGTCGACTGCCGCCTGAATGTCCATTCGATGATCTATGACGTTGATGATCACCTGCAGGACCGTGTTGATGATCGTGGGTCCGCCGGGACTTCCGACCGCAAACCAGAACTCCCCCTTCTCATCGAGCACGATCGTCGGCGTCATCGACGAAAGCGGCCGCTTGCCTGGCGCGATCGCGTTGCTCTCCTTCTGCACGAGCTTGAATTCGTTCGCAGTCCCGGGTTTCGCCGCGAAATCGTCCATCTCGTTGTTGAGCAGGACGCCGGTTCCCGTCGCCACGACGCCTGAACCGTAACCGAGGTTCAACGTGTAGGTGTTCGTCACGACGAGACCGTCACGATCGACGACCGTGTAGTGCGTCGTCTGCATCGACTCGCGAACCGTGCCCGTATCGCCGGGGCCGACTTCGGTACTCGGCGTCGCCCTGCGCGGATCGATCGAAACTGCCCGTCGCTTCGCATACTCGGCGGACGTCAGGACGTCAACGGGTACCTTCACGAAATCGGTGTCACCGAGGTATTCCGCGCGATCCGCGAACGCGCGCCGCATCACCTCGGCGAGCAGATGCAGGGAAGCCGACGAACCGTGCCCTAGCGCGGCGATGTCGTGGGCCTCCAGCATGTGCAGCATCTCGATCAGCGCGACGCCACCCGAGCTTGGCGGCGGCATCGAGAGAATCTGGTGGCCGCGGTAGGAAGTGCGCAGCGGAGTGCGCTCCTTGGCGTGGTACCCTTTCAGGTCTTCGAGGGTAACGAGTCCGCCGTGCGCACGCATGTCCGCGGCAATGCGACGGGCCGTGACGCCTTCGTAGAATTCGCGCCAGCCCCGCCGCTGCATCCGCGAGAGCGTCGACGCGATCTCCGGCTGCCGCAGGACTTCGCCTTCGCGATACGGCCGGCCACTGCGGAGGAAAATGCGATTCGAGTCGGCAAACATCGCGAGCTTGTCCGCTTCGTCGTCGAGACTTCGCTGTTCGCGTAGGTCGACGACGAAACCCGTCGCGGCCATTCGCCGGGCCGGTTCCACCAGACGTGCCCACGACCACCGGCCGTATTTCTCGACGGCCAGTCCGAAACCGGCCGGTGTGCCCGGAACGCCGACCGCCCGGTATCCGACGCTCGACGACTGCGGGACGACGTTTCCGTCGGCGCCGATGTACATGTTGCGGGTGGCCGCCGCCGGCGCCATTTCGCGGTAATCGATGGCCGTGGCGCGGCCGTCCGGGAACCGAATGAGCATGAACCCGCCGCCGCCCAGGTTGCCCGCAACCGGGTAACACACCGCGAGCGCCAGACCCACGGCCACGGCAGCGTCGACGGCGTTTCCGCCGCGCCGCAGCACGTCGACCCCGACCTCTGACGCGAGGTGGTGGGCCGACGCGACCATGCCGTGACGCCCGCGCACCGGCTCGCGCGCGGCGGCCTGGGCGCGCGGGGTTGGCGCGAGTGTCAGAAGCAGAGCGACGCCGACGGCGATCGCGGTTCCTCGGAGTTGGATCATTGTGTGCTCGAGTTGAGGGAGTAGGCGCGCGACGAGCGTTCCGCCGCGCATTCTCGCACATCCGGTGTCGAATCCGGGTCCGTCGGGTAGTGGGTCGCTTTCGATCCGGGTTTGCGTCTTTGCGTGTCCTTCGCGCTTTTGCGAGAAACTCCTCGAGCCGTCGAAGAAGTTCTCGCAAAGGTGCAAAGTAAAACGCGAAGACGCAGAAGGGCGCCCGAAACCTGGATGATCGAGTCGACGCGAGCCGAAGCCGGATTGACCCACGACCGTCCGTCGGCCGTGCTTGCCAACACCCCGGGCGGCGGGTAGAGTTCGGGGTTCCGCAGCACTGCCGATTCGTTCAGGAGGCGATTCGTTTGGCCATTCACAGCGATCTGCTCGAGATCCTCGTCTGCCCCGCGTGCAAGGTGAAGGTCGAGATGAAGGCGGACGGCAGCGGGCTCGTCTGTCCCGAGTGCCATCGGGTGTATCCGATCCGCGACGATATTCCCGTCATGCTGATCGACGAGGCCAGGATCGAGGAGGATGGCGACGCGGCCTGACATCCCCGTCGCGTCGTTCGTCGGCCGGCCACCCGTGCTCGATCGCATCGAGCGGGTGCTTCTCGTCCGTCTCCGCTCGATCGGCGATACCGTGTTGATGACGCCCTGCATCTCGGCGCTCAAGCGCTGGCGGCCCGACGTCGACGTTGATGTCGCGCTCGAGCCGTTCTGCACTCCCGTGCTCGAATCGCATCCGGACGTCCGGCGCGTCGTGAAAGTCGGGCGGTCCACGACCGCGCGGCTTCGTGCCGTCCCCGAGCTCCGGCGCGAGAGGTACGATCTGGCCGTCAACCTGAACGGCGGATCGACGGCATCCCTGCTTGGATTGGCCAGCGGGGCCCCGATTCGGGTCGGCTTTTCGGGGTACCAGTTCGCCGGTCTGTCGAACTGCCGGGTCACGTCCTCGTCGCACGTATGGATGCGATCGGACGTGCACACGGTCGAACATCAGCTGGCCCTGATCGCCGGCATCGGCATCCCGGTCGAATCCGCGGGACCGACGAGTCTCCGGACTCCGGCGGCGGCTGTCACTGCGGTCGGGCGGCGGCTCGACGACGCCGGGTTGTCGGGACGGCCGTTCGCCGTATTCCACGTCGAAGCGTCGCTCGAAACCAAGCGCTGGCCGGCCGCGCAGTTCGCGTCGCTTGCAACGCGGCTGCTCGAACATCGCGGTATGCGCGCGATCGTCGTCGGGCAGAACGCCGAGCTCGTTCGTGAGGCGTCCGGTCGCGACGGGTTGCCGATGCCCGATCTGTCGCTCGCCGAGACCATGGGGCTCATCGAACGCGCGGCGCTCTTCGTCGGCAACGACAGCGGTCCCGCCCACATTGCAGCGGCGTTCGCCCGCCCGCTGGTAGTGGTTTTCGGACCCTCGAACATCGATCTGTGGCGGCCCTGGTCTTCCGGGCCATGGCGAACCGTGAGGGCCGAGTCGGCCGGCCAGGTTTCTGCCGCCTCCGTTGACGAAGCCATCGAATCTGTCCTTCTGGAGGTACCCGCGTGACGCGAGCGCTTCACCTGGATCCGGCGCGGATCCTTGAAATCTCGAGTGGATTCGGGGCGCAGCGAATCGTCGTCCTCGGCGACTTGATGCTCGACCGATTCATCTGGGGAGCCGTTCGCCGCATCTCGCCCGAAGCGCCAGTGCCGGTCGTCGAAGTGGACCGTGAGTCACAGCACCTCGGAGGCGCCGGCAATGTGGTCGCAAACGTCGTCGCTCTCGGTGCCCACGCGCGACCCGTTGGTGTGACCGGCGACGATGCGAACGCCGATCTTCTCGACGCCGAGTTCCGGCTGGCCGGTGTCGACAGAACCACCATCGTGCGCGATGCGACGCGTCCGACGACGACGAAGACGCGGATCATCGCGCACAGCCAGCAGGTAGTCCGCGCCGACCGCGAACGGCGACATCCGGTTTCCGCCGACATCGCCGACGCGCTCCTCGAGGCCTTTGGCATCGCATTGGCCGACGCATCGGCGGTCGTCGTTTCGGATTACGACAAGGGCCTGCTCGGTGGCGACGTGCTCGCGCGAGCGCTCGAGATGGCGCGCGCCCGCGGCGTTGCAGTCTGCCTGGATCCCAAGGTTCGCCGCTTCCACGAATACACGCCGGTCTCGGTCATCACGCCCAATCACTACGAGGCCGAAGCCGCCTCCGGACTTCCGGCGGGCACTGACGACGAAATCGAGGCGTGCGGTCAACGTTTGCAGCAGATGCTCGGCGGCCCTGCCGTGCTGATAACGCGCGGCGAGTCGGGGATGACGCTTGTGGATGACGACGGTTCGGCCGTCCACGTGCCCACGATGGCGCGAGAAGTCTACGACGTGACGGGTGCGGGCGACACGGTCATCGCGACGCTGGCGCTCGCGCTTGCGGCGGGAGCGACGATGCGCGAAGCGGCCGTGTTATCGAACATTGCGGCCGGCGTCGTGGTCGGCAAGGTTGGAACGGCGACGCTGTCGGTGGACGAGTTGATTGCGGCGGCCGATGCCGCCCATACGAGGGACTAAATGGGTACGGACCGAAGCACGGAGTTTGTCGAGCGAATCCAGTCGCGCACGGTGCGCGTCGGGGTCGTCGGGCTTGGTTATGTCGGTCTTCCGCTGGCGGTCGAGTTCGCGTCGAACGGGTTCGACGTGACCGGCTTCGAGGTCAGCGAAGAGAAGGCCGCCGAGATCAACGCGGGCTCGAGCTACATCCAGGACGTACCGACCAGCGAAGTGCGAAGGCTGGTAGACCTGGGCCGGCTGCGCGCGACCGTCGACTTCGAGCGACTTGCGGAGATCGACGCGATCATCGTGTGCGTGCCGACGCCGCTCAACAAGACGAAGGAGCCGGACATCTCGTACATCCTCTCCGCCGCGGAGCGGATCCGCGCGGCGATGCGGCCCGGACAGCTGATCGTCCTCGAGTCGACGACCTACCCCGGCACGACGGACGAAGTATTGTTGCCGATCCTCGCGGCCTCGGGTCTCGAGCTCGACGTCGACTTCTTTCTGGCGTTTTCGCCCGAACGCGTCGATCCCGGCAATCCGACCTTCCAGACGCGCAACATCACGAAGGTCGTCGGCGGCGTTTCGGAGCCATCGTCGCAGGTTGCAGCGGCGCTGTACGGTGCGGTTGTCGAGACCGTCCACCGGGTTTCGTCGGCGCGCGTCGCCGAGGCGGCAAAGCTGCTGGAGAACACGTTTCGCGCGGTGAACATCGGCCTCGTCAACGAGATCGCACAGATGTGTTACCAGCTCGGCATCGACACCTGGGAGGTCATCGGCGCGGCGAAGACGAAGCCGTTCGGGTTCATGGCCTTTTATCCGGGGCCGGGAATTGGCGGCCACTGCATCCCGCTCGATCCGCACTACCTGTCGTGGAAGGCTCGCGTGCACGGCTTCGAGGCGAAGTTCATCGGCCTCGCGGAGGAGGTGAACTCGCGAATGCCGCAGCACGTGATCAACCTGATCACCGAAGGGCTGAACCGGCATCGCAAGGCGGTGAATGGCTCGCGCGTGCTCGTGCTCGGAGTGGCGTACAAGCGCGACATCGACGACGTGCGCGAATCGCCGGCGTTGTCGATCATTGACAAGCTCATGGACCTGGGTGCGTCGGTGTCTTACCACGATCCGCACGTGCCGACATTGCGGCTCGACGACGACCACGCAGTGTCGCTCCTAGCGACACGGGCGGATTCGACGATGTCGAGCATCGATCTGACGGATGAAGCGATCGGTGAGTCGGACTGCCTCGTCGTGGTGACCGATCACGAGGGTGTCGACTACGCGCGAGTCCTGCGCCTGGCGAAACTCGTCGTCGATACCCGCAACATCACGTCCGGCATGCTGACGCCCGAGCTGGCAGCAAAGGTCGTGCGGTTGTAGAGGGAAGGCAGAGCTTCGCACACAGAGGCTCAGAGACACGGAGTCTCAGAGTCACGAAGAATGACGGTCTACCTGACTCCGTGTCTCTGAGCCTCTGTGTCTCAGTGTGCGGAGCTCACCGATCCTTCCTCGCCGAAATGCCGCTTACCCGGCAACTTCGCGACGGCATCGATGTCGGGATACTCGGGCGACACGCGGATGCACGACGCGAAGTGCTCCGGCTGGATCTCGCGAAGCGCGGGAACGATCCTCGCACACGCAGCGATCGCATACGGACATCGCGTATGGAAGTGGCACCCCGGCGGCGGGTTGATCGGCGACGGAACGTCACCCTGGAGCACGATGCGCTTCCGCTGCTTCTCGACCTTCGGGTCCGGGACGGGAACCGCCGATATGAGCGCCCGCGTGTACGGGTGAATCTGGCGGACGTAGATGTCCTTCGAGATGGCGAGCTCCGCGATCTTGCCGAGGTACATCACGGCGACGCGGTCGCTGACGTGCCGAACGGCCCGCAGGTCGTGCGATATGAAGAGGTACGTCAGCCCGAACTGCTCCTGCAGATCCTCCATCAGGTTCATGATCTGCGCCTGGATCGAGACGTCGAGCGCCGAGATCGGCTCGTCGGCGACGATGAACTCGGGGTCGGCCGCGAGCGCGCGCGCGATGCCGATGCGCTGGCGTTGTCCGCCCGAGAACTCGTGCGGATAACGCTTGACGTATCGCGGGTTGAGCCCGACGACGCGCATGAGCTCCTGCGTGCGCGCCGCCGATTGTGACTCTCCGAGGTTGATCCTGAAGTTGCGGATGGGCTCGGCAATGATCGATCCGACGGTCATACGCGGATTAAGCGACGCGTACGGATTCTGGAAGATCATCTGGAGGCGGCGCCTGTACGGTCTCATGTCGCCGTCTTTCACTTCGGAAAGGTTCCTGCCGGCGAACATGACACGTCCCGACGTCGGGCGAACCAGCTGGAGGATGGCGCGGCCAGTCGTCGACTTGCCGCAGCCGGACTCGCCCACGAGTCCGAGCGTTTCGCCGCGGCGGATCTCGAGCGAGATGCCGTCGACGGCCTTCACGATCTTCTCCTTCGCCCTCCCGGTCGCACGGGCAATCAGGCCGCGGTGCGAGAGGTCGAAGTGGACCTTTAGGTCGTCGATCGTGATGAGCGGCTCGGTCATCGGTGTTCAGCGAATCCAGCAGCGCGAGATGTGGTCCGGTCCAATTTCGTGAACCGGTGGAAACCCCTCCCGGCACGCGTCGACCGCCTCGGGACATCTTTCGGCGAACGGGCACTGCGTCGGCGAGAGTTGCGAGAGATCCGGAGGCATGCCCGGTATCTGGAAAAGCCGGTGCTGCTCGTGAAGGGGATCCGGGACGGACTTGAGCAATGCGCGCGTGTACGGGTTGCTCGGGTTTTCGAAGAGATCCTCGGTCGTCGCCGCCTCCATTATCGAGCCGCCGTACATCACGATGATCTTGTCGGTCATGCCTGCGACGACGCCGAGGTCGTGCGTGATGAGGATGACCGACGTACCCGTCTCTTCCTTGAGCTCGCGGATGAGCTCGAGAATCTGTGCCTGGATCGTCACGTCGAGGGCCGTCGTGGGTTCGTCGGCGATGAGGAGCTCGGGTTTGCAGGACAGCGCCATGGCGATCATGACGCGCTGGCGCATGCCACCCGAGAACTGGTGTGGGTAGTCGTCGATTCGCGCGGCCGGGTCGGGGATACCGACCACCTCGAGCATCGAGATCGCGTGCGCGCGTGCAGCCGCAGATTGGAGGCCGAGGTGGAGTTTCGTCAGCTCCTCGAGCTGCGCTCCGATCCGCATGAACGGGTTCAGGCTCGTCATCGGATCCTGGAAGATCATCGCGATGCGCTTGCCGCGGACGTGGCGCATCTGTTCGTCGGTGATCGTGCGCAGGTCGCGGCCGTCGAAGAGTATCTGGCCGCCGACGATCCGGCCGGGCGGATCCGGAATGAGCCGCATGATCGAGAGGTTGGTCACCGACTTGCCGGAACCGGATTCGCCCACGATTCCCAGCGTCTCGCCGCGTCGAACGTCGAAACTGACGTCGTTGACCGCCTTGACGACGCCCTCTTCGGTGAAGAAGTGGGTCTCGAGGCCGCGGACCGAGAGGAGAACGTCCCTGCTGTCGTTGGTCGGTTGCGTGCTCATGAGGGGCCGAAGGTCAGAGAATGTTACGCAGGTCTACCATAGCGGTTTCATGGACAGGATGCAGCGGGATTGCGCCGTGTCTGTGTCGAGCGGGATGCGTTCAGGTCATGGCGGCTGCCCCTGGTGTCCCCGTTCCCGTTCGTCGAGCCGCGAGCGGTAGCGAGCGTCCCACGGACGGTGGCTGAAGCCGCAGACTCGTCGTTGGCCGAACTGATGTGATCGGACCGTTCCCCGCCGCCCTCTACCTACCGTGCAGCGGTTTAGTTCAGCGCGCAGGTCGCCCCCGCACCGCTCACTTGCGCTCGCGCGACAGGCGGCAGAGCTCCTCCCACGCGGCCTCGGTCCGTCGTCGGGTGTCGTCGAGTGTCCCGGTTGTGTCGATCGTGATCGAGGCGTACTCGAGCTTCTCTTCCTGCGGCATCTGCGCAGCTATCCGTCGATCCGCTTCCTCAGAGGTGATGCCGTTGCGCGCCATCAGGCGCTGACGCTGGACTTCCGGCGCGCAGTGCACGACGACAAGCAAGTCGAAGCGCCTGTATCCCCCGGACTCGATCATCAGCGCCGCATCGACGATGACGATCGCATCCGGCTTCGTCGCTCGAACCTCCGCAATCAACCGGTCCTGCTCGGCGATGATTGGTGGATGCAGTATCGCCTCGAGCTCGCGCCGACGCTCGGGATCGCCGAAGACGATCTCGCCGAGCGCCGCGCGATCGAGCGAGCCGTCCGGCGAGAGCACGCTGCGCCCGAACGCCTCGACAACGGCCGCGAGTGCGGGTCGACCCGGTTCGACAACAGACCTTGCGATCGCATCGGCATCGAAGCACACCGCGCCGAGTGCGGCGAACGTCTGCATCACCGTGCTCTTTCCCACCGCAATGCCGCCTGTCAGTCCAACCGTCAGCATTTCGTCAGGTTCCGGGATGTCGCTGTCACATCGCGAGCCGATAGGCCTTCAGAGTGTTCTTGAGCAGCATTGCGATCGTGAGCGGACCAACACCGCCGGGGACCGGTGTGATCCGTCCGGCAACGGTCGCTGCGAGCCGCGGGTGAACGTCGCCGACGAGCGTCTGTCCGCGATTTGCTATGGCCGCGAAACGCTTTTCGTCGTCGCCGAAGAACTCGCGCGCCGTTGCGGGGTCCGTGACGGGATTGATGCCGACGTCGATTACCGTCGCCCCGGGCTTGATGAACTTGTCGGTGACGAAGCCCGGTTTCCCGATCGCCGCGATCAGGAGGTCCGCCTCGCGACACACCGCCGGAAGATCCACCGTGCGCGAGTGGCAAACCGTGACGGTTGCGCTTCGATTGATCAGTAGCGCCGCCATCGGCTTGCCGACGATCGTCGAACGGCCGATCACGACGGTGCGTGTGCCGGATATCGGTATGTTCGAGCGCTCGAGCAGTTCGATGACTCCGCTGGGAGTGCACGGCGTCAGCGCCCGCTGCTCCTGGCCCAGGTAGAGCAGGCCGACGTTGATCGGATGAAAGCCGTCGACGTCCTTGTGGGGCTCGATGGCGTCGAGTACTTCCTGCTCGGCGATGTGCTTCGGGAGCGGGAGCTGGACCAGGATGCCGTCGATGGAGTGATCCGCGTTGAGCTTCGCGATCAGTGCGAGGAGCTCGGCCGTCGTCGTGGATTCGGGCAGGTTGTGCCGCTCCGAATGGAATCCGAGCTCGGCGCACTTCTTCACCTTGAGTCCTACGTAGACGATCGACGCCGGGTCGCCACCAACGAGCACGACGGCCAGTCCGGGCGGCCGCCTCCCGGCGTCGTCCGTGCCGATAACGTCGTTCCGGACTTCGCTGAGGATTTCGTCCGCGATGCGCTTTCCATCGAGCAGCTCTGCCATTCGATAAGTCTCCTGAGTTGTTGTCGAGGTCAGTGCGAGCCCGTTGATCCCGCCACGACGAGCGCCTCTGAGGGAAAACGCATGGTACCCGAACGGAAAAAAGATCGCGTCGCTTCCCTGACGGCGTCGCCGAGCGACGCGGCAACGCCATCGTCGAGCCGACCGACCTTATCGCGAAGCGTATCGGACAGCTCGATGCGCATTCTCCAGAACTCGTCGAAGTCGATGGGGAGCGCGATGTCGAACGCCAGCGGCGTTTCCGTGACATCGACGAGTCCGGCATCACGCAGATGGCCTGCGAGCACGCCACGCTCCGCAAAACGCCAGGCGTTGAGCGCGTCCGGCGGCTCGGGATCTGGAGCGACGAATCGCGCAAGGACATCGGAAGCAACGCTGATGAACGGGGTGCGATCCGGCCCGCTCCAGACGACAAGAGCCACACGACCACCTGGTCGTGTAACGCGCGACATCTCGCGCGCGGCCAACTGGATGTCGCGAAAAAACATCGCTCCGAGTCGACAGACGCTCCGGTCGAACGAGCCGTCACGAAACGGCAGCGCGACCGCTGAACACACCGTGCATCGAAGATTCCCGATCCCGGCGCGTCTTGCTTCACGTCCGGTGGAGGCAACCATCGGTCCGGCAACATCGCTGGTGACTACGCACCCATCCGATCCGACGCGATCCGCAATGGAGAGCGACGGCTCGCCAGCGCCCCCGGCAACGTCGAGTACCTGATGTCCCGGCGCAATTGCCGCCGCCGCAAGAAGCGCATCGGTGAGCGGTGCGTACATGAGGCGCAACCGATCACGGTATTTCTCCCAGTACGGGGCCGACGAGCCCCACGCTCCCGCAATTCGATCCTCTTCCTCGCTTCCCATCGTCGGAGAATACCGGCCCGCGTCGCGACGGTCCAACTCGCATCTTGAGCGTGGTGCAGGCTCACTGCTTACTCTGCGTCTTTGCGTCTTCCTCTGCGCCTTGGCGGGAACTTCCCCGCCGGCTCGATGAGTTTCTCGCAAAGGCGCAGAGGAAGACGCAAAGACGCGAAGGTGATACCGAAACGCAAAGGACCGAGTCGACGCGAGTCGATGTCATACTGAACCACTACCGGGGGCCCTGACGGCTTGTCGGGCGCCGACGGCGCGTGCTACGGTCACCAGTTCGGCGCCGAACGGTGCGCTGAGTTGTTCGCAACATGATCCAAGCAACTCGCCTCGACAACGGAGTCCGCATCGTCACCGAGCGAATGCCGCACGTCCGGTCCGCGAGCGTCGGAGTGTGGATCGAGACCGGTTCGCGCCACGAGCCCGCGGATCTGAACGGCATCTCGCACTTCATCGAACACGCGATCTTCAAGGGGACATCTCGGCGGACGGCGAAGGAAATCGCAATCGAGGGCGATCGCCAGGGCGGCAACCTCAACGCCTCGACCGGTCAGGAAACGACCTGCGTGTATACGCGCGTGCTCGACGAGCAACTTGGACAGGCCATAGACCTGATCGCCGACATGCTGACCGGCCCGGCGTTTCTCGTCGACGAAATCGAGCGCGAGCGTCAGGTCATCCTCGAAGAGATCAAGATGGTCGAGGACACGCCGGACGAGCTCATCCACGACATCTTCGCCGAGCACTTCTGGCCGGGCCACGCTTTCGGACGGCCAGTCGCCGGCACACTCGACACGGTCGCGAGCCTGAGGCGCGATGACCTCGTCGAGTATCACGCCGGCCGCTACCGCGCGGACGGAATGATCGTCGCGGCTGCCGGCAACCTCGATCACGATTTGGTGGTGGAATCGTTCGCCCCGGCGCTCGGACGGCTGGCGCAGCATCAGGTCGCGGCCGACCGTACGGCCCCGCGGACGGCGCCGGCGTTCGTCCTTCGCTCCAAGCCGGAGCTCGAGCAGGCGCACCTGGTGCTCGGCACGCCGTGTCCGGTCGTGACCTCGCCGGACCGCTACGCGGCGAATCTGATGAGCGCGATTCTCGGCGATGGCATGAGCTCGCGGCTCTTCCAGCGCATTCGCGAGGAACGCGGGCTCGTCTACGGCATCTACTCGTCGGTCGATGCTTTTCTCGATACGGGCGTCCACGCCATTGGCGCGGGAGCTTCTCCCGAGAACCTGCCGGAGGTCGTCGAGCTCATCATGGAGGAGGTTGGTGCCATCAAGCGCGACGGCCCCACCGAGGACGAGCTCCGGTTCGCGAAGGAGCAATACAAGGTCGCGACGGTTCTCTCGCTAGAGTCGACGTTCAATCGAATGTCGCGGCTGGCGCGTCACGAAATGATCTTTGGCCGGCAGATTCCCCTCGACGAGGTTCTGAAGGCCATCGATGCGGTCACGTGCGACGATGTAACGCGCGTGGCGAATGACATCTTCCACGCCGACGCCTTCGCGTTGGCCGCATTGGGCGACATCGAGGGCATCGACCTCGACCGCCGGATGCTCGCCTGCTGAGGAGCG
>CAZXLQ010000082.1:16454-18172 GCA_964641945.1 uncultured Clostridia bacterium
GCGTGCCAGTTCGGCCGGTTCGAGGCGAAGATGCGGTTTGCCGAGGTCCGGTCGAGCGAATCGTTCCAGATCGGCGCGATCGACTTCCATCCTTTTACTGTTCCGCACGATGCAGTCGATTCCTTCGCCATCACGATCGAGGCGAACGGAACGAAGGTCGCGCTCGTGACGGATCTCGGATACATCACGCAGCTCGTGTGCGACCGTGTGCGGGGCGCCGACGTGCTCATTCTCGAGTCGAACCACGACGTCGAGATGCTCAAGATCTGCCCGCACTACCCGTGGTCGCTCAAGCAGCGCGTGCTCTCCAAGCACGGACATCTCTCGAACGACCACGTGGCCACGTTTCTGGCGGAGGAGTTCGACGGCCGGGCCCGGCACGTCGTGCTCGCCCACCTGTCGAAGAACACGAACCACCCAGAGGTCGCGAGGCTCGCGGCGCTGCAGGCGCTCGACCTGCGCGGGCCGCACTTTTCGTTCGATGCCGAACGGCGCGTGAAAATCGCCGATCCGGACGGACTGAGTCCGTGGATGAACCTGTAACGCGCGCCGAGTCGCGCCGGACAGCAACGAGATGATCGAACGCTACACACTGCCCGAAATGGGCGCCATCTGGTCCGACGTCGCGCGCTTTCAGGCGTGGCTCGATGTCGAAGTCGCAGTCTGCGACGTACACGCCGAAATGGGGACGATCCCGGCGTCCGACGCGGCGACGATTCGCGAGCGGACGTCCGCGTCACCGGTCGATGAGGCCTTCGTCGCGCGAGTGAACGAGATCGAGCGCGTGACGCGACACGACGTCATCGCCTTCACGACTGCCGTCGCCGAGCGCGTCGGCGAGTCCTCGCGGTTCGTGCATTACGGCCTGACATCGTCGGACGTCGTCGACACCGCGAATGGACTGCTGCTCAAGGCTTCGGGAGAGCGGTTGCTCGTGCGATGCCGCGAGCTTGCGGACGCCTTGCGGCGGCGTGCGGCGGAGCACAAGGACACGGTGATGATCGGCCGCACCCACGGAGTGCACGCCGAGCCGACCACTTTCGGCCTCGTGCTGCTCCTGTACTTCGCCGAGGTCGAGCGGGCGATCGAGCGCCTCGGGCGCGCGGTTGCCGGCGTCAGCGTCGGCAAGATCAGCGGCGCGGTCGGCACGTTCGCGCACCTGGATCCGGAGGTCGAGGAACGCGTCTGCGCGCGGCTCGGGCTGGTTGCCGCTCCCATCTCGACGCAGGTCGTCCAGCGCGATCGTTACGCCGAGTTCGTCTCGGCGCTCGCGGTGCTGTGTTCGACGCTCGAGAAGATTGCGCTCGAGGTGCGGCATCTTCAACGGACCGAGGTCCGTGAGGCTCAGGAGCCGTTCGGCAAGGGTCAGAAGGGATCGTCTGCGATGCCGCACAAGCGCAACCCGGTCGTCTGCGAGCAGATCTGCGGCCTGGCGCGAGTCGTGCGCGGCAACGTCGTTCCCGCTATCGAGAACAACGCGCTCTGGCACGAGCGAGACATCTCGCATTCGTCCGTCGAGCGCGTGATCCTGCCGGACTCGTGCATCCTGACCGACTACCTGCTTGCGAAGACGACCTGGCTCGTCGACGGTCTGGTGGTGTTTCCGGAGCGGATGCGCGAGAACCTTAATGCGCTGCGCGGGGTGATCTTCAGCGGCCAGGTGCTGCTCGAGCTGACTCGCAAAGGCGTCAGTCGCGAAGACGCCTATGCCATGGTCC
>CAZXLQ010000083.1:0-18066 GCA_964641945.1 uncultured Clostridia bacterium
GAGCAGGGACCGTTCAAGATCGTGTACCACCAGATGGAGATCATCGGCGACGCCGCTGCTCCTGTGCTGGTTGGCTTCACGACTGGCTTCGACGGCGTGTTCAACACTGGCACGATTCCGCCGGGGCTTTGCGAGACGAACCTGTCTGAGGCATCGCCCGCAGCCGACAGCCCGTTCTTCATGGACGGAGCGCTCGGAATGGGGACGGAGCCGTCACTCTACGAGTACTTCAACCAGGGAGACCTGGGTGGAGTGAATCCGGACGGAACGATTCGTCCGTCGCAGATCGACTTCGACCTTCGTCAGGGCTTCTTCGAGGACTGCATCACGCGTCCTGAGCTGTTCCTCGACGATACGTCGGCGGATTGTCTGCTCTTCAAGGGCTCGAACATTCCTGTTGGGCTCTTCTGCCAGACGATTGGCGTGACGGCGATCGGTGGAAACGACGATCCGTTCCTCGGACCGGCGAATCTGCAGATCAACGGCTTCGGATTCCCGATGCCGACGACCGGCGAAGCGGCAGTGTGCCCGCAGTTCTGCGGACAGACGGCACCGCTGTGCCGTGCCGGCAAGTCGATCACCTATGACGTCGTCTTCAAGTTCGACGAGGACGGAGACGGCACGGTGGATGCGACGATCTCGTACTCGGAGCCTGACGTAGTCGTCACGAACGAGACGCAGATCAACCTGACGATCGACTTCAGCCAGACGACGCTGTGCGGCCTGAGTACGGAAGTGTGCGTCTTCGCGACCTACGGGTTCGGCGACGACAACAAGTACTTCGAGACGCAGGGCGGCGGAGTTGCTCCGGTGCAGCTGACGTGCGTTGATCCGATTGCGATCGGACCGCGCCAGCCGGTTGTGCTCTCGATTGCTCCGGACGAGGTCGATTGCGACGATCCGGACGATCCCGACAACGTCGAGGACGTGCAGATTGCCGGCCTCTGCTTCTTCAACGACATCGACTCGGCGTTCTTCACGCTGAATCCCGATGGCTCGGGGACGCAGATTCCGCTCTCGAACGTGATCCACGTTGCCACGAACATCGTCACGGCGACGGTGCCGCTCGCGCAGCTGACGCAGCGCGACACACCGTACTACGTGTTCGTCGTTCGCGGTGACGGAGCACGGTCGACGAACTACCCGAACCCGTTCGGCTTCGACGTGACGTTCACGTGCGTGACGACGGTCGAACCGCCGGTCGGACCGACGCTGACCAACTGCAAGGTTGTCCGCGTCTCCGGTGGCAAGTTCGTGCTGCAGGTCAACGGTGTGGGCTTCAAGCCGAACGACACGGTCGTTCTGCTCAACGGCCAGCCGTGCCGGAAGAACAAGTACCCGTCGCGCTTCATCGTTCCGTCTGACGGATCGACGACGCGGATCAACTGCTCGGGCGGTCTCAAGCGAGTCCTCCCGGCGGTGGTGACGACGCGGAACACCTCGGATGGAGTCGTGTCGCAGAACAGTCTGAACTGCGACTTCTAAAGACCCTGCTCGCTGCCGTAACCCTGGTGAGGGTTGGGGATCGGGAAACCGGTCCCCAGGCGCGAACTTCAACGGGCGAGTCCTTCGGGACTCGCCCTTTTTTCTGTTCGGGGAGGAGAGTGGACAGGATTAACAGGATTTTTCAGGATTAACAGGATTCTCTTTGGTTCAAGAGAGAAAGGCCGGTCCGTCGCAACGAACCGGCCTTCCTCTGGTGAAGATCAGAATCCTGTCAATCCTCGGGCAATCCTGACAATCCTGTCCACTCTCCTCCTATTCCCACTCGATCGTCGAGGGCGGCTTCGACGTCACGTCGTATACGACGCGGTTGATGCCACGCACCTCGGAAACGATTCGGCTCGAGATTTTCGCAAGAACGTCGTACGGAATCCTGACCCAGTCGGCCGTCATCCCGTCCTGGCTGTTCACGGCGCGGATGGCGATCGTCGACTCGTAGGTCCGCTGGTCACCCATCACGCCCACCGACTGAATCGGCAGCAGAACGGCGAATGCCTGCCAGATCTCGTCGTAGAGACCCGCCTCGCGGATCTCATCGATCACGATTGCATCCGCATCCTGCAGGAGCGAAACGCGATCCGGGGTTATCTCACCGAGAATCCTCACCGCAAGCCCCGGTCCAGGAAACGGCTGGCGACCGATTATCTCCTCCGGAAGCCCAAGCTCACGGCCGACTCTCCGAACTTCATCCTTGAAGAGCTCACGAAGCGGCTCGATCAGCTTCAGGTGCATCTTCTCGGGGAGCCCGCCGACATTGTGATGGCTCTTGATTACCTGTGACGGGCCCTTCACGGAGACAGATTCGATGACATCGGGATAAAGCGTCCCCTGGACCAGATAGTCGACGTGCTCGAGCCGCGCGGCCTCGATCTGGAAAACCTCGATGAACTCGCGTCCGATAATCTTCCGCTTGAGCTCGGGATCCACGACACCGTCGAGCTCGCCGAGGAATCGCTCACCGGCGGCAATGCCGACGACATTGAGTGACATCTCGCGACGAAGCACCTCGAGCACTTCGGCAAACTCGTTCTTCCGCAGCAATCCGGTGTCGACGAACAGGCACGTCTGCCGATCTCCGATCGCACGGTCCACGAGAGCTGCCGCAACGGCCGAATCGACGCCGCCGGATAGTCCGCAGACCGCCCGGCCGTTCGATCCGACGCGCTCACGGATGGACGCGACCGTCGAATCGATGAACGATGCCATCGTCCAGTCGCCGATGCACCCACAGATTCGCAGAGCAAAGTTCGCAAGGATGTCGCGGCCGAGCGGCGTGTGATGAACCTCGGGATGGAATTGAATCGCATAGAGCCGGCGCGCGGGATCCTCAACGGCTCCAAGGGCGTTGTCGGTGCGCGCGACGACGTCGAAGCCGTCCGGAGGCGAGCTCACCACGTCGCCGTGGCTCATCCAGACCTCCAGGCTGGCCGGGAGTCCCGCGAGCAATTCGCTCGGAGCTGTCACGTGGAGCTCGGCCCGTCCATATTCGTGCGCGTGTGAGGCTTCGACTGTCCCCCCGAGAAAGTACGCGAAGTGTTGGAAGCCGTAACAGATTCCGAGAACCGGCACTCCGAGCTCGAGCCACGAGCGATCCGCGTGCGGCGCTTCGTCCTCGTATACCGAGCTAGGTCCCCCCGAGAAGATGACTCCCCTGAGCGGACGACCGGCAAGTGAATCCGGCTTGGTGTTGAAGGGGACGATTTCGCAGTAGACACCGATTTCGCGAACGCGCCGGGCGATCAGCTGTGTGTATTGCGAGCCGAAGTCGAGAACGAGGATCAATTCATGGTCGGTCGTCATAAGCGGCGGATTATAAGCGAGCGTTTCACCTTTCCGAAACATCTCTCCCTGTGAAGCGTGTTGCCTCTCGGTCGACCGGTCCCTAGAATCCACGCCGATGCCGGACGAGGCTCCAACTCAATGTTCATGAACTGGTTGCTCATCATCGTACTCGCACTCGTCCCCCAGGCTGGCGGGGCCCGGAAGAAGGCCGCCGCGGCAGGTGCACCGCAGCCATTCGAACGCCTGTGGCGGTTCGAAACGAATGCTCTCAGCGGCCTTCGACCCGGCGGCGATTCGGAGCTCGTGGTTGTATCGTTACTGGACGGAAAGTTCGTCGCCCTGAACCCGGCCGACGGAAATCTCCTTTGGACTGCGGATCCCGGCGGGGAAGCCAGCGCCTCGCCGCTCGTCACTTCCGCAGGTGTCGTCGTGGCGACGTCGAGAACCGGGTCCGAGTCGCTTGGTGTGATTCGCGCGCTCGATCGAGGTACTGGCCTGTCCCTCTGGGTCCGAGAGCTCGCCAAGCCGGCCGTCTCGGAACTGGTGTACGCAGATGGCAGGATTTACTTCGGGTCCTCCGACGGCTCCGTATACGCGGTTCGGGCGGATTCCGGCGCCATCGTCTGGGCGTTCGCGACGCGCGGCCCGGTTCGTGGCCAGATACTCGTTCACGATGCCGACATTCTTATCGGCAGCGACGATGGCGCGCTCTACGCCATCAATCGGGGCACTGGCATAGAACATTGGCGGGTGCAGACAGGCGGTGCGATTGTTGGACGAGCGGCTCTAACGGCGAGACGCCTGTATGTTTCGTCGGGTGACGGCGTCACGACCGCGCTCGACGTCGACGCGAGAAAGGTTCTCTGGAAATCGCGCTCGGGTGCCGCCATCGAGGCCGGACCTGTCATCGTGGACAACATCGGAGTGCTCGTTGCGTCATTCGACAACTTCGTGTACCTGCTGGATTCGCGAACCGGCGACCGGCTGTGGAAGCGAAGGCTTCGGGGCCGGATCGTCTCGGAGCCGATCCTCGGAGGGGCCGACCGTGCGATCGTGGCCCCATTGCGAGACGACCGATTGACCGTGCTTGGAGTACGGGATGGCAACAGGCTGGGTGCGTTCGCGCTGGAACCGGGAGACGCTCTAGTCGCACCTCCGCTCGTGACGGGCGGAATGCTCCTGCTGTCGACGGACACCGGCCTTCTGGCGGCGCGCGCGGTCGCACCGGCAAAACAGGTTCCGGTCACTCCCTAGCAGCCGAAGCGCGAACCTGCGACTTCATGTTGAAGCGGCTGCATAACGTCTTCGCGTGTTCCCTTGCGCCTTTGCGCCTTTGCGACTTTGCGTCTCCCCTTTGCGTCTTTGCGGGAAACTGACTTTGAAGAGGACCCACTTGAACGTTCAGTTTCCCGCAAAGGCGCAGAGGGAAGACGCCAAGACGCAAGAAAGCAGCCAGATCGAAAGTGACCTACTACCGACCAACTACCCGACTTCCAGCCCGGCGGACGCCCGTGGTAGTCTTCCCGTTTGGCGATGGCAGAGTTTTTTTCGGGAGGCTTGACCGGGCATGCCGATCTACGAATACGTTTGCGCCAAGTGCGGCGACCACCTCGAAATCATCCAGAAAATGGACGACAAGCCGCTGACGCGTTGCGCGAAGTGCAAGGGTCGACTCGAGAAGGTGGTTTCGAAGAGCAGCTTTGCTTTCAAGGGAAGCGGTTGGTACGTGACCGACTACGCCAAGAGTGGATCTTCCACGTCGGACACGGCCGTCAAGGGCGAGTCGCCGGCAAAGGCCGAGACCGCGCCCAAGGCGGAAACCACGACGAAAAAGGCGGATCCTCCGACACCGGCAGCGACGACGGGCGGCAAGAGCAAGTCCGACTAGCGGGTCGTCGCGACTGCGGTGTAAGGTTCTGGGCAGTTCCAAGGGGAGCTGTCCTTTCGTTTTTGGTGATCGAGCAGGGGGAGACATGGCCACAATCCCGACGTTCGGACGTGCCTGGGCGGCGATTTCCATAATCGCGGCCATCGTCGTCGTCGCGAGCGGCGCACTTGCCCAATCGGGTCGTCAGTCCGCGTCCGAGCGTGGAAAGCAGGTTCTGCACGTCATCGCCGAGAGCGACGGCTCCGGCACCACTCGTTCAATTCGAAAGGAAGACTTCGACTACTTCGAGGGCGGTGCACCGCAGACGATCGAATCACTCGAGCTCGACCAGTCGCCCGCGTCGATCGCACTCGTCGTCGACAACACGAAGACATTGAAGATCGGTGTCGACCAGTTGAAGGAAGCTGCCCGGTCGATCGTGAACGAGCTCTACGAGGGCGATCGGATGATGGTCGTCGGCTACGACGAATCGCCGTACATCCTTCAGGAATTCACGACCAATCTCGATGCACTCGATGCGACGGCCGAGTCGAAGTTTCAGAAGACCGGGGCGCCGCACCTCTTCGACGCACTTGCGGCGATCGTCACCGACGCGTTCTCCGGTATCGGTACGGAGAAGCGGATCATCGTGTTGCTGAGCGACGGTTACGACAGTGGCAGCAAGACGAAGTTCGACGCCATCGTTGCCACGCTTCAGCGCGAGAACATCGTCGTCTACGTTCTCGAAGCGCCGGACCGTACGCGCAATGCGTCACGGCTCGAAGGGCCGAAACCGAAACAGGCTGTTGCACGACTCACCGATGCAACCGGGGGCCGTGCGTTTCCTCTCGCCGAATCGGCAAAGGCCGCGAAGCTCATCACGGAAGAGCTGAGGCTCAACTGGTTTCGCGCCGTATACACGCCGAGAGGGGTCGACAGGCTTCAGGACCGAAACCTCCTCATCATTCGCCACGAAACGTCGGGACCGACCCTTCGCATCAAGAGCGCACTGCCGGGCCGCCGCGCAAATTCCTGAAATTCCCCCTGCCGGCAAGTGCAACGCGCGGGAGAGCGCGCGACATCCCAACGCCGACCCCACATCAGTGGATGCAGACTCTGTTCGGCACGGGAGTAGCGAGCAATGGCGAAGGGAAGCGTCATGGGCGTAGCCGTCCTCGGTCTCTTGATCGCATCGGCGGCAATGCCGGTCGATGTAGCGGCACAGCAGCGTATCGATCGGCCCAGGAGAGCGGCGCAGTCGGCGGATGCCGGCTATCAGGCAACGTTCGATCAGGGCTATCGCAAGGGATTCGACAAGGGAGCGGAGGATGCGCGCGACAATCGATCGCGACCGCTCGAAGATTTCAAGGAGTATCGGAATGCCGATAACGGCTACCGAGCCGGGTTCTCAAAGGGTTATCAGGATGCGGTGAGCCAGCAGCAATACGGCGCGCGTCCAGGCCAGTCGACAGTGCTCGTCCCGGGACGCGATGCCAACGGCAAGCCGGTCCTCGGGCGCGGCAACGTTCGTGGCCGTGGCCCAGCCGATGCGCCTCCACCACACGCAGTCGCCAAGGGTCGTCGCAACAACCCCAACACCGGGCCCGTTGTTCTCGGCCGCGGCGGGGTCAACGCAAATCGTGGTTATGGATACCCGGGCGGCTCGGCCGGCAGCTACCCTGGAGGCTATCCCGGAGGTTACCCGGGCAGCTATCCGGGCGGATACCCGGCTGGGAGCGCGAACGGCTATCCCGGCAGCTATCCCGGCGCATACCCGGGTGGCGGATATGGCTATCCGGGCGACCGGCGCGTCGGTTTCAGCACGATGATGGTTGTCGAGCTCGAAACGCCGATCTCGACGAAGTATTCGCGAGAGGGTGATCGATTCTCGGCGCGGGTCGTCGATCCGGGACAATACGCCGGATCGCGTGTTGAGGGTTATATCGGAAGGATCGACAAGGCCGGACGGGTACATGGCAAGGCTGAGATCGTGCTCGTATTCGAAGGGATCATCTTCCCGGATGGTTACGCCGAGCGTATGCCGGCCCAGGTCGAAGAAGTCCTCGGCTACGGTTATGGTTACGGCGGCTATGGTGGTTACGGCGGATACGGCGGCCGAAACGGTCAGAACAAGCGCGACGACATCAATGCGACTGCCGGAGACGAAGGTCAGATCGTCGGCGAGGGCTCGAAGGGACGCGACACGGCCATCATCACCGGCGGCGCAGGAGTCGGAGCCGCCACAGGAGCAGTCCTCGGCGGTGCGAAGGGAGCGGTCATCGGTGCAGCAATCGGCGCAGTGACCGGCGGCACCGTCGTCGCCCTCAATCGTGGTCGCGACATCGAAATGCAACCCGGTGCGCAGTTGAGGATTCGTACGGGCCAGGGCGTACGTCCCTAGTTTTCGATTCATCTTCTCCACTCTCCTCAGCCGCCGGAACGGGATGTTCCGGCGGCTGATTTTCTTTTCGCGGAGCGCGGCGAGCCGGGCGGGACTCGGCGGAGCGCCCACCAGGTGGTAGTCTGCGGATACTCGATCGTCGATCCACGACCTTCCGATGAAGACCCGCCACACGATTGGGTACGTGCTGCTCGTCGGGCTGCCCGTCTGCGCACTCGCTGGAGTTCTCGCAGCGGGTGCGGGCCTTTCGCCGCCAGTTTCCGTGACGGGTGCAGGGGGCTCTGGCGGCCAGGCCTCACACGCGTCGTCAACAGGGCTGCTGATTGCTCAGGTGGGCGTCATAGTTCTTGCCGCACGTCTCGTGGGACGGCTCTTTCGAAGCCTGGGTCAGCCCCAGGTCGTTGGCGAGATGGCGGCCGGGATCGTGCTCGGGCCGTCGCTGCTCGGCTGGATCGCTCCCGGCGTGTCGGAGCATCTGTTCCCGCCCGGCTCACTCGGCGGACTGGCCTCGCTGAGCGACATCGGTCTGGTGCTCTTCATGTTCGTCGTCGGCCTCGACCTCGACACGAAGGCGCTGCGAACGAACGGCCGCGTAGCGCTCGTCTGCAGCCACGCGAGCATACTGGTGCCATTCGTGCTTGGCGCCGCGCTGGCACTGCACCTGTACAGGCGGCTCGCGCCTCCAACGGCGTCGTTTTCCGGCTTCGCTCTGTTTCTCGGCGCTGCGATGAGCATCACGGCCTTTCCCGTTCTGGCGCGAATCCTCGCCGAGCAGGGGCTTTCGAGAACTCGTCTCGGAACAATAGCCCTGGCGGCAGCGGCGATCGGCGATGTCTCAGCGTGGTGCATTCTTGCGGGCATCGTTGCCGTCGTGAGGGTCGGCTCCGGAACCGCAGACCTCTGGATTGCGACATTCGGGTCGATCGCGTTCGCCGGAGTCATGTGGTTCGTGATCCGGCCGGCAATGCGGATTCTCGAGCGAAGGTTCGAGGCTTCGGGGCGACTCTCGATGGACCTGATTGCGACAATGGTCCTCGTCGCCCTTGCCGCTGCGAGGGTGACTGACGCTCTGGGAGTCCACGCCCTCTTCGGCGCGTTTCTCGCAGGCGCGGTGATGCCGCGATCTCCCGAATTGACAGCAGCCGTTCGGGAACGCGTCGAGATGGTGACGGTCGTTCTGTTGCTGCCGATCTTCTTTGCCGTCACCGGCCTGCGCTCAAACCTCGACCTGCTCGTCGACCCTGCGCTGTTTGCAGACGTGATCCTCGTCTTCGGCGTTGCCGTCGCGGGAAAACTCGGTGGTGCAGGCCTGGCCGCGCGTGCGACCGGCATGTCGTGGCGCGCTGCATTCGCCTTTGGCGCGCTCATGAACACGCGCGGCCTGATGGAGCTCGTCATCCTCAACATCGGCCTCGACATCGGCGCAATCTCGCCGTCATTGTTCTCGATCATGGTGCTGATGGCGATCGTCACCACGATGATGACGACGCCGTTGCTCAGGATTCTCAAGCCGTCGGAGGCCGGTTCGTGAAAGAGATTCGCGTCTACGACGACGCCCGACAGCCCGTGTGGCGACAGATGCTATTGCCCGGAGAGGTCGCGGCCTTCACCGTTGACGCCCGCACGGGTCGCCACGTCACCGGGCGAGGACTGCGGCCTGCCGTTCACTGGCTGCGAACCTGTTCCGTGTTTCCTTCGCTCGAAGATGCCGTCGCGCACGCAGAGTCGCACGTGCGTGAGTATCCCGACGTCGCAATCCGAATCTACGACGCCGATGCGCCCGAGTCGTCGCCGATTCATGTCGTCGCAAACGACGAAGCCCTTGCCGGCGTACCCCCTGCCCGCGCGAAACGACTTGCCGCATGGGGCACGTTCCTCATAGTCATCGGCATTGGGCTGTTCGTGCTGGAGTGGTTCAGCAGCTGGCTCCTCGTTCTCGGCGCGATCATCGGATCCAAGTTCCTTACGGTCGGCGTCATGCGCCTCGGCGAGGGCCTCAACCATCTCTGGGAGCGCCGGAAGGGTGGCGGAAAGCTGTTACGACGGGCAGTGTCTACCGTTCGTCGCGATTGAAATATTTGTACCTTTCCCCTGGCTCTACTGGATCGTGACCGAAAGGGCCGCAGTCTTGAGCACACCGGAGTCGCTGCGGCCCTCGAACACCACCTGATATGTGCCGGGCACCGCATTGCGCTTGACCTTGAGCTCGAAAGCAACCGAAGTTCCCGTCGTCGAGCCGCGCTTGGGTTTCAGCTTGCCCTTGAATCCGAGATTCGCGGGACCTGAGACAGTCACTGACTCGGCAAATCCGGCAACCCGGCTCACATCGATCGAGAATGGAACCTTCGCGTTCCGGCTGACGGTCAGCGCCGCCGGATTTGCGACCAGCGAGTAGTCGGGGTCCGGGTTTTTCGCAGCCCCAAGTTCATAAGCGCCCCGACCATACGTCGCGACCTGGACGATTCCAGAAGGATGTGAGGCCATCGCGATGCAGAGCGTAGCCGGCATACCTGCCTGCAGGCTCTCCCATCCGGAGCCTCCGGCCGTTGATCGAAAAACGCCGATGTCGGTTGCGACATACAATGTGTTCGGATCGAGCGGATCCTGAAGCGCCGCGTTTGCGGGAATGTCCGGCAACTGTCCACTGACGTCGGTCCAGGTAGCGCCCATGTTCGTTGTCTTGAAGACGTGCCCCGACCTGAAGCCCGAGAGCGTCAGCCAGGCGACGGAAGGGTTCGACCGATCGACGGCGATCCACGTAATGAACCGATCCGGAAGCCCGGCCGTGACGTCGCGCCAGGTGAGGCCCGCATCGTCGCTCACGTATGCCTTGCCCTGCGACGATCCCGTGTAGATCACGTCGGGATCCGAGGATGAGACGCCGATGGCGCTCAGCGTGTCGAATCCTCCCTTCGTCAGGTCCTTCGTCCCGGCCGGTGCATTCCACGACTCTCCCAGGTCGTCGCTCACGAACAGCCGCCACGTTCCGAAATAGAGTCGCGGTGTCACACCGTTTCCGACGAACGGCGGATAGAACGCGATTCGCGGGCCGCTTTGCGATTCGCCGAACGTGGAATTGTCGGCGACGCTACCGAGGTATTCGTTCCCGAAGCTCCGCCACCTGAAGATCGTCCCGTAGACATAGGTCGTGAAGAAGACGTCCGGGTTGACCGGGTTGAAGACGATGCCGTTGCCGTCGCCCGTGATGATCTCGGTCCATCCGTCGCCGCCATTGTCGCGCCGCTGCGTGCCATTGTCCTGCGTCCCTCCAAACGACATCGCAGGATTGGACGGATGAATGGCGATGCTGCGGAAAGTGACGAGCGACAGTGTCTGGTTGCGTGAGACGAGGGTCGAGCCTCCGTCGTCCGACGAGTAGATCCCGCCGTCGCCTCCGATGTGCACCCGTCCTCCGGGTCCCGGCGCGATGGCGAGACTGTGCATGTCGACGTGCATCTCGTCACCTCGGCCAAACTGTCCATCGCAGTAGCCGCCCGAGAGACAGACCCACGACTGACCGCCGTTCGTAGACCGGAATACGTCGGATCCTCCAAAGCCGGTGTAGAGCCGTTGCGCATCGAGCGGGTCGGCAACGAGGAATTCCGCTCCATATCTTTCGAGCATTGAATCTGAGAAGACCTCCCAGGACTGCCCTCGCGTCGTCGAGACCGCGGTACGGGACGTCAGGGCGCCGCCGATCGTACCGGCGAGAAAAAGCGAGATCCGATTCGGCTCGGCCGGGGTCACGGCGATCGCGACGTCCAACGATCGCGCCGCGTCGAATGGCCCGTGGTAGAAGTGCGACCACGACTGCCCGGCATCGGTCGACTTCCAGAGACCCGACGAGCGATCGTTGCCTTCGTCGACCCGGGACATGCCGAGATAGATCACGTCGGGGTTGGCGGGATCGACGGCGACGTCGCGCGGCAATCCGGCGAGGCGCCTCGACCACGAGCGTCCACCGTCGGTCGAGAGGAAGAACCCCGCGGCGCGCAGCTGGCCATCCTCGGAGATACCCGCATATTGAGCCAGGTAAACCCGATTCGGGTTGCGGGGATCGACCTCGATGTCGTTTGCGAGTCCTGGTGTCGGAAGCGACGAGTCGCTCACGCGCGACCACGTGCGTCCGGCGTCGGTCGACTTGAGAACGCCGGAGCTCACGTATTCTTCACCCATCGCGGCGTAGACGATGCTCGGATCGCTCTGGGCAAAGGCGATCGCGCCGACCGAAAGATCGATCTGATCGTCCGAGACCGGGGCGTATGTGACTCCGGCATCAGTCGAGCGCCAGATTCCGCCACCGGCACTTCCGGCGAGGACGAGGTTCGCATCGATCGGCGAGACCGCAAGCGCCATGACGCGCCCGCTCACCGGTGTGATGGCCCGGATGTTGGCCTCGGTTGGCGTCGGACCGATCGACCGCCAGGCGAGCGCCGGAGCCGCGGTTCGTGGCCTGTCGATCCGTTTCGCAGGCCCTGCCGATGACCGGGCCGCCTCGATACGTTTCCACGCCGCGTTTGCCTTTCCTCGAGCGTCGTTCGGTATCGTGCCGAAGGGGTAGGAGCGCTGCTGGAAGAACCACTGACGGTTCCGTTCCGCCTCCCCGGCGTCGCCGTTGTTCTCGTCGTCCTTCTCCATCAGGAGTGGAGGCGTTCGGCGCGCTGGGCCCTTCTGCCGAGCCAACGCGGGCGGCGCCATCACCGAGGCAACAATCACGAAGATGACGGCGGCTACGATCGCGCGACGGTCCATCGACTTTCTCCTGGCGAAACAAAAATTGCCGGACGCCGTCGGCGGCTCAGGGCCGTCGCACGGCGTCGCGGCGATTCGGGAGTGAGAACATTTTCTGGACTCGGAATGAAGAGACTAGGGCTCGGGTTCCTGATACGCCCTACCGGTATCTTCTGCAAGTCGGGCGAGCCGCCGACGCAGCGACGTCCCCAGAGATCGCGGCGGAAGCCGCCAGTCCCAGTTTCCGCTCGCGCTCGACGGCCGGTTCATTCGCGCATCGCCGCCGAGACCGAGGACGTCCTGCATCGGCGCGATGGCGACGTCCGAGACCGAAGCGAACGCGGCACGGATGAAGTCCCAGCTGATGTCGGTGCCGTACGTGTTCAGGTAACGGCGGATGTATGCGCGTTCCTTGCCACTCGCTCCAGACTTGTGCGCGCGGAACCACCCGACCGTCGTGTCGTTGTCGTGGGTTCCGGTGTAACACACCGAATCGGGAACGTAGTTGTGCGGAAGATGCGGGTTCGTTCCGTCGGTCGAAAATGCAAACTGCAGAACCCGCATTCCGGGAAAGCCGCATCGCTCGCGCAATGCATCGACATCGGGCGTTATGACGCCGAGGTCCTCGGCTACGATGGCCAGGTCCCCGAGTACCCGGCTAGCCGCCTCGAACATCTCGCCACCCGGCACCTCGACCCACGAGCCGTCGATTGCCGTCTCATCCTTGGCCGGAACCTCCCAGCACGCGGCGAACCCGCGGAAGTGATCCAGTCGAACGAGGTCGAACAACGCAAGGCACGCCCGTATCCGTTCGATCCACCACACGTAACCCGTCTCGCGCATTCGATCCCAGTCGTAGAGCGGATTCCCCCAGAGCTGTCCGGTCTTGCTGAAGTAATCCGGCGGTACGCCGGCCACGACCGTTGGCTGTCCGTTGGCGTCGACCTTGAACAACTGCCGGTTTGCCCAGACGTCGGCCGAGTCGAAGGCCACGAAGATCGGGGCGTCGCCGAGAATCCGGACGCCGAGTCCGTTAGCGTACGACTTCAGTTCGAACCATTGGCGGAAGAACAGGAACTGCGCAAACCGGACGGCATCGAAGCGATCCGAGTTCGCATCGATGGCGCGGGCGACGGCCTTCGGGTGGCAGGCTGCAAGCTCCGGATCCCACGCGTCCCAGCGTGCGTTGTCGCGAGTGTCCTTGAGCACCTGAAAGGCAGCATAGATATCCAGCCAGCCTGCGTGTTCGGAGCAGAACGAGGCAAAAGGCGCAACGAGCTCGGGAGCGGCGCCTTCGCGAAAGTGGTCGTAGGCCCGCAGCACCAGGGCTTTCTTGCAATCGATGACCGGCCCGAAGTCGACACGATCCGACGGGAAGTGCGGCAGGTGCGCCAGATCCTTCCTCGTGAGGAGTCCGTCGCGAACGAGTCGCTCCGGGCTGATGAGGTTCGGGTTGCCGGCGAATGCCGAGAAGCACTGATAAGGCGAATCTCCGTAGCCCGTCGGTCCAAGCGGCAACACCTGCCAGATTCCCAGCTTCGCCTCGACGAGGAAATCGATGAAACCAAAGGCTTCATCACCGAGGTCGCCGATGCCATATCGGCCCGGGAGAGACGTGGGGTGGAGGACGATACCCGCGGTTCGTTGACGCATAGAGCGAAACGAATACCACGAAACGAGGGCCGTCGTCGCGGTGACTCGGATGCCACATTCCAGTTGCTGCTCTGCGTCTTTGCGTCCGCCCTTTGCGTCTTTGCGAGAAATTGACTCTGAAAAGGACCCCTTTGAGCGTTCAGCTTGCCGCAAAGACGCAAAGGGAAAACGCAAAGACGCAAAGGGAGCAACGAGATCGAAAGTGACCCACCTCCCGGGCAGGCGTTGCAGGGGACTATCGCCGGAACGTCACCGTTGCGACGCCGCCGTCCGGATTGACGATACGGATCTCGGTTGGAACCCCGGCAGGGAAGACCGCCTCGAGTGGCGCGCCCTTCCTGAGCAGGATTTGTGTTGCACCCTTCCGCTTCGAGTTAGCCCATTCCGACGAACTGCCGCCGATGTAGACGGCCGCGCCGGATTGGAAGTTCGAGCCAACTATCTTCACCCGATATGGCTTGCCGGCAGAATCTAGTCCGGTGACGGAATCTATGACAGGCGGGGGCACTTGCGGCGCGCCCGCAATCGCAACCACGAAGCCGTCGCTCGGTCCGCCGTCGAATGCACCTAGGGACGCCGATGCAGGGAAGTCGGGCGAGCTCGTTTCGCCGGCCGCGACGAGGACACCTCCCGGGGCGACGGCGATGCCGACGCCGGATTCGTCGACGGCGCCACCGATGAACGTCGACATTCGGATCACGGTACCCGTCGGCGCAAGTTGCGTGACGAATGCGTCGAAGACGCCTCCCCCGAGGGTGGACTGCTGCGCCCCCACCGTCGGGAAATTGGTCGAAGCCGTGAGCCCTACGAGCGATATGCCACCCGACCCGTCCACGGCAACACGGTAACCTCGATCGTCGTCGGTGCCTCCGAAGTACGTTGAGAACTCGACTGAGCCTCCCGCCGAGGGAATCCTCGAAACGAATGCGTCCAGAAACCCGCCTCCGAAGACGCCCTGAATCGCCGAGCGCAACGGGAAGTCCGCCGTCGACGCCGTCGCGCCGGTGATCACGACGGCCCCGGTCGAGTCGACCGCGGCGCCGCCGACGCCATCGACGTCACTTCCGCCTATCCAGGTCGAGAACACGAACGAGTTCAATCCGGGTGAGAGCTTCGTCACGAATCCATCGCAGAGTCCGCCGAATTCCGCCTGGACCGGCATGATCTGAGGAAAGTCGAGAGACGACGTGACGCCCGCAACAACGACGTTGCCCCCGGGGTCGATCCCGATGGATGACGCTCCGTCCCGCCCCTGACCGCCGAGCAGTGTCGAAGCCTCGATTGCTGAGCCGGCCGACGAGAGCCGGGTGACGAACGCATCGACGACTCCGGTCATCTCGCGGTCCACGACGCCCGCTGTCACCGGAAAGTCCGTTGAGATCGTGGCGCCCGTCACGTACACACGTCCGGTTGCGTCGACCGCAAGTCCCGTCGCTCCATCGAGCAAGGTACCGCCAAGATACGTGCCGAACAGGATGGAACTTCCGGTCGGATCGATCTTCACGACGAACGCGTCGGCAGTGCCTCGCCGACCTCGCTGGTAGCCACCCGGCGCGGGAAAGTTCGACGACTCGGTCGTTCCGCAGACATAAATATTGCCGGCCGCGTCAGTGGCAACGGCCGAAGCAACATCTGCGCGTGAACCTCCAAGGTAGGTTGAGAAGACAATCTGGCCATCGGGCGAGAACTTCGTGACGAAGGCGTCACCTGCTCCACGGTGTTCGGGCTGGATGGCATTGACGGTCGTGAACCCGCTGCCAGCGGTCGCGCCGACGACGATGATGTTCCCGGACGTATCGACGGTGATGGCGGAAGCGGCATCGTCTCCCGTGCCGCCAAGGAATCCCGAGGGTGCGGCCGGCGCGCCTGCAACCTTGTCAGTCCTCGACGCACCGGGCGCGAACGCGTACCTGTCGCGTTCGACGACGATCCCGGCTCCAGCGAGTGTGTGACGGGATCGGAGGTCGCGGCGCGCGAGCCTCACCGTGCTCGCCGCATCCGAATCGAGTCGATCGGCCAGACGATCGAGCACCGCGCCGAGATCGTCGAGGTGCGTCTGGTCAATCCGGGCAGATCCGGTTTCAACGAGGGTGTCGAGCGAGGTCATCAGTCGCGAGGCAACGCCGCCCAGGCGGAGCGCGAGAAGCGGATCTCCGGCCACGGCGGCAACGGCGCTCGATCCGTGTCGGGCGTACCAGCGTCCGTAACGTCCAGTTCGAGAGGCGATTGCGAGAAGGTCTGGAACGCGGAGGAGTCGCGTCGCAACCTCGGCGTCGGCCGGGGCGAGTCCGATGAGGCGCTCGTCGAACCCGTCGACGGCGTCGCCATCGACTGATTTCCCGGACCGTGAGGTGACGGTCTGGTGGATACGCACGCCGACTCCGCCGAGCCGCTCCGGATGCCGGAGGTCGTCGCGGAATGACGATAGTACGGCGCGCAGCGATGGGCTTGCAGCGGCCTGGTATTCGGCCGCGAGCGCGTCGAATTCTTCGACATCCGCATCCGTGATGGCCGCTTCGTGCCCATCGACGGCGCGCTGCAGCGTCGGAGTGTGCCGCTTCAGGGCGCGAGCCGTTCGCAGCAGGAGCCACGGGTCGGAGGACGCAATCCGGACGGCTTCGTCGGTGTGGTCGTAATAGGCGCGGACGTAGGTGGCACCGAGCGGCGACTTGACGAGCACTTCATCGCGGTACCGTCGCGCCAGTGCGATCGAGTCGCCGCCACGAGAGACGAGACTCGCGGCCTTCGTCGCGCAGCAAATGCCGCTGCCTCGTCCGTTGTTCTGAAGGCAGTTCGACATGAATGGGCCGGACTGGGTGACCAGAACCGCCGTGCCGTTTATGCGCACGATGCCCGATCGCACCTGGCAGTTGAAGTTGCTGAGTGCCGGTGCGATGGTGAGCTGGACGGTTCCGTTGCCGTATCCGGACGTCGGGTCTGGCACGATCCAGTCCGCCTCCGTGACGACGTCCCACGAGCAGTACATGTCGGCAGCAGTCACCGAGACTGAGAGCGTTTCGCCCGCGGAAACTGCGCCAAGGCCAATCGGACTGACAGTGACCGAACAGTTGCCGCCCCCGCCTTCGCCGGGCCTCTGTGCGGCCGACGCCGCGGTTACCGGGCAGCCGACCGTGAAGACTAGAAGTGCGACAAGGAATCGCGAGGTGTGCAGAGCAGGCATGTGGCGTCCTCCGGGTGGGCAAGTCGTCGAACTTCCCGGAGACGCGTCGCGAGGTCGGATTCTCTCACTCGGTTCGCTCGAGCTGCGTTTCGATCACTCGCGGCTGGCCAATCCAATCCTGGCAAGTGGTGTGTATCGAGCGCCTGATGGCAGAAGCTCGCTCCGAACCACGGTCACCGAGTAGACCTTGAATGGCACTCCTTCGATCGTCGATCGCTCGAGGTCGTCCAATGTCGATGCAAGCTCAGGGCTGCGGTTTTCCTTGACGCGACCGATAGTGAGGTGCGGCCGAAAAGGCTTCTCGTCCAGTCGGAATCCCGCCGCGGCGAGCTCGGTTGTGATGCCACGCTGGAGCGCCGAAAGTGCGTCGAGGTCTCCACGAACTCCGGTCCAGAGCACCTTCGGCCGGCTGCGCGACGGAAAACACCCGGTCCCCCAAAGAGCGAGCTCGAACGGAAGGATCTTGTCGCATGCGACGGTCGTTGCCGCCGTGACGGAACTTACTCGATCGATTTCGATGTTGCCGAGGAATGCGAGTGTGACGTGGACATTTGCTGCCGGAACCCAGGCAATCCGGGCTCGATGACGTCGAAGTCCGTCGACCAGCTGTCCGATGCGAGCGAGCTCTCTGGCCGGGATTTCGATCGCGACGAAGACGCGCAGCGACGTCTCGGATTGCATCGCTACTCCCGGTTACGGCGCCGGCTCGAGCCGAAGCCTCGCGACCGTGGCCACTTCTACTGCAGCTTCAGAGAAGGGCAGCGGCCCGGTTCTTCCAATCCGCCAGTCTTCGGCCTGGTCATCGTAGTGGTCGCTTGCGTGCTGACCGGAGTTGCCTGACGGAAGAACGAGTGTCGTACGGTCGAAGTCTCCGAGATCCACCACGAATCGCATCGATGGGCCGGCGCCGCTCACCACTCCCATTGCCTTGACCGTGGCGGGACCGCC
>CAZXLQ010000084.1:0-17666 GCA_964641945.1 uncultured Clostridia bacterium
AATCAATGGGCGGTCACCCTCCTCCTCAATCAACGGGCAATCACCCGCCTCCTCGATCAATGGGCAGTCACCCGCCTCCTCGATCAACTGGCGATCACCCACCTTCTCAATCAACAGGCGGTCGCATCGATGACCGTGCAACGGATGCAGAGCCTCCGGTCGCGTGGCTCCGTCAGGTTGGCGCGCGTGACAAGACACAATCGACGCGACTCCTCGACCAGGTTCGAGACCGAATTCGCGTCAAACACATGAGCATCCGCACCGAGGAAGCATACGTCGATTGGGCGCGCCGCTTTATTCTCTTCAACAACAAAAGCCATCCCCTCAACCTCGGTCCGACCCACGTCGAAGCGTTCCTCTCGTACCTCGCCATCGAACGGAAGGTCGCCGCATCGACGCAGAATCAGGCCCTCGCCGCCCTCCTTTTCCTGTATCGCGAAGTCCTCGCCGTCGACCTGCCGTGGCTCGATGGACTGACCCGCGCCCAATCCAACCGCCGGCTGCCCGTTGTCCTGACGCCACGCGAAGTCCGCGACCTCCTTCACGAGCTCTCCGGAACGATGCACCTCGTTGCAGCACTTCTCTACGGCACCGGCATGCGCGTCCTCGAGGGACTCCGCCTTCGCATCAAGGACGTCGACCTCGAGCGGCGCGAGATCACCGTACGCCAGGGAAAAGGCGACAAGGACAGGGTGACCGTCCTTCCCGAGTTCCTCGTCCTGCCGCTGCGTCAACAGATCGAGCGCGCAATGCTCCGGCACTCGGCAGACCTCCACGACGGGTTCGGCGAGGTCTGGCTGCCCCACGCCCTTGCCGTCAAATACCGGAACGCGGCCAAGGCGATCGGATGGCAATACGTGTTCTTTGCGCCCAAACGTTCGATCGATCCTCGAGACGGAATCGAGCGCCGGCATCACCTTCAACCCGAGACCATTCAGCGCGCCATTCGCGGCGCGGCGGCGCGCGCCGGCATTCACAAGCCGTGCTCGCCACACACTCTTCGCCACTCGTTCGCCACCCATCTGCTTCAGGGCGGTTACGACATCCGGACCGTTCAGGAGCTCCTCGGTCACGCCGACGTTTCAACGACGCAGATCTACACCCACGTGCTCAATCGAGGGGGTCGCGGGGTCCGCAGCCCGCTCGACTCCTTGTAGGGCACATATTAAGGAAGGATGTACGAGGGTTGCCTGCGATCTCTGAAAATGGGGCGATGTGGGGCGGTTTCCAGAATTAATTGGAGATCACGGCGCGCGGACTGGCGACGGCGGAGAATATCGGCACCTTGTCCGCAGGCGAGATTGGCGCCCGGATTGTAGTGGAGTCCGCAGGCGAGATCGGTGCCCGGATTGAAGTGGATGTCAGCTGGCGAGATCGGCCCCCGGATTGTAATGGATGTCCGCTGGCGAGATCTGTGCCCGGATTGTAGTGGAGTCCGCAGGCCGGCTCGCTACCGCTCGCGGTTCTGAAGCAACGACCGGCTCTCCGGGCGACGCCATCGCGTCCCCCGGATGTTCCGCTGCCCAAATGACCGCTTACTGTCCCGACGCCGCCGGAGTCTCAGGCGCCGCCGGCGCTGCCTCCGTCGTACCCGGCGAAGCCGACGCCGGATCGGCAGGTGTTGCCTCAGTTGGCGCCGATTCGACCGCCGGAGGAGGAGGCTGAGCCTTCGGAGCCAGGAACCGCGGTGCCAACCAGAATCCCAGGATGCCGAATGCCAGGAGAATCATGACGAAAATCAGGATCGGCAACATCGCCCGGAACGCGCTCGGCTTCGCCGGAGCCGCGTCGATCACCTCACCAGGCGCCGGCAGGTTCCTGGTCCCGGTCGACATCGCATAGCCGGACAGCGGCGGCGGCAGAACACCCACTCCGTTTGCCATCCCCTCCCGAGCTACCTCTGCGAAAGCCACCTCCGTCCGAGCCACTTCCGCGGCGGCCACCTCCGTCCGAGCCACCTCCGCCCGGGCACGCTCGTTCACCTCGACCGGCTTCGCGACCTCCGCGACCTCGGCGACGACCGCCTCCATCGGAACCGTCGCGCGCGAGCTCACCGCATTGGACCTGGAAGTCGAAGCCGAGCCTGCAACCACTGCCGGCGCCACGGGCGCGTCCGCAACTTTCTCAGGCTCCGTCACCGGGGTATTCTCCGGCGCCTTTTCTTTAGGTACCGCAACCGGCACAACCGGATTCGGAGCGGGCACCGCCTCGATCTTGATGACGTTCCTTTCGGCCGCCGCAACACCCGGCGCCGCAGGTTCCGCGACAGTCTGAGCGGCAGGTTCCTGGAACACCGTTGTTCCGCACGACCAGCAGAACTTCATCTTCGCCTGCAGCTCCGAGCCGCATTGGTCGCAGTACTGGACCGACTCAGATGCCACTGCAGTACCGCCTTCGGCCGCCGGCACCGGCGACAGTTCGGGCGACGCAGGCTCGGGCTCCGAAGGCACAATTGCATCGAGAGAGTCGATGAACGTCGCGCACGACAGGTATCGGTCCTTCGGCTGCTTCGCCAGCGCGTATTCGAGTGCTTCGTCTATCCCTGCCGGAAGGGTTGCCCGGAGCTCGGTCGCCGGACGATGCGGCTCGTTCACGACGCGGTAGAGCTCCGTGATCAGTGAATCGCTGTCGAACGGCCCCTGGCCCGTCAGCAACTCGTACACGATCGCGCCGAACGAAAAGATGTCCGCCCGGTGCGTCAACGCCTCGCCCCGAACGCGCTCCGGCGAGAAGTACTTCGGCTCGCCTGCGAACGCGTGGGCGCCCTGGGCCGTCCGGACTGCAGGAAAGTCCGAACCGAACCCCGTCACCTTGACGTCGCCATTATCGAGAATCAGGACGCGCGACGGTTCGAGCCCGCCGTGGACGATGCCCTGCGCGTGCGCGTGGTCGAGCGCCGAGCCGATCTGCCTGAGCACCGGCGCAATCCGGCCGAGCTCGAACGGACCCGACTCGACCATCGCCTTCTCGAGCGTGGTCCCGGTCAACTGCTCGCCGGCGACATAGGCAAGGTCGTTGTCGACGCCCACGTCGAAAACCGCGGCAATCTTCGGGTGCAGCAAATGCGCCGATCGCTTCAGTCCGGTCACGAACGCCTCCCGCGCGGCATCGCTCGGAAGGGTTCCCAGACGGAAGGTCTCGACCGCGACTTCGCGGTTGGTTGCGGGATCGAAGGCCCGGTAGTGGTTTCCGGCGACGCTGTCGCCGAGCGACTCGAGAATCTCAAACCGACCGATGCGTGAAGTCATCACCTCAGACATTAAACGCCCTCCCCGTCCCAGATCAACGCGCTACGTACGCTATACTTGCGCCGATGAGTCTGATCGAGCAGAGCCTCCTCTTCGTTGCCCTGATTGCCACGTGTATTGCGGCTTTCTGGTTCGTCCGGCGCGACCTTTCGCGAAAGTCGTGCGATTCGGGCCCGGCGTCGTGCGGATGCGGCAACGTTTCAGACCCGACATCGTGCGATCAGGACCGCCGGCAGACCGCTGCCAGCGACTGACCGAGCCCCTCGGGATTCGCGATCGATCCCGTCAACATTCCACGCACGGGCGGCCGCGTCGCGTCCGTCGCCAGCGAACCCACCATCGACAGCTGCCCGTCACCGTCCGGCCAGGCGTGTGCCGCTATCGGCGCCGCGCAGCCTCCGCCGACCGCCTCGAGAAACGCCCTTTCGGCCCGACACGCAGCCGTCGTCTCGGCGTCCGCAAGCGCACCAAGCAGCTCGAGGATGTCACCGTCACCGTCGCGCGCCTCGATCCCCAACGCTCCCTGACCGACCGCCGGCACCATCACACTCACGCCGAGCGGCTCGGTAATCCGGTCGGCCAGTCCCAGCCGCCTCAGCCCGGCACACGCCAGAACGATGCCGTCGAGCCCCTCGGACTCGATCTTCCGGAGTCGCGTGTCGACGTTGCCGCGCAGATCGACGAGCTCGAGGTCCGGTCGCCAGGCCAGCAGCTGCGCCCGTCGCCGTGGACTGCTCGTGCCAATCGTGGCGCCTTCCGGAAGCTCGGCGATCGACGCGATGCCCGGCCGCGCACAGAACGCGTCTCGCGGGTCCTCGCGCTTCGTAATTGCCGCCAGCGTCAATCCCTCAGGAAGCTCGGTCGGCAGGTCCTTGAGGCTGTGGACAGCGATGTCGACGCGGCCATCGAGCATCGCATCCTCGATCTCCTTCGTGAACACGCCTTTTCCGGCGATCGCGACGAGTGACGCATCGCGCATCACGTCGCCGGTCGTCCTGATGATCTCGATGCGGCACGAAAGGCCCGGATGGGCCGATTCGAGGGCGCGCGCCATCGCCTCCGACTGCCAGAGGGCGAGCGCGCTCCCGCGCGATCCGATGACGATCTCGGAGCGTTTCACTGTTCGCCGCCGCCAAGGCCGAAAATTCGCCGCCAGATCGAGACGCCGCCGTCGGCGTGGCCGTCGCGCCTCGCCGAATCGCGCATGTGCGCGATCATCGGATGCGAGATCTTGTTGATGATCGACGGCAGGAGCACCGAGAGGATCGCTTCCTCCTGCTCCGGTGTCAGGTCGCCCAGCCGACGCCGCAGCCTCCGGTATTCGCCGAGTGCGACGTCGTTGAGCCGTTCCTTGAGCTCCGTGACGGTCGGTCCGATGTCCGCCGTCCTGACCCGGCCGACGTATTTCGAGACCTCGTCGTCCACGATGACCTCGGCCAGCGATGCCTCTCGCTCGCGCTCCTTCAGGTTCGATCCCACGACGCGCTGCAGGTCGTCCATGTCGAACAGGAACACGTTGTCGAGCTCGGCTGCCGCGGGATCCACCTGTCTCGGAACGCTGATGTCGATGATGCAGAGCGGACGGTTGCGACGGCGGTCCTGCGCCGCACGCACGTCCGCTGCCCGCAGCACGTAGTCCGGCGCCGCCGTCGAACAGATCACGATGTCCGGTTCGACGAGGTGCGTGCCAAGTTCCTCGAACTCCACGGCGGTCGCGCCGTGCAGTCCGGCGAGCGTCTCGGCGCGCTCGTGCGTGCGATTCGCGACCAGCACTCCCGAAACGCCCGAGTCAACGAGGTGCTGCACCGCCAGCTCCGCCATCTCTCCCGCGCCGACAAGCAGGACGACGCGGTCTTTCAGGGCACCGAAGATCTTTCGCCCGAGCTCGACGGCGACGAAGCTCACCGACACCGCGTTGAATCCGATCGCCGTCTCTGTGCGGACGCGTTTCGCCGTCGCGAAAGCCGACTGCATCAGTGTCGTGAGGTTCCGGCCGACCGTCCCGGCGTCGAGGCCGACGCGATAGGCCTCGCGAACCTGACCGAGGATCTGCGGCTCGCCGACAACCATCGAATCGAGGCTCGAGGCGACGCGGAAGAGATGCCGGATCGCGGCCAGGTCGCGGTGGACGTAAATGTGTTCCTCGAGGTCGACTCCCGACAGGCCGCCGGACCACCCGAGCACGTCCATCATCCGATCCAGGCATGCGTCGTCGGCGCTGCCGGCAGCGATCACCTCGACGCGATTGCAGGTCGAGACGATCAGCGCCTCGTCGATCGTCTCCCGGTCGACGAGATCGGCGAGGGCTGTCCGCAGTTCGGTGTCGCCGAATGCCAGCAGCTCGCGGACGTGAACCGGAGCGGTGCGGTGGTTGACGCCAAGAAGCAGAATGCCCATATCCGTCAGCATCACCACGGCGACAGCGAGTGGAACCCGGTCGAGAACCGGAGAACCGTGAGGCTGACCACTACGAGGCCAAATCCGACGATGGCGCCGATCGCCGCCCTGCGTCCCCGCCAGCCCGACGTCAGGCGGTGATGGACGAGGAAGAAATAGACGAGCCAGGTGCAGACCGCCACGAGTTCGATGGGAGTGTTCGTCCACAACGTTCCCACGCGGCGGTACTGCCACAGCATCCCGAATGCGATCCCGGCCGTGAGCATCACGAATCCGATCGCAAGCGACCTGAAGCCGATCGAGTCGCACGTGTCGAGCGATGGCAGCCTGTGGAAGATCGCGCCGAAGTGTTTTCCCTTGATCTCGCGTTCCTGCGTTATGTACAGGAGGGCCGCCATGAACATCGTGAAGAACGCGCCGTAGGCCAGCAGCATCAGTCCGGCGTGGAACGAGAAGAGCACCGGGTCGTCCGTCAGCGACGTCGGCCTGGTCTCGATCGGCGGCGCGATCGCCGATATCAGCGTCAGCGTCATTGCCGTCGGAAACACGAGCGCCGCGAGTGCGTGCGTCGGGAACCGAAGCTGGACGAGCAGGAAATACAGTACGAGCGACCAGCCGAGGAACGAGCAGACTTCCTGGGCGCCGTAGAGAGGCAGATGCCCGTCCTGGACGATGTGGATCGCGAGGTCGGCCGAGTGCAGGCCGAAGCCGACGAGCATGATGACGACGGCTGCCGTGAACAGTCCCTGCCGCTTGGTGACGACCGTGGCGATCGCGCCGACCGTCGCCGCGGCGTAGCAGGCGAGGATATGGGTCATCAGAAAGGTCATGGCGCAGGCACTTCGCAGGCCGAGGCTAGCACAGCGCGCGAAAATCCGTCCACGGACGTGCATTCCGAGGCTGGAAGAGCTTCGCACACAGAGGCGCAGAGTCGCGGAGGCACGGAGCCACGAACATACCTGTCTCTTTCACCCTTGTGCCTCCGTGACTCCGCGCCTCTGCGTGCGAAGCTCTCCCCCCTTCCTTGCCTCACACCCGAAAATCAGTATCATTCGCCCGGCGAAATCGCGTGCGATCTCCTTGATCCACGAACATCTGGAATGTTCTGACGCCCACGCGGACCGGCACCGCGAGGACCGGTGGCGGTGGGCGTCAAACCGTTTTTGCATTCGTGTCGGGCGCGGCTCGAGACACGAGTGCCAGGAAGGCACCACCGATATGGCGGAGTTTCGCGGAATCGATTTCTACGGCATCGAAGCGCTCCTGAGCGAGGAAGAGAAGCTGGCGCGCGACTCGGTGCGCCTGTTCGTCGAAGACAACGTCATCCCGATAGTCGACGACTACTATCAGCGCGGCGAATTCCCGATGGACCTCGTCCGGCCGCTCGGCGAGCTCGGCGTCTATGGCGCCAACCTCCCGACCGAATACGGCTGCGCCGGCATGAACAACGTGGCCTACGGCCTCGTCACGCAGGAGCTCGAGCGCGCCGACAGCGGCCTGCGAAGCTTCGTGTCCGTGCAGGGCGCCCTCGTGATGTACCCGATCTTCACGTTTGGCAGCGAGGAGCATCGGCAGAAGTGGCTTCCCAAACTCGCTACCGGCGAGGCGATCGGCTGCTTCGGCCTCACCGAGCCCGACCACGGCTCGGATCCTGGCGGCATGGTCACACGTGCCCGAAAGACGTCCGACGGCTTCGTGCTCAACGGCGCGAAGGCGTGGATCACCAGCGGCACGATCGCCGACATCGCTGTCGTCTGGGCGAAGGACGACGAGGGACGCGTCCGCGGGTATCTCGTCGAGAAGGGAACACCCGGGTTCAGCGCTCCCGAAATCCACCGCAAGCACTCGCTTCGCGCGTCGGTCACATCCGAGCTCTTCTTCGACGACTGCCACATTCCCGAAGAGAACCTCCTGCCGGGCAGCGGCGGACTGAAGTCGCCGCTCATGTGCCTCAATCAGGCGCGATACGGAATCGCGTGGGGCGGGATCGGCGCGGCGATGGCGTGTTACGACACGTCGCTGCGTTATGCGCTCGGCCGCACGCAGTTCGATCGGCCGATCGCGAGCTTCCAGCTCCAGCAGGCGAAGTTCGCCGACATGCTCACCGAGATCACGAAGATGCAGCTTCTCACGCTGCAGCTCGGCCGCCTGAAAGACGAAGGCAAGGTCACCCCGGCGCAGATCTCGATGGCTAAGCGCAACAACATCTACTGGGCGCTCGAGATCGCGCGGATGGCCCGTACGATTCTCGGCGCGAACGGTGTGTCGAGCGAGTATCCCGTCATGCGGCACATGAACAACCTCGAGTCGGTGTATACCTACGAGGGGACGCACGACATCCACACGCTCATACTGGGAGAGGCCGCTACCGGCATCTCGTCATTCAAGTAAGCAGAGTTTTCTTCTCCGTGACTCCGTGACTCCGTGTGCGAAGCGCTCTTCGAGCTCGAAGGAACGCTCCGCACACGGAGACCCGGAGACACATCAGAGTCACGGAGTCACGAATGAAAAACCGCACGCCCCCTCGACTCCTCGAAACCAATTCCAGCGCGGAGAACGATGGATGGAACCTCGCCGTCCGGCCCGCTTTGGCCGCGGCCCGACATTGACGCCTTCAGTCTGATCGAGTCGCTTCGCGGATTGTGCGGCCTCGCACACGACGCGGTCCGACTCGACATCTCGCTGCTGCTCGTCAACGACGAAGCGACGGGATCGTGCTGTCTCGTGGCTGCCACCGGAATCGGGAACGAGTCGAGGGAGGTTCTGCTCGGCGCCGGGATCGGCGCCACGGCCGACATTGCGACGTGGCTTCACGAGAACGGTTCGGGTAGCAGTCTCGTTCGGACCGCGCTCGGCGCCGGGACGCCCTTCGCCCTCGAAGACATAGTCGGCGGCGCACTCGACGGCGAGGGCCGCCACGGTCACGTGGTGGTCGCGCCGCTTCGCGTCCGTGGCAAAATCGTCGGCGTTTTTGCCGCCTACGTCTTCGGGTCCGACACCGATGCGCCCGACGATCGACGGCCGCTCGTCGAGCTCGTGGCTGCAAACGCGGCCACGCTCATAGACCAGTCGTTGACGGCCGAGCGGACGACGCGGCGGTTCGAGAGCGGGCAGCTCCTCTCTCGTCTTGCCAACCGCGTCTACCGCTTGAGCGATGCATCAGAGATCCTCGCTGTAACTTGCGATGACGTGCGCGATTTTCTCGAAGCTGATTTCTGCGCCGTTCTCCGTCCTTCCAACGACGGGTTCGTCGTCGAGCAGCGATCGGAACGAGTGGGAGTCAACGTTGACATCGGTTCGCTGCCGATCGTCGACCGGCTCGAGCAGGCGCGACGGCACGGCGTCGTTGTCGTCGAGACCCGGCCGGACGAGATGAGCCAGCCGACTAGATCGGTCCTCGTCGCGCCGATCCTCATACGCGACCAGATGCACGCGGTGCTTGCGTGCGCCAACGTCGAATCGCCGCGTCAGTGGCAGACGTTCGAGCTCGAGTTGCTGCGCGGAGTCGCCGACCTGCTCGGCGTCGCACTCAGTGAAGCCAGGCTTCACGCCGACGAACTGGCTGCTCGAAGCGACCTCGAATGCCTGCTGGACGCGAGCCAGGCGCTCGCCCTGACGAACGACCGCGACGAGGCGCTCGACGCGCTGCTGCACCTGGCCGGTAATGCCCTGCACGCCTCTTCGACCGCGGTGCTGCTTGCCGATGACGGTAACGAGGAGTTGAGGGTGGTCGCGTCGCGAGGCTCGACGGCAGCGGCCGACGGGGTGGTCGTCGGTTTTACGTCTGCGGCGGCCCCGGCCGAGGCATTTCGGACGGGACACCCGGTGTCGGTTGGAAACGCGCCCGCTCGTCCGGACCGGTTCGTGCTCTCGCCCGAGTCGAAGAGCGCGCTCGCGGTCCCGCTTCAGCTCGGCGATCGAAAACTCGGCGTTCTGCTCATCGAAGGCGACACGGCGCACTCGCATTCGCCGCGCGAAACCGCGCTCGCTGCCGGGCTCGCACACGAGGCGGCGGTCGCCGTACATAGGTCGGCGCTCTTCGACCGAGTGGCGCTCGGCAAGCGAGAGTGGGAAGCGACCTTCGATGCGATGGTCGATGCGGTCGTGCTTTTCAGGCGCGACGGCCGAGTCGTTCGGGCGAACCGGGCCGCCGCGCTCTCGTTCGGTGTCGAGCACTCGGCGCTGCGCGACGCGTCGTGCTGCCGGCTGATGTGCGCCGAGACCGACGGCGGCTCGTGCGCGGTCGCCGAATCGATCGAGACCGACGCGCCGGTTGTTCGTCGCACGACCCTGTGGGGCGCCGACTTCGTGCTGACGGTCAACCCGATTCGAAACCGGTTCGGTGAACCCGCCGGAGCCGTAGCGCTGCTGAGGCAGACGCAGCGACTCGAAGGAGTCGACGAACTGGACGTCCGTGTGGCGCGCGCCGTCTCGCGCAGTCGTGGCGCCGTGTTGCTGCTGGACCGTGGGGGACTTGTGCGGTGGGCCAATCCGTCTGCCGAGGAGGTCTTCGGCGCGTCGCTCGTGCCGCTTGCGCCGGTTGGCGAGCTGATCGAAGAGGCGGACCGGGCGCGATTCGAGGCGCAGCTGCAGCGGGTGGCGGCAGGAGAGACGCCGGCAGTCGCGGTAACGGCACGAGCGGGAGGAAGCGAGCTCGAGCTTCAGATCAGTTCGACCGGCGACGAGATGCGCGACGAACTGGTCCTCGTGCTGGCGCGCGAGGTCACGAGCAGTGCCGACGACGGCGGCCAGGCCGTCTTGCGGCACCGACCGACGGGGGAAGCCATTTTCCGGATGTCGCGCGTCCTGCTGGCGATGCTGCCGGTAAACGGCGGCGACGGCTCGGCGCGAAGGCGCGAGCTCGCCGGACTCGTCGAGCGGCTCGACCGTGCCGGCCGTTCCCGGATCGACAGGGTCGTGGAGCCGATCGAGCTGAATCGGATCGTGGAGGATGCCATCGAGTCGACGAGGCACGTCTGGGATGCGGGCGCCGCGGCGACGGGAGTCGTCTACGACGTGCGGCTGGAGCCGTGTCGCTCGGCGCGCGCGTTGGGTTGCGCGGCCGAGCTGCGCGACGTGTTTGCCGAGTTGATACGCAACGCGGTGGAAGCGCAGCCGGGGGGAGGCTCGATAGTCGTGCGGACGATCGAACGGCAGGGACTGGTCGGCGTTCAGGTGCGCGACACCGGACCCGGCATTCCAACCGACATCCGCAGCCACGCGGTGGACGCGTTCGTGACCACGAAGGGCGGATCACACGTCGGCCTGGGTCTGACCATCGCGGCTGCGGCAGTGGCCCGGCACGGCGGTAGGCTCAGTGTGCGGAGCACTCCTGGCGAAGGAGCTTCGATCCATATCGTGATGCCCCGGTACGCCGGCACGCCGGAGGGCGACGTGGCGCCGGCCGAAGGTGGCGCAGTGTTGCTCGTCGAGGATCGCGTCTTGCGAATGCGGGTGCTCGAGAGTCTCGAGGACGCGGGTGTACCGGCCATCTGGGCGGCTGACACGCGCGAGACTGTGTGGGCTTTCGACCTTCACCGTCCGTCGGTGCTCGTGATCGACTCGGCGGCGATCGAGGCATCCGCGGACCGCGTTGCGGCGATGTGCCGGACGGCTGCTGCGAGCCGTGCGTGCGTGCTCGTCGCGCGAGAGGTGCCGCTGGCCGCCGAAGGGCTCGTCGCGGAAGGCGTGCTCGAGGTCATCGGTCCGGACAATCTGAACGATCTTGCTCGCCGCGCCTCCGTGTCTCGGTGACTCCGTGCGTCTGCGTGCGAAGCTCTCGAGACGCTTCGCACGCAGAGGCACGGAGTCACCGAGGCACAAAGTCCGTTTGCGTGAGGAATTGGATGAGCACCGTCAATCCCGTGCGCCTCGACGCTTCGCGGTGTAGCATCCCCTCGGGCGCCTACGCGGTCAGCGGCGCCGACGGACGGATCTTCGAGGCAACGCGCAATGACGTGCCCCAAATGCGGCGCTCCCATAGCCCCAGGGCTGCGCTTCTGCAAGCAATGCTGGTCGCCGGTCGAGGCGTCGACCGCGATCCCGCACGACGACATCTCCACCGCCACCGAGGAGCCCAGGCCCCGCGAGCAGCGCGGTCCGCTGTTCGGCGTCGGTTACAACGAGCCGGCCGAGCCCGCATCGGGCCCGCTCCGTGCAACAAACGTCACGCCGGCGCCGCTCGTCGCGCCGCAGTGGACGTCCCCGGCGTTGAGCCCGTCGCAAGGCAAGCCATCGTCGCGAGCCATCGCCGCGATGATGTTCGGCCTGCTCTCGGTCGTGCTCTTCTGCGGCTTTTTCTTCACGATGCCGGTCGATCTCGCCGGTATCGCGCTGGCGTTCTTCGAACTTCGCGCGATCGCACGCGGCGAGCGGCCGATCGCCGGCAAGAACCTCTCGACGATCGGTCTCGTCATCTGCTCAATCGTGCTTGCGATCAAGGCCTTCTTGCTCCTCGCGGTCTTCACGTAGACTGCGGCCGTGGCGGCAGACGACAAGAAGGCTCGAGCGAGCGCGGACGCGACTCGCACGGTCCACTATTACGCATTGCTGATCGCCGTCATCGGCTGTGTGAACCTCTGGATCTACTGGGTCCAGGCCTCGAAGTGGTCGCTCGGACTCGCCGTCTTCTGCCTGGTCTGCCTCGTGGCCTGGCTCATCTTTGCGCGACGGTTCGTGCGATGAGCGCGACGCCGATGGCGCCATGTGGCCGTGTTGACACCATTCGGCGAAATCCGTACTATCCGGCCTTCGACGCGATCCCGCGTCACGTTCGTGGCCAGGTAGCTCAGTTGGTAGAGCACCTGACTGAAAATCAGGGTGTCGGCGGTTCGACTCCGTCCCTGGCCACCACACAGCTTCGTTCAAGGGTCACCGCTGGCGGTGGCCCTTTTCGCTTGATCGCAAGGGCGAATCGCCCGCGCCCATCGGACGGCTGCTCCTCCGGCAACCGTCGCCCCAAGGAACGCGCATGAAGCTCTTTATGGTCGAGTTCGACGACCGCGACATTCCGGTCATCGAAGAAGGCATCGAAATCGAGGCTGGCGACGGCCGGCCGGCCGCCAATCTCGGCGCTGATGTCGGCGGGCAGACCCTCGCGATGGTGCCGCTGCTGATACCGGTCGTCGACGTCGAGGTTCCCGAGGACCGACGCCTTCGCGATGCTCACGTTTCGATCGATGAAGAAGGCAAGCTGTCGTTCCATCAGCCTCGTGAGTCGGATGCGGCCTTCGTCGTCCTGTCGGTCATCCAGCGAAGCCCCGAGGCCCGCACCGAGGTCGAACCGTACGGCGCTGGCGTCGAATGCGTCGCCAACGCCTTCGAGCGTCCCATGGACCGCCAGCTTCTCGTTGTCCATCCAGGTGCGCGGATTCGCTTCAGGCGATTCGGACGCGGTGGACACTACGGCCGCTGGTTCGTTGTCGAGTGGAACGGTGCCGAACTGGCATCTCGCGAAGATGAGCCACCCGAGCCGGCGTGAGGCCACCCCGGACGCTTTCGCACATCACAGCCCTGGCGATGATCGAGATTTCGACTCTGTGTCTCGGTGAGTCTGAGCCTCTGCGTGCGAAGCTCTTCAAAGGCTTCGCATCAAGAGACACCGAGGCACGGAAACACGTAGTTGCTTCCGCCGGCTAATCGCTCCTATACTCGCGCGTTTGCAGGCGCCGTTGACACGTCTATGAGCAGTCTCATGTTCGTCTTCCTGACGGGGCGGGACAAAGGGAAGACGCGAATCTACCAGCAGGACCGGATCACGATCGGGCCTTCCGATACGTGCGACCTCGTCGTGCCCATTGCGGGCACCGGGGTCACCGGTGAGTTGATCCCGTTGCCGGACGTGATCGCGAGCGTGCGACGCCTCGACGAGGGCGTGCCGAGACTGACTCTCAAGGTCGGCGAAGAGGTCGAGTTTGCGATCAATGGTACGACGATCGCCTCGACGTCGCCCGGCGAGTCCTTTCCGCTTCACGACGGCGACACGCTCCGATTCGGAGCGGCGGGACGCGGGACCGAGTTGCTGTTTCACGTGCTCAGGCAGGACATCTACGGACTCGTGCCGGTGCCCGAGGCTACCGAGACCGCGCTTGCGGAGGTACCGGGCAACGTCCATCCGTTGACCGCTACGCTATTCGTGAAGGAGCTCGCGACGAGCCTCTGGGCCGAAGTCCCGGGGCGCGCCAAGGCCTACACGCTCGGCAGCGCCTTCGCAATTCTCTTTCTCGTCGGGCTGGTGATCTACCTCAACTTCTATCAGCTGCGGTCGATCCAGGAGACGGTGCGGCTCCAGCAGGAGCAGATCGAGCTCGATCGAAAGGAAAAGTCCGCCGCGCAGGAGCGGCTCGAGGAACAGCAGAAGCGCCTCGACGAGCTCGGACAGCTCTATGCCGACAACCGTTCGTTCGCCCAGCGCATGTCCGAGAAGTACTCCGGCGGGGTGTGTCTCATCGTCGGCGTCTATTCGTTCACCGATCGCGAGACTGGCCGCGCACTCAGATACGACACGGTCGACGACGCAAACGGTCCGGTGGTTGGAGAGACGGGAGAGCTGCTGGCGAGCATCGACGGTATGGGTCCGACGGTCGAGGTCGAGTTCACCGGAACGGGCTTCCTGATTTCGGAGAACACACTGCTGACGAACCGGCACGTCGTGCAGCCGTGGAGGCAGGACGAAACTGCGCAGGTGATCCTGTCGCAGGGCATGCGGCCCAAGATAGAGCGACTCATCGCGTATTTCCCGCAGTTCCAGACGCCGTTCGAAGTACAGCTCACGACGAACAACGACCAGGTGGACCTCGCGATCTGCAAGATCAAGCAGAGCGACAAGGCGATTCCGGTGCTCCCGCTGCCGTCGGAGGACGGTCCGCTCACGGTGCCGGGCAAGGCGATCGTACTTCTGGGGTATCCGACCGGGGTCGAGGGACTCGTCGAGCGGTTGCCGGAGGCGGAGCGGACGGCCGTGGCGGGACGGGGAAATCGTTCGCTGCTCGACGTCGCGAGGATTCTCGCCGATCGCGGGGCGATCCGGCCGCTTACCACTCAGGGCATCATCGGCGACATCACTCCGGGACGGATCGTGCACAACGCAGCGACGACTGAAGGGGGATCGGGCGGGCCGATCTTCGACGACTCTGGACGTGTGATCGGGATCAACTCGGCGATTCTCGTGAGCTCTGAGACCGGGCAGACGTTTGCGGGATCGAACTTCGCGATTCCGGTGGCATCGGCCATGCCGCTCATCCGCGAGTGGCAGGCGAAGGGGCCTGGGTAGGAGGAAATAGGGCGTGGCCGTGCAGAGAGCACAGAGTCACAGAGAACACAGATTGACACGTCTGAAGACTCTGTGTTCTTCGTGACTCTGTGCTCTCTGTACGGCCACGCCTTATTTCCTGCAATCCCGTCCACTCTCCCTTGTTGTCCCTATCTGTCAGAAGCGGCTATACTCCTGCGTTTGAAACACAAGCCGGCTTGCACCCGTTGCGCGAGGCCGGCCCGACTCATCAAGGACAGACGCCATTCATATGATCCGATCCAAGTACGTTCTCGCATTCATCTCTTTGCTGGCCATCCTGGTTCCCTCGGTTCCCGTGGCCCGGGCAGCGGATCCGACTCTGACGAAGATCGGCCCCGAGGTCGTCTCGGTCGGCGATCCGGACTTCACGCTGAGATTGATCGGCACGGCCTTTGACGAAGATTCGGTGGTGCTGCTCGACGGAGTCGTGCAGCAGACGCAGTTCGTTTCGAAGAAGCGACTTCAGATTCTGATACCGATGACGGTGACGGCGGCCGTCGGCACGCACACCGTGGTAGTCAGGCGGGGTGATGGCGTGATGACCGCTGCGCGAACGCTCACTGTCGGCACCAAGCTGCCTGGCGTGACGATCGATCGAATCAACCCCGATGCACTCGGGCTCGTGACGGCGGGTTTTGCGGCGGAATTCCGCCTGGCCGGGGTTGGTTTCAACGACAAGTCGAAGGTGCTGGTCTACGGCTCCTCCCTGGAAACGACCCTGCGCGAGAAGGGCGTCCTCTCGGTCATCCTTCCGAACGGGTTCATTTCGGTGCCCGGCATCCTGCCTTTCCAGGTCAAGGCCGATGGCGGCGGACTTTCGAACATTTTTACGGTCACGGTTTACGACAAGCCGGCGACGGTCAATTTCTTCGAACCGGCCAACGTGAAGGCGGGCTCCGCGGCGTTCGAGATGAAGATCGACGGCGCCGGATTTTCCCAGGACGCGATCGTTACGATCGATGGCGTCGAGTTGACACCGACGTCGATCAAGTCGCAGGTAATCAAGGTGATGGTGCCTGCTTCGCTCATCACGACCGTCAGGGAAGCCGTCGTGTATGTCGTTCAGTCTACGGGACTTTCGAACGCCACGATCCTTCGGGTCACACCCGCGAACGACAATCCGTTTGCGTACACGGTGACACCGGATGAAGTGCAGGCCGGGACGGACCGGGCAACGACGATTTCGGTCAACGGCGCGAACTTCGCCGAGAAGAGCAAGGTGCTCGTCAACGGCACGGAAGTGAAGACGACGTTCGTTGGCAAGGCGCGAGTGGACTTCACGCTGTCGAAGGACCTGACCGACACGGCAAACGTCACCTATCAGATTCAGGTGAAGAACAACGACGGGACGGTGTCCAATCCGCTTGCGGTGACGGTCGTTCGCGCGTCGGTGGTTTCGACGCTTGCGGGCAAGAGCCTCGACGGATTCGAGGACGGCGACTCCGAAACGGCGAAGTTCCGTCGCCCGAGCCGCATGGCGATCGGCCCTGACGGCTTCTACTACGTCGCCGACCAGCAGAACAACGCGATTCGACGGGTCAACCCGGCGACGGGATTCACCGAGACGATCGCGGGCGATGGAGAGCCCGGATACGTCGATTCGGGCGACTCGACGGACGCGAACTTCTCGGTGCCGCGGTTCAACAATCCGCTGGGCATCGCGGTGGCGGGTGACGGCGCGATATACGTCGCGGACTACGGGAATCGGGTGATCCGGCGCGTTCGGATCTCGGGCTCGGGCGTCACGGTCGACACGGTCGCCGGTGAAAACGACCTGATCGAAGACAAGGACGAGCGTGCCGAGACGAAGTCGACGCGACGGGGCCTGCAGGGCTTCGGCAACGGAGTGGGCGCGGTCGCTCGGTTCCGCGGGCCGGATGGGATGGCGCTTGCGTCGAACGGGATTCTGTACGTGGCCGATGCGACGAATCAGTACATCCGCGCTATCGACACGACGTCGGCTACGTTCGATGTAACGACGGCGTCGGGCATCGGGATCGTCGGGTTCACGGATGGTGCCGTGACGACGGCGCGGTACTCGTTCCCGCTCGATGTCGCTCTGACGCCTGACGAGTCGGGGCTCGTGGTGGCTGACTTCGGCAACAACCGCATCCGCCTGTTCGACATTGTGACGGGAGATGTCTCGACTGTCGCCGGCAGTGGATTCGAGGGCACGGCGTCGGGCGGACCGCTCGTGGCGCAGTTCCGCGGACCGATAGGTGTGACGGTGGGGTCGGACGGGACTGTTTACGTGACCGACAACGCTTCGAATACGATTCGCAAGGTGAGCCCGGAGGGGAACACGACTACGCTTGCCGGCGGGGGAAGCCGTTCGAAGTTCAAGGACGGCATCGGGCCGGATGCGAATTTCAAGGATCCGCGGGGGATCCTGTTCGATCCGTCGATCGGGTCGGTGGTCGTGTCGGACCAGGGGCACCAGCGGCTGCGGAAGATCGTCCCGTAGGGGCTCGGGGCTCTGGGCCGGTCACGGTTTGTGTTCGAAATCGATTGGCCCAGAACCCCGAGCGCAGCGAGCGCAGCGAGGGGCCGACTGCGGGATCGACGCGCGTGAGAGGCTAAGGACACGGCTCTGAGCATTTGAGCGCCCACGTGGGTGGTGGCGGACGCAACAGGATGGGGCGTGCGGTACAACCACTTGGCGGGAGATGCCAAGCCGGCCGCTCACTGCGTTCGCGGTTCTGGGACGTGCGGTCGGGAGGGAAGCGCGA
>CAZXLQ010000085.1:0-5890 GCA_964641945.1 uncultured Clostridia bacterium
CATCGACCGCTCCGCGGTCGCGGAATCGACCGCTCCGCGGTCGCGGAGTCAGTGTCAGGAACCCTTGCGCGGGTTTGTAGCTGCGAGCGGGCATCGGATTCCCACTGCTGTACAATCCGCGCGTGGCGGAGTTCACACGCATTGAACGTATCGGACTCGTCGTGAAGCGGCGCGAGCCTCGGGCCGAACCGGTGGTCGAACGACTGCTCGCCTGGACGGACGATCGCGGAATCGACGTCGTCATCCAGGGACAGCGCACCGACCCCTCGGGCCGCTCGCGCGAGGTGCCTTCGTCCGAAATCGCGTCTACCGCCGATCTCGTCATCGTTCTCGGTGGCGACGGCACGATGCTCGGCGCGGCCAGAATGCTCGGAGAGCGCGGCACGCCGGTGCTCGGCGTGAACTTCGGTACCCTCGGTTATCTGACCGAATACACGGACGAGACCCTGTTTCCGGCTCTAGACGCGATCATCGGTGGTGAATACGAACTCGATCCCCGTGTCATGCTCGATTGCGAAGTCTTGCGTCGGGGTCGAAGGATCGAGCACACGACGGCCCTCAACGACGCCGTCGTGAACACCTCGGCCCTCGCCCGCATGATCGAGGTCGACTGTTCGATCGACGGACGATACGTCACCTATTATCGGGCTGACGGATTGATCGTATCGACGCCAACCGGTTCCACGGCTTACAACGTTTCGGCCGGCGGACCGATACTCATGCCGTCGATGGGCGCCTTCGTCCTGAACCCGATCTGCCCGCACACGCTTTCGAACCGGCCGCTCGTCGTTCCCGATTCGGTCTCGATCGAGCTAGCGCTTCGACCGACGGCCGAACCTGTGACGCTGACGGTCGACGGACAGATCGGAATCAACCTTGCCATCCACGATCGCATCCGCTTGCGGAAGAGTACGGCCACGTTTAACGTCATTACACCTCGCGACCGGAACTACTTCGAGGTACTGCGAGGGAAACTCCGCTGGGGAGGACGCATCGGAGGCGACGACGAATGACGGGCCGCGAAACCATCGTCAATGCCGGCCGACTGGCCGGTTCGGTGCCCGAAACGCGACGATCGAGGACGACGCGAATTCATGTTTCCCCTCGGCGATGACAACTCGGACGTGCGGACGGTGCCGTTCGTCGTGTACGGCCTGTTGGCCATCAACGTGCTCGTCTTCCTGCTCCAGATGACGATCGGCGATTCGTTCACGTATGCGTGGTCCACGGTTCCGGCCGAGATCACGACGGGGGTCGATCTCGTTCGACCGGTGGCCATCGAGGCAGGCGGACAGTCGTATCGCATTCCCCAGTACCCAGGACCGACGCCTATCTACCTGACGCTGATTTCGTCGATGTTCATGCACGGTTCGGTGATGCACATCGGCGGGAACATGCTCTACCTCTGGATTTTCGGGGATCAGATCGAGGATCTGCTCGGCCACTGGCGTTTCGCTGTTTTCTACCTGCTGTGCGGGTTGATTGCCGATTTCGCGCACATACTGCCGGACCCTCAGTCGGTCATACCGACACTCGGCGCCTCGGGCGCGATCGCCGGCGTCCTCGGTGCCTACCTGGTGAAGTTCCCGAAGAATCGGGTCCGCGTGCTTGTGATCCGGATCATCACGTCCGTGCCGGCAGTGTTCGTCCTCGGCCTCTGGTTCGTCTTCCAGTTCATCAGCCAATTGGCCGAGGGCCCGGCCGGTGGAGGCGTCGCGTATCTGGCTCACATCGGGGGATTTATCGCCGGAATGGCACTCGTCTTACTGTTCGCGATCGGCAAGCGTGCTCCGGAGCGCAATTGAGATGAGCATGCGTGTGTACTTCATTCACGTCTACAGGCGCCATTGGGAGTTCTATCCCGATGAACAGGCCGAGGACACGCTCGTCGAGGCAGATGGCGAAGCTACGCAGTCCGGGTGGATGGCGTGGCTTCGCCGCAAGGTCTCGAAGACGTGGGCGGCCGTGGAGCGACCTCGGGCGGACGGAACGAAGTCTCGCGTAAGGCGCGTGCTCGACACGCTCAATGCGCGCGTGGATCCCACGGAACCGATGCTGCGTCGATTCCGCAAGGCGCCAGAGGTGGTGGTTACATACCCGAGCGGCATCAGTCCTCAATACGCGCGCAGGCGACTCAGGCTCCTGCTGCTCAACAAGACGGCCTCGCACAGGCGGTGGATGTTCATCAACGGCGCGATGCTGCCATTGACGGCAGCGATGACGTTGGTGCCGGGACCCAACGTCTTCTTTGCCTGGAACGGGTACCGCCTGCTGGCGCACCTGTTCGCCCTTCGCGGAGGTCAGCGCGTGCTCTCGGCGCAGGTCCCGGTGACCTTCATGCCGAGCGACGAGCTCAACGAATTGCTCGCCCCCGAAGAGCGGCTGATCAAGCCCCTCGAGCAGGACGTGGCGCACGACATCGGGAAACGGTTCAAGCTCCCGGGCCTCGTGGAATACCTGAAACGAACCGGCAGTTTCGCGTCGGAATAGGCACGTCGCATGGGAATGCGAATAGTCACGCCATAGCTGCTCCGTGGCCCTGTGGCTCCGTGCCTCTGTGTGCGAAGCACTCACAGACGTGAAGAGAGCTTCGCGCACAGAGGCGCCGAGACTCCGGGACACGGAGAGCGGCCGGTATCGCGCAGGCACCCTGACCTTGCGGGAAGCGCCTCCCGGCACCTAAACTGAGGTCTTTTTCGGCAGCAGCCGAAACTCATCCGTAGTGGAGGACCGCTGGTATGGCGACTCGCAGAAAGCCCGCCGTCGACTCGTTCCACGGGCTCAGCCCGGAACAGCTCGTCGGGATCTACCGCACGATGTATGCGTCCCGACGCATCGACGACAAGGAGATCCAGCTCAAGCGCCAGAACGCTATCTACTTCCAGATCAGCGGCGCCGGCCACGAAGCCATACTCACCGCGGCGGCCCTGGCGATGAAACCCGCCTACGACTGGTTCTACCCGTACTATCGCGACCGTGCGCTCTGCCTCCAGCTCGGCATGTCGGCCTACGAGATGTTCCTCGAGGCCGTTGGATCATCCGACGACCCGAACTCCGGCGGCCGCCAGATGCCTTCGCACTGGGGACACAAGGCGCTCAACATAGTCTCGCAGTCCTCGCCGACCGGAACGCAGTTTCTCCAGTCTGTAGGGTGCGCCGAAGCCGGCTACCGCTTCGGACTGATCGATGCCCTCAAGGATCGCGCCGACCTGTTCAAGGGTGACGAGGTCGTCTATTGCTCGACCGGTGACGGCACCACGTCCGAAGGCGAGTTCTGGGAAGCCCTCAACACGGCCTGCAACCTCAAGCTCCCGGTCGTTTTTCTCGTGGAGGACAACGGTTACGCGATCTCGGTGCCGGTGGAGGTGCAGACCGCCGGCGGATCGGTTTCGAAGCTCGTTTCGGGCTTCCCGAACCTGCGGATCATCGAGGTGGACGGTTGCGATGCGCTTGCGTCTTACGCGGCGATGACCGAAGCCGTCGAGTTCTGCCGCTCGCGCCAGGGCGCGGCGCTCGTGCATGCGAAGGTGGTGCGCCCGTATTCGCACTCCCTTTCGGACGACGAGAGGCTCTACCGGCCGGCTTCGGAGCTCGAAGAGGATGCCCACCGGGACCCGCTCGTAAGGTTCCCGAAGTTCCTCGTCGAAGAAGGGATCGCGACCGAGGAAGACCTCGAACACATGCGAGCGGCTGTCGACGCCGAGATCGGCGAAGCCAGCGACCGTGCCCTCGTCTCGGTCAAACCCGAGCCCGGCTCGCACTTCAAGTGGGTGTACTCCCCCGACGTCGATCCGACGGCTGCCGCGTTCGACACCGAGTCGGACCCTCGTTTCGAGGAGACCGGCGAAAAGACGATGCTCGATCACATCAACCGCACGATGCACGAAGAGATGCGACGCGATCCGCGCATCGTCGTGTTCGGCGAAGACGTGGCCGATTGCTCGCGCGAAGAGAACCTCGAACAGGTAAAGGGCAAGGGCGGCGTCTTCAAGGTCACGTACGGCCTGCAGCGCGAGTTCGGCAACGATCGCGTGTTCAACTCTCCGCTCGCCGAAGCGAACATCATCGGACGCGCGGTCGGCATGGCGACCCGTGGTCTGAAGCCCCTGGTCGAGATCCAGTTTTTCGACTACATCTGGCCGGCCATGCAGCAGTTGCGAAACGAAGTCGCGACGATGCGATGGCGCTCAGCAGGTGATTTCTCGTGCCCGCTCGTCATTCGCGTCGCATGTGGAGGGTACCTGACCGGTGGCGCGATCTATCACAGCCAGTCCGGCGAAGTTCTCTTCACGCACACACCGGGTGTGCGCGTGGTCATGCCATCGACGGCGCTCGATGCGGCAGGACTGCTTCGGACGGCGATCCGCTCCGACGATCCGGTGCTTTTCCTCGAGCACAAGCACCTGTATCGGCAGACGTACAACAAGAGCGCCTACGCGAATCCCGACTTCATGATTCCGTTCGGAAAGGCGCGCGTCGCCCGTGAGGGACACGACGTCACTGTCGTCACCTATGGAGCGACCGTGCAACGCACGCTCGTAGCGTGCAAGCAACTCGCCGAAGAAGGGCTCGATGTCGAAGTGCTCGACCTGCGCAGCCTGAGTCCCTACGACTGGGAGTCCATTGCGACCTCCGTGAAGAAGACGGGCCGCGTGCTCGTCGTGCACGAGGACATGAGAACCTGGGGATATGGCGCCGAGATCGCTGCGCGGATTTCGGACGAGCTGTTCGAGTACCTCGACGCACCCGTTCGCAGGGTCGCGGCGACCGACACCTTCGTCGCCTATTACCCCGGCCTCGAGGACGAGATACTGCCGCAGGCATCCGGCATCGCGAACGCGCTCCGCCTGCTCTCGGCGTATTGAACGAAGGCCGGTCGCAGGAAAACCTGCTGCATATCCGACGGGGGCTGCACCATATCGTGTAGTCCCCGTTTGCAGCTGGGCCAGACAAACTGGACAGCGCCGCCGTTACCCCGATAGTCCGTGCCCGGTCCTGCCTTTGCGCCTTTGCGTCTCTGCGCGGGATGTCCCTGCAAGTCATACAATCCAAGGGAATTGCTCGCGCAAAGGCGCAAAAGCGCAAAGGTCGAATCCGGGACGTCTATTCCCGCGAATAGCACTTCAGAATCCAATGTCTGGCAGCAATGCGAGGCACGGATTTTGCTCATCCGGGGTTGAAGGATTACGCTCACTCGCGAGGTGGTTGCCATGTTGTTCCCCCGCTTCTCGTATCGAATCCCGGCGGCGCTGCTTGCTGCCGCGCTCGCGCTGCCATTCTGGGGCGCACAATCTGCCCTGGCGCAGTCGTATGCGTACGATCAGGATCTCGAAGACCAGCCGCCGTCCAGGGTCGGCCGGATTTCGAGGCTTGATGGCGACGCGGCCCTCCGGCAACCCGGTTCGAGCCAGTGGGCCGACGTGGATCGCAATGCGCCGGTGTTCGAAGGCGACGAGTTCTTCTCGTCGGACAACTCGCGGCTCGAGATGCAGTTCGGCGGCGGTCGCTACGTTCGACTTGGTGGAGACACCGACGTCGTGGTGGCGAAGCTCGACACGGACAGCGTCCGCCTCGAGTTGACGGTCGGCAGCGTGATCGTCTCGCTCCGCAACTTCGACGGCGGTGACGAGTTCGAGATCAGCGCTCCGTCGGCAGCCGTGACGGTCAAGGACGAAGGCGTCTATCGCATCGACGTCAACGACGATGGCGACACGCGTGTGACGGTTCACGAGGGCAAGGCTCTCGTCAGCACGCCGGACCGATCGGTCCAGGTGGACGATGGCGAGACGGCGTCCATGCTGTACGGCGACCCGTCCCAGGTCGACCTAGTTGCGTGGACGGGCTACGACTCATTCGATTCATGGTCGACGGGTCTCGACCAGGACTACGC
>CAZXLQ010000085.1:5990-17615 GCA_964641945.1 uncultured Clostridia bacterium
TACGGATGGGCCTGGATGCCGTTCTCGAGCTACGGATCGAATTACGGCTCGTACTACTCCGGTTATGACTATGGCTGGGGCAGCACTTATTATCCGTGGAGCCCCGGACTCGTGTCGTGGTACCAGTACCCGAACTCGTCTGGCTACGTTTGGGTGCCCCTGGCTCCTGGTGAGCCGTACAGCGGTATCCGGCGCCTTCATCGCCGTCATGATCGGGATTTCGTTCCGCGTCACCTGAAGGAAGGCCGAGGCATCGGTGTCTCGAAGCCCGGCTCGGGCGCGCGAATTCTGCCCGGTGGCGTCAAGTCGGGCCTCGACGGGCGAACGCCTGCCGTCGTGATCCCGGGTGCTCCGAAGGACCCGAAGGTCGTCGTGGCGCGCGTCAAGCCAACAGTCACGGACTCGATCCGCAATCGGCCTGTGGTGGTGAAGGACGTCACGGTTACGAACGGTGTCGTCAAGCCGCGCACGGCCGCTGGCGGCGGCACGGTGACGGCCCGGCCGATCCGGCCGGCAGCGACCGGTGTGGTCGTCAAGCCGACGCCGCGCAAGCCGGCGACAGCCGATGATGTGCCGACAATGCGCGAGGAGCGTCCTGCGGCTGGAACGGTCAAGGCCGTGAAGCCGCGATCCACGAAGCCGGTTACGACGGTCGAGCCGACGGGTGGGGACGACGCGGGGACGATCGACACGCCGCGGCGGCGCGAGCCCGTCAAGCGCCCGACGACGACGAAATCCGCGCCGCGGGTCGATTCTACCGAACGCGTCGACAAGCCGGTGAAGCCCGTGGATCGCAGTGTTGAGCCGGTAAAGCGCACGAAGAAGCGCGAGCCGGTTGAGCGTCCGACCAAGGTCGAGCCGAAGAGCGAGCGGGCTCCCCGCGTCGAACGGACCGAGCGCGCAACTCCGAAAGCCGAGCCGCGGTCCACTCCCCGAGTCGTAGAACGCGCTCCCAAACCCGAGCGGGTCGAGCGGCCGGCGCCTCGGCCGGAACCGAAGGTGTACGTCGCTCCGGCGCCGAACAATGGAGGGTCGAAGTCGGACGGTGGCGGCGGAGGCAAGCGGAAACCCTGACGGCACGGTGTGGGTAGTGGGTCAGTTCGACGTCTATCGCAAGACTCGGATTTTCGCACTTCTGTTGCTGCTTTGCGCCTTTGCGTCTTCCCTTTGCGTCTTTGCGAGAAACTCACCGATCAAATGGGTTCTTTTCAGAGTCAGTTTCTCGCAAAGACGCCAAGGAAGACCCAAAGACGCAGGGAGCAGCGAGATCGAAAATGACCCACTACCACGATGTGAGCTGACGGGCGCGGGCCGGTGTGCGCAATTTGGACGGCCGTGGATCGACTCGGATCCGCGGCCGTTGTGCGGTGCACGGCGACTCGCCTGGCCACACCTATCGGAGGCAATTCATGAAGCGCTTTGTTGTCGACTCGTGCCGGCCTACCGCGTGACGACCACCCGGACGATGAACGCCCCGGCGTTGTCGGCGACTTCACCCTCGTTGATCCCGAGGTAGAGAATCCCGTCCCGCTCCGCCACGAACTCGGCGCCCGTTCCAATGAAGATGTACTCGCTGTTGTCGTCGCCGATCACGGCGATCAGCGCGCCAGTCGGCTTGTCGGCGATCAGCTTGAGCGGATCGGCCGAGCTGTTGCCGGCGGGAGACGCAGTGATCCGTCCCGCGCGGTCCAGCTTCACGGTCCCGCTCGCCGTGATCTTCACCTTCATGCCCTTCTTGATCGCGATCTGGGTGCCAGTCCAGTCGTTCTTCGCCTGGATCGTGAGTTCCGCGGTGCCGCCGTTCGCACCTATCGCCGGCGCTGCAGGCTTCGGCGCAGGGGCCGCGCTGCCACCGCCACCTGCCGGTGCCGTCCGCGGCGGCACACCGGACCCTCCGGTAGTGCCAGCCGCAGGACCGTCGACCTGCACCTGTTCAATCGCAACCTTCGCGCTGAAGGTACCGACGTTGTCGCGGAGGTTTCCCTCGTTTACGCTCAGGAACAGCACGCCGTCGTGACGCGACGTGAACTGCCCTGAAGCACCGAGATACACGAAGTCGTCGTTGTCATCCCCCACAACGGCGATCAGTCCGCCGGTCGGTCCGTTCGGGATCAACTTGTCGGAATCCGGGCTCTCGATTCCCGCCGGACCGGTCCTCCCGCCACCGGGCTTCAGCGTCACGGTGCCGGTGGCCGTGACTCGAACCACGTTTCCTCGCTGGACCCTGACCTTCGTGTTGGTCCAGTCGATGTTCGACTGGACCGTCACGTCCACTTCGCGTACCGACGAACCCGCGGCCGGCGCGGACGGTACGTCCGTTCTGGCTGGTGACGTGGCAGGCGGCGCCGAATCTCGCGCCGGACGCGGAGCCGCCGGCTTCGGATTGTCCCGAGCCACCGGAGGCTGCGTGTTTCGGGGCGCTGGCGCAGCCGCACCTCCCCCGGTTCGAGGGGCGGCGGGCGAAGGCTGCCCGGCTTCGACGACAACTCTTGCCGAGAACGATCCGGTGTTGTCGCGCAGCACTCCCTCATTGACGCTCAAAAACAGAAACCCGTCGCGCTGCGAGACGAACTCGGCCTGAGCTCCGACGAAAATGAAGTCGTCGTTGTCGTCGCCGATGACGGCGATCAGGGCGCCCGTCGGCCTGCTCGGCATGAGCTTGTCGCGGTCAGCCAGGTCCGTTCCGGCAGGTCCGGCGGTACGGCGTCCCGCTGCATCGAGCTTGACCGTTCCCGTCGCCGTGATCCGAACCCGCATGCCTCGGCGCAGCAGCAGCTTGGAACTGGTCCAGTCGGCGTTCGGTGCAACGGTAACCGTCGTCTCCTGACGGCCTGTCACCGGAGTGGCTGTCTCGGCCCGCCCCCCTGACCCGGATCCGCCGGAAGCAAGCGGGGGCTGGGACGGCCGACCGCCGCCTGTCGCGACGGGATCCGACGCGCTGCCGAGATCACCCCCCGAGCCCGTGTCGTCTGGAATCGAGCCACCGCCGGCATCGGCCGCGCCGGAGTTGTCCGGCATCGGAGCGTAGCCGCCCGGCGAAGATCCATTGGCCGCGCCTTCTCCATCGAACTCGATGCGGTCGATGTCGTCTCCCGCCAGCGTCGCGCGGCTGCGCGACCCCCCGGCGCCGGTCAGTTGAACTGAAAACTCGCCGTTCCCGTAGCCGATCACCGTGCCCCGGATCACGCTGCCATTTTTCATGTAGATGGTGTCGGCACTGGCGCCCGTCGCCAGCATCGCCACCATCGCCAGTACGCCAACCGCGCGCAGCACATCACGCATGGAACTCAGACTCCTTCAATCGGCCCGGACTGGGCCACGGGTGATCTCGAAGGCACGACGGTGCATTCAAGCGGTCCGATGCCACCGTTTCCGGCGTGCGTTGTATCGAACGGTGCCGCTGACCTCAATCCTTCTTGTGCCGCATGCGTTCCTGGTAGTCCTCGGCCGATGCCGGGTCCAGTTCCCACCGGTGCCTGTCGCGTTCCTCGACCTTCTCGGTCGTCCGAAGCGGCTCGTTGTCTTCGTAGGCCAGTCCGGCTGCGAGTCCGATCTCTTCGACGATGTCCTGGTCCGGTGACATGTTGTCGCCACCGACAGCCTCATCGCCGACGAACTCGGCGTCGATGACGTCGGCATCCATGTCGCCGCCGCTCAGTTCGCGGCTGTAGCCGGAATGCTCCTCGATCTCGCGCATCATCTGCTGGCCGCCGGATCGAGCACCGTGCCCATGCTTGTCGGATTCGAACACCTCGGCGATTTCGGGATCGGCCTCGTAGATCTCGCTTTCGGCCCGACCTGCGTCGACGAAGTGGCCGTGTTTCTCGTTGTCCCTTGTTCCGCTCACGTGCCGACCTCCTTGACTGGGAGCCCTTGATGGCAGTGTAGCACACGGCATGCGGGTCACCCTGTCTGCGCTATACTGGTGACGCGCTTCTCCTCACACGCTTCGACTCAAACGGAGTTCCGCCCGGAGGTTCACGATGGAGAAGGTCCGTCACCCAGCCGTCGCCGGCCGGTTTTACCCCGGTTCCCCTCAAGAACTCGACTCGCAGGTGCGCTCGTTTCTCGCCGAGGCGGCAGCGCACATGCCTTCACGGACCGTGGCGCCAAAGGCGGTCATCGCCCCGCACGCCGGCTACGTATACTCAGGCCCGATTGCGGCAACGGCGTACGCGCGACTCGCGATCGATCGTTCCACGATCTCTCGTATCGTGCTGCTCGGACCGAGCCATCGCGTGCGATTCCACGGCCTCGCGGCACCGAGCTCAACGATCTTCGAGACCCCGCTCGGCAACGTGCGGATCGACACCGAGGCCATCGCCTCGGTCGGCCACCTGCCACAGGTCGGCGTGCTCGACGAAGCGCACTCCGGCGAGCATTCACTCGAGGTCCACCTTCCGTTTCTCCAGATCGCGCTTGGTGACATTACCGTCGCTCCTTTTGCCGTCGGTGACGCATCTTCGGACGAGGTCGCCGAGGTCCTCGATCTGCTCTGGGGTGGCGACGAGACACGCATCGTCGTCAGTTCCGACCTGTCGCACTACCACGATTTCGAGACGGCGAAGGAACTCGACGCCGACACGTCACGCGCCATCGAGCTGCTGCGGCCGGACCTCATCTCGTCGGATCGAGCGTGCGGTCGCACTCCCATCGCGGGACTGCTCAAGGTCGCAAAACGGCGCGGACTGACTGTGCGTACGGTCGACCTGCGGAATTCCGGTGAGACGGCGGGTCCGCGGGACCAGGTCGTCGGGTACGGTGCCTATGTCGTCGCCTGATACGTCGAACGATGTCGCGCGGCGGTTCGGTCCCGCGCTGCTCAGCGCCGCTCGCGCCGGACTGGAACACGCGGTGCGGTCGGGTGGAGTCCTGAGCCTGGACCTTTCCGACGCGGCGCCCGAGCTCCGAACACCGGCGGCGACGTTCGTTTCGCTGCATCGCGGGGACGAGCTGCTCGGCTGCATCGGCTCGCTCGTGCCGGCGCGACCGCTCGCGATCGATGTCGTCGAGAATGCCGCCGCGGTCGTCCTTCGTGACCCGCGATGTCCGGTCCTGCGGCCGGGCGACATTTCGTCCGTTCGGATCGACATCTCGCTGCTGACGCCGTCCGAACCGATGACGGTGTCGTCGGAGGAGGACCTCGTCTCACAGCTCCGACCCGGAATCGACGGCGTGACCCTCGAGGACCGCGGGCGTCGAGGGACGTTCCTGCCGGTCGTGTGGAATTCGATTCCCGACCCGGCCGACTTCGTGCATGAGCTGAAGAGAAAGGCGGGCCTGCCCGAACGCGGCTGGTCTCCGTCGATCCGCGTCTCTCGTTACCGCACCGTCACTATCGCCGAGGGGTGAGAGTGGACAGGATCTTCAGGATTTGCGAACGATTCACAGGAAGCGACAAAGGACACGGCACGGTAACAACCAATGACGTCCTGTTGATTGTCCGAAAATCCTGTGAATCCTGTCCACTCTCCTCATGCCCGGACGCTCAGGGTGATGAGCCGGTCGCAGATAGCCGATTGCAGTCCCGGGACCACGGTTATGTCGATCGTCGACCGGCCCTCGGTCGTCGTCATCGTCGCGGCGAACCGGTCGGCTGCCGTAGCGCCGATCGCGCGCTCCCACGCAGCGGCATCGCCGCCTGCGCTCCGCACGAGGTCCACGACCGATCGTCCGATGAGCTCGAACTCCTGCTTGCGGAAGTAGCGTCCCGCGGCGCGATTCGCGAACGTGATCTTCCCTTCCGTATCGAGGCCGACGAGGGCCTCAGGCAGAGCAGAGACCAGCGACTGGATCTGCGTCAGCGCATCCTCGACCTCTTCCTGCGCCTCGCGCGCGTGCGCCGCCTGCTGGGCGAGCGCGTCGTACTGATGCAGACGCTCGCAAGCCACCGACGCGCGGGCGACGACCCTCTCGGCAAAGGCAATGTCGTCGTCGGTGAGCCGCTTCGCAGGATCGATCCACTCGCATACGTACACCGCCGAGATGTGCCCCTTCTCGACAACGGGAACGAGCACTCGCGACATAGGCCCGAGCCGCGTCGCGGCCTCTTCGGAGAGCAGTTCGCTCGAGCTGCCTGACGCCATCGCGATCGCCTTGATGGTCGTCGCGCTACGCGACTTCACGGTCGAAAGGAACGCAGCCCCAAGGTCGAGGCCCAGCGCCGAACCAACCGCCTCGGACCGACGCTCGTGCATCACGGGCTTCGTGTGAAGACCTTCGACCTCGACGACGTAACAGCGGTCCGTGGCGAGACCCTCCGCCAGCAGACCGACGGCGTTTCGGAGCAGATCCGGCTCTCGCCGCGGGGACTGGAGCGCGTCGGCCATCCTGACCTCGGCGCGATGCAGTCGCGCGGCGGCCGGAGACGGCGTCGGGACCGGCGGCGGTGGAATCGGAGGCAGCTCGATCGGAGCGTGGTGCTCTTCGACGACTGGCAGGACGAATTCCGTCACGGGTCGCACGTTCTCCGCCCGAACAACCGCCTTGGCGGCGCGAGCGAGTTCGCAGTGAATGGCGAGCCGAGGTCCGAACGACGCCGCGACACGTTCGGCATCCTCGAAATGGCGCAGCGGATCGGCTCCCGGTCTCGCAACGAGGACGCCGCGCCAGGCAAATGCGCCGCTCCAGGGAACGGCGACGAGTCGCGCCGCGATCTGCGCCTCATCGATCGACTCAGACGCCGGGCCGTTTCCGGTCGGGGGCATCGGGGGCGCCTGCCGTGCGGACTCGGTCAGCGACTCGTCCTCGAGCTCGAACGGGTTCTCGAACATCGAGTCCGCCACCTGCTTTTCCTCGGCGATGCGCTCTGCCTCAACTTGTGTCGCCTCGATCACGGGATCGGCCGGCGGCAATCCCGGCCGAAGCCCGCGCCCGAGCTCCGCTGCATCGACGAGCGTCGGCCCGGGCAGCTGCAGCACCAGGGTTGATGGCGCCTCGGCCGGGAGTCCGTGGCCGTGGGCAGCGCCCTCTCGCCAGCAAGCGAGGAGCGACTCTTCGTCACCTCGGCCGGCATACACCGCAAGAAGCTCCAGCTCAGTCCTTTCGCTCAGGAGGTTCCGCAGCGCAACAGCAAACTCGTCCGGTGATGCGCTGTACGGTACCTCTTCGGCCGCGCTGGCCCACGGGTCGTTATGCCCTGCATGGCTCTTCCCGGAGCCGAGAGAGCGCGCGACGAGCCAACCTATGGCCAAGCCAACCACGAGGCAAGCCACGCCGACCAAGATGACGATCTGGAAACCCATGAAGTAGCGGAAATCGGAACGGCGCGGCGATTGTAACACGCACGGGCGTGAGGCGTTGCGACCGATTTTGACAGCATTTGCGGGCCGGTGTTAGGCTCGCGACGCGTCGCACGCGGCCGTCGAAATCAGAAGGAGAGGCGCCCGAGAATGGAGATCAAGGAGCGGGCAGACGGGCGTATCCGGATTCTCCACGTAACGGGCAAGGTGACCCGGGTGGACGGCGAGCGCGTGCTGAGGGCGCGGATCGAGGATCTAAGCGACCGAGGGTTCAAGCGAATCGTGCTGAACCTCGCGGAAGTGCCGTACATGGACAGCTCCGGTCTCGGAGAGCTCGTGCGGTGCTACAGTTCGCTACGCCGTGAGAGCGGCACGATGGCGCTGACCCATCTCAGCCCGCGGCTCGTGGACATGCTCCGGATCACGAAGCTCGGCGACGTGTTCGACACGTTCGACACCGACGCGGAAGCGGTCCTTGCGCTCAGCGGGATGGAGAGTTGACAGGACGAGAACGAAATACTTCTGTATTGTCCTGTTAATCCTCCGAAAATCCTGAAAATCCTGTCAACTCTCCCTCTTCTCGAGAATCGCGTCGGCCGACGGTATGTCACGGTCCCAGACCGCGACGATCACACCTTCACGGACCAGGAAGAGCCGCGGGAATTCCTTGTCGACGAGACCGATGACCGAGGCCTTCGAGATCTGTGCGACCGGATACTTCGCACCGAGGTCCTGGCGGAACAGGCCCCTCTCGACGCGATCTTCCATCGCGACCGCGGTCAACTTCGGAAGGCGAGCATCGTCAACGAGCGCGTTGACCGCCGGAACCGCGGCCTTGCAGTGGGCGCACTCGGTGCTCATCAGAAGTACGAGATGCTCGCCGGTCGCTAGACTGACCGGGGATTCGGTGACCTCAATCGTCTTGAACGCCGTCGAGCCGACTACTCCGAGCGTTCCTGGAGTAGCCGCGGACGACATGGCCGAAATGGCCGGCAGCATCACGCCGACCGCAAGCGCCGTCCCGACGATACCGAGTTTCAGCGCGTTGACCACGCTCGGTATGCCGGCCTGGGCCCAGAGCGCCCAGCCCGCCACGACGATCAGCAGCACGTCCTGAGCAAACGCGGCCGGCATCGATCGCTTCCACGGCCCGAAACATCCGCACTCGGTCGCACTTCCGGTTGCCCAAGCCGTCCCGATCGCCACGAGAAACACCGTAAGGAGCGCCAGCGCGAGCACGAGCACGAGCCGCGGCCGCAGGTTGACGAGCAGCGCGGCCCCGAGTCCGCATTCGACGACGATAAGGGCAAAGGCCAGGACCCCGGTGGCTACCGGATCGGTGACGATGCCATAGCCACCGATCTCCTTCGCAAACTCGAGCGGAACGAGGGCCTTCAGGATCCCGGCGGCCAGCAGGAGCAGTCCCAGACCTCGGCCGGCGATTCGCCCGCAGAGCCTCGCAAGCCACACTCCGCGCGATTCGCCTGCAACCCGGTCCGCCGCCGCCAACGCCTCGCGCTCGAGTGCCGCGTTGTCGGTCGCCTCCGCGTCGCCCACGTTATTTCCCTCCCGGCGCCGGCTGATCGGCAGGCACCGGTGCCGAAGACGTCGCGTCCCCTGCCGCCGGGTTCGTGTTGTTGAAGCGCTCGATCTGCGCCTTCTTGATCGCCTCCTTCGCCTCGGCGGCCATTGCCTCGGCAAGCGGATCCTTGGGCAGCTTCGCGTCCATCAACACGTACCGATTCGTCACACTCGCCAGACTCTTTCCGTCAAATTTCATCCTTAGCTCGCCGAGGTTCTTCGTCTGGAAACGGGCGTAGACGAGGTTCACCGGTCCGAGCTGCGGTTCCTTGTCCCGCGACGTAGGGTGCGAGACGATGAACGTCGACACCTGTCCCACCGTGCGCTTCGAGAGCGACAGTGCAATCTCGGGCCCGCCGTAGAGCAGCACGACGACGACGTCGGACTCGGCCCTCGCCTTCGGCAGCACCTTCTCGAGCGCGATCTCGGGACTGACGACCTTGAAGCCCGTGTGCTGCGGCAGGTTGGGATTGTTCTCGGTCAGTCCGATGAATGCGATGCGGATCGAACCGCCAGGAAGCCGGCCTCCCTTCATGGTTCGGACGACATACGCCGGCGGCGCCACCAGGCCGGAATCCGGTTTCTCGGGCTCGAGGTTCGCGGAAACGAACCGACCCAGCCCGGGCTGGGCGGCGACGGCCTTTTCCCACTCGCCGGCCTTCAGGAACTTCGAGAGGTAGTAGATGTCCTTGTGCGTGATGTTCACGGCGTCGAACCCGAAACGGTCAAAGGCCTTCACGACCCATTCGCATTTCACGTTCTGGTCCGCCATGAGCTGGCCCTTGTTGTCGATCAGGTCGCCCATCGAGTGGCCGGCGTCGACCTGCAGGTACGCAACGTCGGGGTACGCAGACCGGAATCCCTCGGTATAGCCGAGACGCCACGGAAGCCCGCCTTGCGGGTGGCCCGGACAGCCGCAGTCGTCAATGGATCCCTGCAGCTCGGCGCCATAGAAGATGACACCCTGGAAGCCATCGTCCTCGCCGAGCACCTCCTTCGCGACGTCGCCTTCGAGCGTGACCCTCGGCGGGCCGTCGTTGGCGTGCGCTCCGGCGTCCGCACCCCCGGAGGCCGCGCAAGCGCCCGTCACAACCGACATCACGACGACGGCCAGTGCCGCCAACATCCGTCGAGACATGAATCCTCTCCTCCCGATCTGTCCGAATTCGCGAATTCCAATACTACAAGCCCGAGCCAGCGCTGTCAGGCGAAGGCGCGACCTGTACCTGCCGCCCGGTGGTCCCGCACGCGTGGCTACTTGGTGTCGCGACGGCTGATTCTGTATGACGCACGGCGCCCGGAAGACCCGAATTGACAATGCGTTGGACCGCCCCGTAGCATACGGCGCGCGTCGAACGGGGGAACGGGTTCATGAAGATCTATGACATTTCGGTGCCTCTGTCTCCGGCCATGCACGTCTATCCGGGCGATCCGGCCGTCGACATTCAGCGGACGATGAAGATCGCCGACGGCGATGTTGCAAACGTATCGTTCCTCCGCTTCGGGACCCACACCGGAACCCACGTCGACGCCCCGGCGCACTTCATCGACGGAGCGATGACGGTCGACGCAATCCCCCTGAATCTGCTCATCGGTCGAGCCCGCATCATCGAGATCACGTCGACGACCATCTCGCGCGAGGTCCTCACCGAGTTCGATCTCACCGACGACATGCGGGTCATCTTCAAGACGCGCAACTCGTATGCGTGGCGCGAACCGGAGTTCGTGAGGGACTTCGTCCACCTCACGGCCGACGCCGCCGAGCACCTCGTCGAGAACGGCATCAAGGTCGTCGGGATTGACTACCTCTCGGTCGAGAAGTACAACTTCGTTAATCCGGACGTCCACCGGACGCTGCTTGGAAGCGGCGCAGTCATCATCGAGGGGCTCAACCTGAGCGACGTTGAACCAGGGAACTACGAGCTCATCTGCTTACCGCTCAAAATCGAAGGAGGAGACGGCGCGCCGGCGCGCGTCGTGCTTCGCGGATGAACGACCACGCGTGCATGGACCGGATTCGCTCGCTGCCGATTTTTGCGGCGCTCACGGCGCCTTCGGCAGATTCTGCGCTTAAGTCCGCCGAAGCCGCGATCCGCGGCGGACTGATCCTCATCGAAATCCGCCTGTCGAGCCCCGGCGCGTATCGCGTGATTTCCGATCTGCGGCGCGAGCACGGCGATGCGGTCCTGGTCGGTGCCGGTGAGGTCGTCACGTCCGAGATGGCCGACCGGGCGGTGAAGTCCGGCGCGCAGTTCATCAGCTCGCCGCACACGGACGAGACCATTCTCGGAATCTGTCGCGAGAAGGGATTGCTCGCGGTCGCAGGTGCATTGACGCCTACGGAGGTCGTGCGGGCGTGGAATCTCGGTACGCCGATAGTGGGGATTGCACCCGCGGGACCGTTCGGAGGGCCGGCGTATGTTCGAATGCTCGCCGAGATCTATCAGGATGTTCGATTGATGCCGTCCGGGGGCGTCAGCATCGACACGATGCGAGACTACTTCCGGGCCGGGGCATTCGCCGTGTCGGTCGGCGCCGGGCTCTTCTCATCCGCGGACGTGCAGAGCGGTGGCTACGACCGGATCACGGAACGCGCCCGTGCCTTGATCAAGTCGTACAAGGAACTGTCCACGGATTCGCACCGATAGGCGCGGACAACACCGTGATCTCACTGTAACGGGCGCTCGAACGAAACCGTGTAATCCCGCGACCGCTGATCGGTCATTCGGCGACCGCGGAGCGGTCATCCCGCGACCGCGGAGCGGTCATTCCGCGACCGCGGAGCGGTCATTCCGCGACCGCG
>CAZXLQ010000086.1:0-17249 GCA_964641945.1 uncultured Clostridia bacterium
GTGCCGCCCCGGTTTGGTGTGCCCCCGCCAAGCAGTAACCAGGTGGAATCCAAAGCGGCGCTGCACGCCGCACTCCAAAGCGCTTCGCGCATTGCTCGAGGGCCTTGCCGGTCAGCCGTGAGCGGTGAGCAACCGGCAACTGCACGGATACGCCGGATCGCCGTTCTCGAGCTGCAGCGTCGCGTGCTCGATGCCGAACCGGTCGTGCAGCTCGCGGGCGGCCTCTGAGATCAGCGCGTCGTCGCAGTGCGTGCCCGCGACTACGAGATGCGCCGTCAGCGCAGCCTCCGTTGTGCTCATTCCCCACACGTGCAGGTCGTGCACGTCGACGACGGCAGGCAGGCTGCCGAGGTACCGCTCGACCTCGTGCGGATCGATGCCCTGTGGAACCGCATCCATCACGAGATTCACCGAGTGGCGCAGCAGGCCCCACGTACCGGCAACGATGACGGCGCAGACGGCGAGGCTGACGACCGGATCCAGCCAGAGCCAGTTGGTCGCGAGGATTGCCACGCCGGCAATGACGACGCCGACCGAAACCGCGGCGTCGGCCATCATGTGGAGATAGGCTCCCCGGATGTTCAGGTCGCCCTTCCGCCCTGAGGCAAAGAGCATCGCGGTACCGGCGTTGATGACGATACCGATGGCGGCAATCCAGATGACGGTCAGTCCGGCGACGGGCGCCGGCGAGCTCAGGCGCTCCAGGGCTTCCCAGGCAATTGCGCCGACGCTCACGAGCAGGACGACGGCGTTGATGACGGCCGCCAGGATGGACGATCGCCGGAAGCCGTAGGTCCTCGTCGGCGTCGGCGTACGCCGGGCGAGCGTCGCCGCGCCCCAGGCGAGCGCGAGTCCGAGGACGTCGCTGAGGTTGTGTCCCGCGTCGGCAACGAGGGCGAGCGAGTTCGCCATCTGTCCGGCCACGAACTCGACCACGACGAACGCAAGGTTCAGCGTGACGCCGATCGCGAAAGCGCGACCGTAGGAGGCGGGTCCGTGATTGTGGCCGAGGTGGTGTCCGTGTCCCAATCCGAGGTCTCCTGCGTCCGGTCGTCTCAGGGAATCTACCCGAAAACGGCACAATCTCGCGCCCGCCTTCGCGACATCCTAACCCGGCCGCGCTTCAGAACGTGAAGTTGTACGTGACACCAGGATTCCTGCCCTGGGCGAAGACCAAGCCGATCTGGTGGCGCCCGAACGAGTAGGTCACGAGAGGATGCACCTTCACGCCGTCGAAGAGCGCCGATGCCGCGATCCGATCGGTGAAGTTGACGTTGATACCCCCGATGGGCCTCGCTCGATCGTCGAACTGGCCGTAGGACACGCCGACATACGGCGCGATCGGCAGTCCAGTCGCTTCCGTAAGGTCCTTGCTGAGGGTCGCGTAGAAGGAGCGCCCCTCGGGCGTGCCGATGCGGTCCGAGCTCGTGCCGAGGATCAGCGCCGGGCGACGCTCGGTCTCCGTAACGGCGACGAAGTTCACGAGCGGTCCGACGTCGCTCGCGGCCGGGTTGTATTCGACGCCAACGGTGAGCCGCGGGAACAGCCGATAGGTCAGCGTCGTCCGCAGCGTCGCTCGATCGATCTGATTCGCAATCGCGCGAACCCCGACGGTCCATTTCGGCGCATCACTGTCGACGATCCCACGGATCGCCCGGCCTTCGCCCGGTCAGACCGGTCAGGCAGGCACGCTGGATTTTCGAGAAGCTGCCGGATCGACGGCTGCTCGTCCGGATGCCGCCCGCTGTTTTGCGAGCAGGCCGTCGATCTCCTTGCGAAGTTGGGCCTCGGTGATCACGCCGACGAATCGGGCAGCGATCCTGCCGTCGCGGTCGATGATGACGGTGCCGGGCAAGGCCGAGGTGAGGCCGAATCCGAGCATGTCGTCGGACGTCGCGCCGGTCCAGACCGGGAAGGAGAGCTTCTTTTCGCGAACGAACGCGACGACCTTGTCCATCGCTTCAGGAGTGTCGGCGGATGCGGCGATGACCTGAACGCCCCACGCTGCGTATTCGGCCTGCAGATTCACGAAGATGGGCATCTCCTTGCGGCACGGCGCGCACCAGGTGGCCCAGAAGTTCAGGACGACGATTCGGCCGCGGTGGCCAGCAAGCGACTGTTCCTGGCCCGAGAGATCGGGAAGGGAAAGGTGCGGCGCGGGCTGACCAATGGACGCCGCTGTCTGCGTTGCTGATGGCGCGACGGTGGCGGAAGCGGTGACGGTGAGGGCGTCGACGCGAATGAACCGCTTGTCCGACTCGACGCGGACCACGCCCGAGATCTCGACGGACTTGCCGACTAGATCGAGAAAGTCCTTCGAGCCGGTCTCGAATCGTCCCCGCTCGAGCACGTACAGCGTCGCGACGGCTCCGTCCCAGACGGCGAGAGCCTGCGGAATGGCGTCCTTCGAGCAGCGGACGGCGCACTTCATGTCGGCCGCGGTTCCGTACGGATTGGCTCTGCGGTCAGCCTGCTCGAACCAGCATTCCGAGCAGACGACCTGGCCGGCCAATGTCACGCTGTTTGTGGCCAGCGGGGAATTCGCCGCCGATGTCACCGTCGCGGCCATGGCGACGATCATGTAAAGAAGCAAGTACTTCAGGTATCCGTTCATTGGTTCTTCACCACGTTCATCCGCACGTTGCGCGAAGCGCTTTGGAGTGCGGAGTGAAGCGCCGCTTTGGTTTGTCCTCATCGAGTCACGTGCGTGGATGGCAATCCAAAGCGGCGCTTCACGCCGCACTCCAAGGCGCTTCGCGCAAGAGTGAAGCGTAGCAGGTGCTTCAACGAGCTGAAAACCAGGGTGTGCCGCGAAATTCGATTGATGACGGCTCGCGCGTGAGCTCTCCGGCGTCGGAAGCAGCTATGATCACGCGGCACGGTGACTTCAATGAGCAACGCAACCATAGCAAACCAGCAGGACCTTCGCGCGGCGTGGCGCCAACATCTCGAACAGAACCCCGGCACGCGTATCCGCGATGCCGCCTCCACGCTCGGCGTCAGCGAAGCCGAATTGCTCGCAACGGACTGCGGCGATTCGGTCGTTCGCCTCGATGCCTCCTGGCCGGAGCTCGTCGGTTCGTTCGAGCGGCTCGGGACGGTGATGTGTCTCACGCGCAACGACGTCGCCGTCCACGAGAAAACCGGCGTCTTCGAAAACGTCTCGGCGAGCGGCTCCATGGGACTCGTGCTCGGCGAGGCGATCGACCTCCGGATCTTCTACTCGCGGTGGCATCACGGCTTCGCCGTCGAGACCGAAGCGCACGGCTCGATCCGTCGCAGCTTCCAGTTTTTCGACGCCGATGGCACCGCCGTGCACAAGGTCTTCCTGACGGGCGAAAGCAACGAGGCGGCGTACCACGAGCTCGTGGCGAAGTACCGATCGGCCGACCAGTCGCCGGAACAAACGGTCATCGACCCGGAGCCTGAGACCGGCGAGAAGCCCGACGCCGAGATCGACGTCGAGGGTTTCCGTGCGGCGTGGCGAGGGCTGCAGGACACCCACGAGTTCTTCGGGATACTGCGCGACTTCGGAGTGACGCGCACGCAGGGACTGCGGCTTGCTCCGGCGGAGTTCGCGCGCCAGGTACCCGTCGATACGCTGCAGGCCCTTCTCGACGACGTCGCGGCAGCCGGCACCGAGATCATGGTCTTCGTCGGAAGCCCCGGCGTGATTCAGATCCACACGGGACCGGTGCGGACGATCAAGATGATGGGACCATGGGTGAACGTGCTGGATCCCGAGTTCAACCTGCACGTACGGGCGGACCTGATTCGGTCGGCGTGGGTCGTGAAGAAGCCGACGGCGGATGGAGTGGTGACGTCGGTGGAGTTCTTCGATGGGAAGGGTCGGAACGTGGCGCTCGTGTTCGGGAGGCGTAAGCCGGGCAAACCGGAGTTGGAGAGGTGGAGGGAGCACGTGGAGGGATTGCGAGGCGGACAAAGTTGAAGAAAGGGAAAAGAGCTTCGCACACGGAGACACGGAGCCACGGAGGCACAGAGGCACGGAGTGAGTGAACAGGCAGATAGAGAATCAGGCGGAGCAAGCGACGAGGTGATGTCCATCGAGGCGCGGATCGATGCTGCGATCGAGGCGAGGGCGGAGCTGGTCGACGAGCGCCACGAGACAGCGTTTCGCGTGCTGAATGGGTTTCGGGAAGGCGTGCCGGGCCTCGTGATCGACATCTTCGGGAGGACGGCAGTCCTTCACGACCACGACGACATGTCCAATGGCGGAGAACCGGGACGCGAGCGCGTCGCCGTGGCGTGCGCCCGATTGCTCGATCGACTTCCGTTCCTGCAGAGCGTCATCCTCAAGCCGCGCACGGCCGCCGATCCCGTCGAACGTCGAGGCCGGTTCGTATACGGCGACACGGCCGAACGGCGCATTCGAGAGAACGGCGTGTGGTACGCGCTCGATCTGTTCCTGAATCAGGACGCGAGTTTCTATCTGGATACCCGGCACTTGAGGGCGTGGGCGACGGCGAATCTTGCCGCGAAGAGCGTGCTGAACACGTTCGCGTATACGGGCAGTCTCGGTGTTGCGGCGACGGCCGGCGGCGCACGCCGCGTCGTGCACGTCGACCTCAACCGCGCGTTCCTCAACGTCGCGAAGACGTCGTACACGCTCAACGGTTTCGCGATCCGGCAGAAGGACTTTCTGTCGGGCGACTTCTTCTCGCGCGTGACGGCGTTGAAGCGATCGAACGAACTCTTTGATTGCGTCTTCGTCGATCCGCCGTTCTTCTCGCAGACGCGATACGGAACGGTCGACCTCGTGACCGAGTACCACCGAATCCTCAACAAGGTTCGTCCGCTCGTCGCCGATGGCGGAGCGCTCGTCGCGATCAACAACGCGCTCTTCGTGCCGGGCGCGGAATATGTCGCCCTGCTCGAGGGACTCTGCGCCGACGGATACATGTCGATCGAGCAACTCGTCGAGATGCCGGACGACACGATCGGCTATGCGCACACGCGCATCGACGACGAAATCGTTTCGCCCGCGCCGTTCAATGGCCCGACGAAAATCGCCATCCTCCGCGTCCGCCGCAAGGATGGAAGACGAGAGTAGGCAGAATTGACAGGATTTTCCGAGGATTGACCGGATAGCTATGGAGTGAATCCATCGAAGGCGTAGCTCGCGAACGAAACGTTCTCGATAACTTCCTTCGAAGAATCCTGTAAATCCTCGTCAAATCCCGTCAATTCTTCTCAATCTCTCAAGACCGGCTTCGGAGTCGAACCGAAAGGTACGCTCTTTCGAGAGTCCTCAACGGGTTTGCAACCCGCGGGGAGCCCGGCTCCCTCGACCGGCCAGAGTCTATTCGTCGTCCGGTCGCGGTGGATCGTATGACCCGGGCTCGTAGTATCGCGTTCCGGCGAGTGACTCGGGCAGGCATTCCATGTCTTCCGCGCGTCCCTCAGGTTCGCCGTGGGCGTATTTGTAGCCGCTGCCGTAGCCCAATCCCTTCATGAGCTTCGTCGGCGCATTTCGCAGATGCATAGGCACGCCGTCGCTCGCCGTTCGCTCGGCGTCGGCGCGTGCCGCGACAAATGCGCGCCCGACGGCATTCGATTTCTTCGCGAGCGCGAGGTAGAGCGTTGCGTGCGCCAGGGGATAGAGCGCCTCGGGAAACCCGAGCATGTGCGCAGCATCCGCCGCAGCGACAGCCAGCTGAAGTGCCTGCGGGTCGGCAAGCCCGATGTCCTCCGATGCGAGAATGACGAGGCGGCGCGCGATGAACTTCGGGTCCTCCCCGGCGTCGATCATTCGCGCAAGCCAGTAGACGGCGGCGTCCGGATCAGAGTTTCGTACCGACTTGATCAGCGCCGAGGCCAGGTTGTAGTGCTCCTCGCCCGACTTGTCGTAGCGCCGGACGGCGCGCTGCAGCGCCTCGGCGACGACATCGTCGTCGAGCGTCCTCACTCCCGATTCGTCCGGTTCGGCGATAGAAGCCGCGAGCTCGAGCGTGTTGAGCGCCGAGCGCGCGTCGCCGCCCGAATGTTCGGCGATCCGCGCGAGCAACGCGTCGTCGGCAGCCAGTTTCAACGCTCCGAGGCCGTGCTCCGTGTCGTCGATCGCGCGACGGAGCAGACCGGTCAGGGCGTCCGAGGACAGCGGCTCGAGCACGAAGACCTTCGATCGCGACAGGAGCGCCGAGTTCACCTCGAAGCTCGGGTTCTCGGTCGTGGCGCCTATCAGCGTGATCGTCCCGCTCTCGACGTGCGGGAGGAATGCGTCCTGCTGTGCGCGGTTGAAGCGGTGGATCTCGTCGACGAAGACGACGGTTCGCCGGCCGGACATGCGGCGGGCGGCTTCCGCCTCCGCCACGACTTCGCGGACTTCCTTGATGCCGGACGTGACGGCGGAGAAGGGAATGAAAGCGGCGTTCGTCGCGGTTGCGACGAGTCGCGCGATGGTCGTCTTGCCGGTACCGGGCGGACCCCAGAGGATGAGCGAGCGGAGGGTGTCCTCCTCGATCATTCGGCGCAGGACTCGGCCCGGGCCGAGGAGCTTCTCCTGGCCGAGGATCTCGTCGACGGTGCGCGGGCGCATGCGCTCGGCGAGGGGAGCATTCCCCGCGCCGGCGTCGATGTCGTCGAAGAGTCCTCGGGACATGAGGTGAAGCTCCGTTTTCGCTCTGCGCCTCTGCGAGTCCTTTGCGTCTTTGCGGGAAACGCCAGCGCGGAGTCGATTTCCCGCAAAGGCGCAAAGGACTCGCAAAGACGCAGAGAAAGAAACCGACTTATTTCTTCCGGACCTTCGTCCCGTCCGGCGAATCTTCGATGACGTAGCCCGCCGCGACGATCCGGTCCCGCATCTCGTCCGCCAGCCCGAAGTTGCGCGCACGCCGCGCCTCGGTGCGCTGCTCCACGAGGTCATGGATTTCCTGCGGCACAGCCTCGTCATCCGACAGCGAAAGCACCCCCAACACGCCGTCCACCCGATCGATCGCCGACAGTATTGCCGCCCGGTCCGTCTCGGTGATCGACTTCGCATCGATCATCGGGTTCACGTCGTTCACGAGGTTGAACACCGCGGCAAGCGCGACCGACGTGTTCAGGTCGTCGTCCATAGCGGCCTGGAATCCCTCGAGCATCCGCTTCGCCACAGCGCTCGCCGGCCCCTCGCCGTTCGACGTGACGTGCGCGTCGCGAATCCTGCGCATGAAGTTCCGCAATCGATCGAGCGACGCCGCCGCTGCATCGAGTCCGTCAGCCGTGAAATTGAGCTGCGTCCGGTAAGGCGCCGAGAGCAGCAGGTACCGGATCGCCATCGGCTCGATGCCCTGCGAGAGCAGGTCGCGCGGCGTCTTGAAGTTGCCGAACCGCTTCGACATCTTCTGGTTCTCGATGTTCAGGAACTTCGAGTGCAACCAGTAGCGCGCGAACGGCTTGCCGGTCGCGCCCTCGCTCTGGGCGATCTCGTTTTCGTGGTGCGGGAAGATGAGGTCTTCGCCGCCCGCGTGGATGTCGAACGTCTCGCCAAGGTACTTCATCGACATCGCCGAGCACTCGAGGTGCCAACCGGGACGGCCCGTGCCGATGGCGGTGTCCCACGAGCGTTCGCCTTCGAGCTTCGGCGCCTTCCACAGCACGAAATCGCTCGTGTCGGCCTTGGCGTACTCCTGCGAGTCGACCCGGCCGCTGCGTCCGGCTTCGTTACCCTCCAGTTTCTTGCCCGAGAGCTTTCCGTAGCCGTCGAACGCCGAGATCTTGAAATAGATCGAGCCGTCGGCCTCGTACGCCTTCCCGTTGGCGAGGAGCTTCTCGACGAGGGCCACCATCTCGGGAATGTGCTCGGTGGCCTTGGGCATGACCTCGGGCTTCTCGATGTTGAGCGTCGCCATGTCCTCGAGAAAGTAGTTGAGGTACTTCGTCGTCAGCTCCTCGAGCGAGAGCTTGAGCTCGATGGTCTGCTCGATGATGCGATCGTCGACGTCGGTGACGTTCATGACTTCCGTGACCTCGAACCCGCGAAAGCGCAGGTAACGCCGCAGCACGTCGTAGAACACGAACGTCTTGAAGTTGCCGATGTGGGCGAAGTTCCAGACCGTCGGTCCGCAGGCGTAGATCCGGACGCGACCCTCCTCGAGCGGGACGAAAGGTTCGAGTTCACCGGTCAACGTGTTGCGGAAGCGAAGCATGCGGTCCTCCCCGGGGGATTTTGAAGGGAGAGAGAATAGCAGATCCGGCGTTTCTGCTGCTCAGTGTCTCTGCGTCTCGGTGCCTCTGTGTGCGAAGCTCGGACGACGCTTCGCACACAGAGGCTCAGAGACACAGAGGCACGGAGAAAGACAACAGGATCCTCTACCCGCCCCAGTGCCCCGCGATCGGCGTGGCCCCGGCGGGCCCGTACGAGAACACCAGGTCCGCGCCTCCGCCTGCATTTGCGTTGCGCAGGAACCACGCCCCCGTCGACGAAGCGTAGATTCCTATCGTATCGGTTCCGTCAGCGTTCCAGTCGCCGGCGAGCGGCAGGATCCCCGCTCCTCCCGGCCCGAAGTTGAACGCGAGATCCGCGCCACCGGGCGCATTCGCATTGCGCAGGAAGAACACTCCCGACGACGTGCCGTAGATTCCGATCGTGTCGACACCGTCGCCGTTCCAGTCACCGGAAAGCGGCGCGAAGTCCACCCCTCCCGGCCCGAAGTTGAACACAACGTCCGCCGCACCGGAGTCGTTCGTGTTCCGGAGGAAAAACGCCCCCGTCGTGGTCCCGTAGATTCCGATCGTGTCCGTGCCATCGCCGTTCCAGTCGCCAACGACAGGGACGATGTCGGCGCCGCCCGCCCCGAAGTTGAACACGATGTCGGCCGCGCCGTTCGAATCCGAGTTCTTCAGGAAAAACGCTCCCGTGACCGGATCGTAGATTCCGATCGTCGTCGTGCCGTTCCCGTCCCAGTCGCCGGCGAGCGGAACGAAACCGGCCGCCGACGGACCGAACGTGAATACCGTGACCGCCGGTCCCGGACTGTTCGACGTCCGCAGGAAGAACGCGCCGCTCGACGGCACGTAGATCCCCGGCGTGTCTCCCGGGCCCGCTCCGAGTTTCGCCACGAAACCATCGGAGAGTGCGTTGCCGCCGGGAACGGTGCGTACTGCACCCGCCGTGGTCGGGAAATTGGTCGAAACCGTGAAGCCCGTGACGTAAGCATCACCCGCGCCATCCACCGCGATGCCGAGGCCTCGCTCCTCGAGCGCACCGCCGAGGTACGAGGCGTAGACCTTCGCCGAGCCCGCGGCGTTCACTTTCACGACGAACGCGTCGAAGCCGCCAGCACGGGCTGGCTGCCAGGCCGCGACGACGGGAAAGTCGGTCGAGTCCGTGAATCCCGTGAGATACGCGTTACCCGACCCGTCGACCGCGATTCCGCCTGCGATCTGCAACTCCGTTCCGCCGGCACTCGTCAGTCCTTCGTTGCCGGTGCCGCCCAGGTAAGACGAATAGACGAGCGCCGAACCGGCCGTGTTTAGCTTCGTGACGTAGGCGTCGAATCCTCCGCCGATCGCCGGCTGGAACGCATTGAGAACGGGAAAGTTCGTCGACGGCGTGAACCCGGTGGCGTATGCGTTTCCCGAGCCGTCGATCGCGAGGCTGAACACGTAGTCTTCGTCGCTGCCACCGAGGTACGTCGAATAGACGAGGTCGGTACCGGTCGTGTTCACTTTCGAAATGAAGCCGTCGAACGAGCCGCCGTTGAACGATGTGTCGAACGAGCCGGCCTTGGTCGGGAAGCCGCCGTTCGTGGCGCCGCCGACGTAGGCGAATCCGCTCGAGTCGACGGCGATCGCCGCGCCGGCCTCGAGGTTGAAGGCCGCGCCGAGGTACGTCGAATAGACGAGCGCCGTCCCCGTCGGATTGATCTTGGTGACGATCGCGTCCGGAAGTCCGACGAGCGAGATGTTGCTCGTGTCGAAGGCGCCGGGAGTCGTCGGGTAGTTCGACGACGTCGATCCCCCGGTGACGTATGCATTTCCACCCGAGTCGATCGCGATCGAGGCCGCGCCGTCGTCGCCCGACCCGCCGAGATACGACGAATAAACGATCGATGCCGCTCCCGGCGCCAGTTTCGCAACGAAACCGTCGAACGAGCCTCCCGAGAACGTTGTGTCGAATGCGCCGGCCGTCGTCGGGAAGTCGGTCGAAGCCGTCCCCCCGCAGATGTAGATGTTGCCCGCCGCATCGACTACGGCACGGGCGATGCCCTCGTCGGCAATTCCGCCGACGTAGGTCGAGAACGCGTATCCGGAACCGTCCGGTGTGAGTTTTGCGACGAAACCGTCGGTGCTGCCGGCATTCGTCTGCGAAATGGTGCCGGCTGTCGTCGGAAAGTCGAGCGAGCTGGAACCGCCGGCGAGGTAGGCGCTTCCGGACGCGTCGATGGTGATGCCGGCCCCAGATTCGTCGCCGCCGCCGGCGACGTACGCCGAATAACTCAGCACGGGATCGATGACGAGTGTCGACGAAGGATCGCGCCGTGTGACTTCGAAAGTGACGATGCGATCGCCGGAGACTCGAAAGCGGGACGCGACGGGAGTCCTGACGTCGCCGGTCGTCTCGTACGCGACCGGGCGGCGCTGTCGAAGTTCGCCTGCGGGCGTCGAGAGGACGAGGTCGCCGTTGGCGTCGATCGTCGGGCGGTCGATGCCCGACAACTCGAGACGAATCGCCGATGCATCGGCTCCCGGCGAGACGACAAAGTCATACTCGACGTCGCCGTCGCGTCCGTAGACAACGGCATCGATGCCCGGATAGACGCCTGAAATCCGGACGCCGTCGAAGGTCGGAACGCCCGTGACGAAGGCCTTCGGATCCGATCCGCGCAGGTAGTTAACGCGCCCGGCCAGCGGCCGCTCGCCGTGAACCGTCGCCGACGTCGACGCACCGCCGAACGCGAGTCGAACGGCGTGCTGCCCGGACGGAGTCGCCAGTCCGATCGCCAGCGAGTCGGGCGTCACGAAGACGCGGTACCCACGGGCACGCGCAACGAAGCGAGCGCGAGCATCTGTCTGTCCGTCGTTTCGCTCGAAAACGACCTGACGCTCCTTCGACACGGTCGGCGCGGTGTTCGCGAGTGACGGCTGCGAAAAACATCCCGGCACCAGCAGGGCAACAACGGCGATCGTCGCCGGCCAACGAGTTTCACGAAGCATCCGTGCACCTCCAGGGAAATTCCGAGGAGATTACAGGATGAGCCACAGATGACACAGATCAAACAGATCAGGAATCTGTGTTGCCTGTGTCATCTGTGGACCGCCTTTTCAGAGGAACCCGAGCGTCGGGAAGTTGCCGTTGAGGATGTCGCCCGGATCGGCTCCGAGGTGCCCGGCCAGCACCGTCGCGTAGACCGACCGGAAGTCCGTCGTGACATCGATGTTCCCGTCAAGCACGAGATCGCTGTCCGCCAGACTCGGATACTCGCCGTAGATCCCGCCTACCACCGGCTCGCCCGCGACGAACATGCCGCCGGCGTAACCGTGATCGGTTCCGATGTCAGTGTTCTCGAAACATCGCCGGCCGAACTCCGACGCCACGACGACGACCACCCGGTTGCCGTGCCCGTGCGCTGCGACATCGGCCAGGAACGCTCCGATGGCGTTGCTCACCTGCATGAGAAGGTAGTCGTGATACCCGAGCGACGAGTTCGACGCGCCATCGTTCTGGCTGGCGTGCGTGTCGTATCCGTCGGCGGCGACCGCGAGCGCGCGGACACCGAGGTCGGCGTCTATCAGCTGCGCACACTGCCTCAGCGTGTACGCGACGTTGTTGTCCTCCGGATAATCGACCGCCGGGACGTACGCCTCCGTCCGCTCGCGAAGGGTATCGCCGAGGTCGACGACTAGCTGGCGCATTTCGCGGCCGCGCTTCGCGGGCTCGACAATCGAACTCGACTCGGCCTGAATTCGCTTGTAGCTGGCGAGCCGCGCCTCGGTGTCGAAATAAGGCATCACGCCGAAGTTCGAGACGTCGAAGACCGTCAGCGCATCGCGCTCCTCGCCCGCGAGCGCGAGTGTCGAATAGCCTCCGACGTTGACCCCGGGAGGCGCGATGCCGGCGCCGACCGTATCTAGCCACCGGCCGATCCAGCCCGAAGGCGCGCTCTCGAACGCTGAGCCGGACGTGTGGCCGGCCTGCAGGTTCAACTGGCTCGCCTCGTGGTCGAAAAGCCCCTGCGAGTTCATCGGCATACCCGTGCCGAGAACGACGGCGAGCCTGCCGTCGGCGTAGATGTCGCGCAGCGCCGTCATTCCGGGGTTGAACCCGATGTCGGTCGTGCCCGGAAGCGAAAGCGTCCGCTCACGCGGAATGTGCAGCATCGGGCGCATCGACCGGTACCGGTCGAACTGGCCGAGCGGCACGACAGTGTTGAGGAAGTCGTTGCCGCCGAACATGTTCACCAGGACGACGATCGGGTCCGTAGCGGTTCCGCGAAGCGATCGCGTGCCTCCGAATGCCGTTCGTCCGAGCAGCGGGCTGCCGAGGCCGGCGCCGATCGCCGTGATCGCACTGGTGCGAAGAAATGCGCGTCGAGTGATGGATTTCATTGCAGGCCTCCTCAATTCCGCTGGAAGTCGGGCGACGTCAGGATCAGCCAGATCGCGCCGCGGACCTTTTCTTCCGTGATGCGTCCGCCGAAGTAGTCTATGAGCGCCGACTTCGTCGACGCGTCGAGCGGCGCGGCGAGCAGGCGGTCGCCCAGGTAGTTGACGACCTTCTTCGGCTTCTTGAGCTTCGGATTGTCGAGGATGGCCCGCACGCTGAATCGCGCGTCCGTGTAGTCGTCGGTGTACGTGTCGATGAGGTCTTCGGCAATCTGGTCGAGGAAGACGACCTGAGAGGCGGTGACGAGCGCACCCTTCTTTCCTGGCCGGTAGAACGAGAAGACCGACGGCGGAAGGTAGGGAAGGTGGTTCGTGAAGTACATCCAGTAATAGAACGAATGGCCCTCGGTGACCGTCTCGGTCGCGCGCGCCGCGCCGACGAGGTGCTCGAGCGGCGACTTGAACTGGGTGCGCACGACGGCGTCCGACGTGAATTCGGCGTCGGTAAGGATCGCCCGGACGGTCTGCCTGAGGTTGCCATCGGTGTTGCGGAATACGGTCGCGACGCGCTGGACGTAGCCGGGCGTCGGCGTCTCGGTCGCGAGCTTCTGAATGAGCATCTTCGAAATGAACGGCGCGGTCGACGGGTGATCCATCAGGATGTCGACGACGTCTTCGACCTCGTTTGCGCCATCGGGTCCATTGCGCCCCTGGAGCGTCCGGCCGAGGATGGTCTTGTCATCGGGATCGTGGAAGCCTTCATAGAAAAGCGACCCGGTCCACTCGCGGTAGTCCTCGATGTACCAGCCCGTCAGCGCCCGCGCGGTCTCGCGGACGTCCTGCTCGGTGTATGCCGGTACGACGGAGCCGTCGCCGGCGAGCACGGGCGTGCCGTCCAGGTTGAGCATCTGCGGGCCGGTCGAGAAGAGCTGGAGCAGCTCACGCGCGTAGTTTTCGTTCGGCGGAACGGGGTTGCCCTCGTAGTCGAACGCCGAGTTGTAGTTGTTGTCGAGGTAGATGAGCATCGCCGGGTCGCGCGTCAGGTCCGCGAGCATCTCGCGGAAGCTCCCGAGTGAGTTCCGGCGCAGCATCTGCTCGTAGTCGTGAAGCGGCTTGCCCCAGCCGATCTTCCCGATCGAAACCGGCATGTGCTCGTGCCAGACGAGCGTCATCTTCTCCTGCAGTTGCCGGCGGGAGTAGATCATCCGCGTCATCCAGTGCAGGTCCCACGAATATCCGAAGTCGTCGATCAGCGGATCTGGAACCGGGTAGAACTTCGATTCGTTGGCCGAGTCGTCGATCGAGTTCGGGTTGAGCTGCATGTCAATCCACGCGGTTTGTCCGAGTGTCAGCACTTCCGCCATGTCGGCGGGAGACGGTCCGAACCCGGCGCGTCGCAGCAGGTGACCGGCTCGCAATCGGTTCTGGTCGTATGGCTTGGCATCGGCTGCGAGCTTCGCGGCGGCCTCGGACGAGATTCTCGGCACGGCGGACGGAGCGACCGTTCGAGTCGCACCGAACGGGGTGACCGGCGGCGCGGTCCGGAACATCCCACGGGCTGCCGTCGCCGGGATCGCGCGCATGCTCGAGGATGGTCTCGGCGGATCGATGCGGCGGGGCGGTGCCGCTGAGACGGATTGGCCCGCAAGCGCAACGGCTGCGGCTAGAACGGTGGCGCTCCGCGTCAGGGCGAGGATGCGGTGCATGTGAACCTCCAGAGGCCGAATGGTCGTGAGGGGCGTTGCGGACAGGGGGAGGAGGACGGATCGGGGGCAGTTTAATACACGATGGGCTCGGGGGAGTGGCGGCGAGGCACGCGGATGTGGATTCAGTAAGGCCCGGATACGTGTAGTCTGACGGAGTGTGATGGAGCCGTGTCCAAAGTGCGGGTTCGACCAGTTGCCGGCGTCGGAATGCCGTCGGTGCGGACTCGTGTTCGAGAAGTGGCGGGAGCGGTCTGCGCGGTGGATGGATCTCGAGTCAGGCGCCGGTCCGCCGATCGAGGATCTGCCGCCCAGAGACTCGATTCCACTGGATTGGCCGGTAGGCTCGGCAAGTCAGGCTTGGATCGATCCGGTATGTGACGAGGCCGGCGGTTCGATATTCGCGAGTGTCGGACGACGGTTCACGTATGTGCCGGAGCGTGTTCCAACGCTTCGGCTCGCCGGCCATGCAATCGTCTGGGTCGTCGCGGTGCTCTGGGGCGGATGGTTCATCCTGCTGCCGATGTCCTCGAACCGGATAGGCTCGTCGTTCATGCACCGGGTGAACCTGGTCTTTCACGAGGCAGGCCATATCCTGTTCATGCCATTCGGCGATTTCATGACCGTGCTTGGAGGCAGCGCAATGCAGCTGCTCATTCCGCTCGTCGTCGTGATCGCATTCCTGATGCAGAACAGGGATCCATTTGGCGCGTCCGTCGGCTTGTGGTGGCTCGGGCAGAGCGCAAAGGACCTTGCGCCATACATCAACGATGCCCGGCTGCAGGTGCTGCCCCTGCTCGGCGGCGTCACCGGACGTGACGTGCCGGGGTACCATGACTGGAACAACCTGCTCGGACGGACGGGGATGCTCGAGTGGGACACGACGATCGCGCGAGGCGTCGATGTCGCCGGGACGATCCTGCTTATCGCCGCCGTGACGTGGGGCGGCTTCATCCTCTGGCAAGAGTACCGCCGTCACGATCCGGATATCCTGGACGGCGACTAGCTCAAGGCACCTACCGCCCCTGATTTCGGGCAGCGAGGGCGGCCTTGCGCTTGTTCAGCAGAAGCACCCCGAGTAGGCCGACTGCGGCGCCGATGCCGGCACCAGTGATGCCAGGCGGAAGTCCGGTGAGTCCGCCAATTGCGCCAAACACCAGACCAAGCACGAGAGCCACTCCGATCATGACCAGAACGATCTGGCCCATGCTCATCACCTTCGAGTCGCCTTCCGCCATGGTTCACCTCCGTATTGCGGCCAGAGTGCGCCAGAACTCCGCGCGCAGCAAGGGCGATCTGCACACGGGGTAAGGCGTGGCCGTACGGAGAGCACAGAGGCACAGAGATCACAGAGACCTGGATGCTGGATCAGACTCTGTGCGCTCTGCGTCTCTGTGCTCTCGGTACGGCAACGCCTATTCGCTATGCAAGGCCGCTCTTATACCGGAGCTTCCTCGGACAGCCGGTACCAAGCAGCATGGTATCTCGCGAGTCGGTCATGCGCATTCGGACCGAGCATCCGGATTCGCCGGATGTCCATGTTGTCTTCGAGATCAGCGAGCTTGACTCGCCGCGCGACGGGATTTGCCGCGGCGCGCTCGATGAACTCCTCATAAGTCTCGCCGTCGCGACGTGTCAGGCAGTCGATGGCAACGAGCACCGTTTCCGAAAAGCCCTCTCGACGCAGGCGGTCAAGAGTCCAGTCCGTGTCCTCGACGACATCGTGGAGCACGGCAGCGATCATGGCGTCGTTGCCGGATACCCGCAGCATCAACCGCAGCGGATGGAGGACGTATGGCGCTCCCGCCTTGTCGACCTGGTCACGGTGCGCTTCGACCGCGATTTCGATTGCGCGTTGAAGGACGGCCACGCGACGCGCCTCCTTGATGACTCTGATTTGGTTGACCACGTTTCGGCCCGCGTACGGAGCGTACACCCGCTCCGCCCGGACCGCGAGACGGCCCAGTTCGAAAGGTCCGAGCGGTTCATTCGGACTCGTCGACGTAACGATACGGGACGGCATCCGTCAACCATACGCCGTTCTCCGACCGGAAAAAGGTGAACCCCGCCCGGGCCATTTCCCCGGATCGCACCACGAGCACGACGGGCGAACCGTGCCTCTGGCCGACGATTCGCGCCGAGGCTTCATCATCGGAGAGGTGGACCTGGTGCCGCTTGCCCTTGACCAGTCCGTGCTCTCGAATCGAATCGAGATGCCCTCGCGCCGTGCCGTGGTAGAGCAACTCCGGAGGCTCGCTCGGCTCGTAAGCCAGATCGACGTCGGTCGAATGGCCTTGGCTGGCCCGAATGCGGAGGCCATCTTCGCTGACGGCGAACCGCTTCTTGTTGTTGTGCTCGACGACGAAGTCCAGTTCGTTGCGCGAAATTGGCTGTCCGTGCGCCCTTGCCGCATCCAGCAGGCGGTCGATCTCGACCCAGCCGTGACCGTCGAGCACGATGCCGATTTCGTCCGGCCGATGCCGAAGGACGTAACTGAGGAATTTGCTGATTCCCGTATGCCTCTTGTCCATGCCGGTTGCCCCACTGACGTTCAGGAATGCGAGGCCACCACTCGCGGCCCGCAACGACCGGTCGACAGTGTGTGCCGCGGCCGACAGTCGATGCAAGTCTCGCGGCTGGACATTGGCGCGCGGCGCGCTGACGCGAGGAGGAGTCGTTCGATGAGTGCTTCGTCGATGTCCGCAGGCCGCTCACTACCGCTCGCGGTACTCGAGGACGGGAGCGACCCGTGCGCTACCGCGCACGGTACTGATGCGAGAGGCGAGCGATTCAACGGTCTTCCTGAATGATGCACACATCCTTGAACGGCTCTGCAATTCCGCGACGGCGGAGCGGTCATTCCGCGGCAACGGTGCGGTCATTCCGCGACGGCGGTGCGGCATTCCGAGACGGCGGAGCGGTCATTCCGCGACGGCGGTGCGGCATTCCGCGACCGCGGAGCGGTCGATGAAATAGCCGTGGGTCGCGCGCGGGGCGAGC
>CAZXLQ010000087.1:0-17158 GCA_964641945.1 uncultured Clostridia bacterium
GCTTCCTGCATTTGCGTCTTTGCGAGTACTTTGCGCCTTTTCGAGAGACGCGGTCTTACGCGGGCGGTTCTCGCAAAGGCGCCAAGGACCCGCAAAGACGCAAACCGGATTGCAATGGTATTCTCCAACCCGCCTCGAGGTTTCCATGGCCACTCGCCGAACCGTCCTCAAAGCCGCTGCAGCCCTCGCGCTTCCCTTCACCGACAGCCCGGTCGGCCGCAGGCGTCTGCGCGAATACGGCCTTCGCCTCGGTCTGCTCTCCCCCGGCCCGCTCAACGCGATCACCGACGTCGCCGGCGTCACCGTGGGCCAAACCACCGTGATCGACTCCGCGAAGAAGGCACGCACCGGCGTCACCGCCATCCTCCCGCGAGGTACATTCGGGTCCGCACCTTGCGTGGCCGGCTCGTCGGTGCTCAACGGCAACGGCGAAATGACCGGCGTGATGGCGATCCGTCGGACCGGGCTGATCGACGTTCCGATCCTGCTCACCGGCACTGCGAACATCGGAATCGCCTACGATGCCGCGTTATCGGCGATCTTCACGACTCGCGGCAGCGACATCCCGCCGAACCCGGTCGTCGCGGAGTGCTGGGATGCGCTCGGCGACATCCGCGGGCGCCACCTCACCGCCGAACACGTCCTGCAGGCAATGAAGTCCGCCGCGTCCGGACCGGTCGCGGAAGGCGGCGTCGGGGGCGGCGCCGGCATGACGTCGTACGGATTCAAGGGCGGCATCGGCACGTCGTCGCGCGTGGTCTCGAAGGACCACGGCGGTTACACGGTCGGCGTCCTCGTGAATGCAAATCACGGGACTCGTGAGCAGCTCACTATTGCCGGAGTTCCCGTGGGCCAGGAACTGCGCGGCTATCCGGCCGAACGCTCGCGGTCCGCAAGCTCGATCGTGATGGTTGCGGCAACCGATGCGCCGCTCTCGGCTCGGCAACTCGAAAGACTGGCGCTGCGAATGGCCCTTGGCCTCGCACGCACCGGCGCGACGGCAAACACATCGTCGGGTGATCTGATGCTGGCCTTGTCGACCGCGAAGTACGGCACCGTTCCGCTCGACGACGAGCGCCTGACGCCGCTCTACCAGGCCGTCGTGGAAGCAACTGAAGAGTCGGTACTGAACGCTCTCGCGCTTGGCACCGACGTAGTTGGCGCCGACGGCACGACCTGCCCGGGACTTCCGCTCGATCGCGTCGTTGCGATCCTCAAGTCACGGGGAGCCATACAATGATCGCGACGATCAAGGAGATCCGAACGGCCGAGGGCCGAGTCGCCGGCATCGGCATCTTTCCCCGAGGCGACAAGCTGGCCGGACTCGAGCTCTACCGTGCTGCGTACGCCGGCGACGGTGCAGAAATGACGGGCGTCCAGGTTATGGACGAATTCGAGACGATGTCGGGTCCGGTGCTGGTGGCCGCAACCACGTCACTCGGCGAGGTCTACGACGCGGCGCTGACGATGGCGTTTGCACGCAGCGCCGAGCTCGAGATCGGTTCCGGCTGGCCGCCGGTCGTCATCGGCATCGACATGTTGATACCGGTCGGCCTCTCGAGCGTCACGCGGGCCCAGTCAGGCGACGTCGAAGCCATCGTCGACGGCGGGTCGATGCAGTCGATAGCGATAGTCGTCACGTCGCGCGACGTCAATGCCAGCGCACTTCGACGCGCAGCCGCGTCGGCACTCGGCCTGCTGCGGGCGCCGAAATCGATCGCCGTTGCCATTTCGACCGCGACGCCGCCGGCCGGTGGAGGACGCTGGAGTCTCGAGTTCGACGAAGCAGTGCGGAGCGCGGTCTCGAGGGCTCTCGATCCGGAGCGCGCAGCGCCGGCGCCGGCCAACTGAAGCTCGCTTGGACCTGCCACGTGATTCATGACGACACTTATGGTGCAAGCCTCACGCGTGCCCGTGCTGTTGCCGCATCGTCCGTATCTCGTCTTTAGTGGCGTTTGAAATGCCGGGAGGCCAGTGTTGCTCAAAGCCCTGCGACTTTTACTCGCGCTACTTTTGGCGTCGTCGGCCGCTTCAGCGGCGCCTCCGCGTCAGGCTGCAGACATCGTCCTGCGAAACGGCGTCGTCGCCACGATGGACGCCACTCGGAGCTGGGCGCAGGCCGTCGCAATTCGGGGCGGCCGGATCGTCTTCGTTGGAACCGACCGCGATGCTGCGACCTGGATCGGCCGGCGCACACAGGTAACGGATCTCGGCGGGCGCCTCGTGCTGCCGGCATTCCATGACTCGCACGTGCACCCGGTCACGTCGGGCATGGAACTGCTCACCTGCAATCTCAACGAGGCGGAAACCGCCGAGGATGTCTTCGCGACGATTCGACGTTACGTCGACGGCCATCCGAAAGAGACCTGGATTACCGGCGGCGGCTGGCAGCTGCCGATCTTTCCGGGCACCGGACCGACGAAGGCGCAGCTCGACGCAATCGTCCTCGATCGGCCGGCGCTGCTCTTCGCGGCCGACGGACACAGCTCGTGGGCGAACTCGCGGGCGCTAGCTCTCGCCGGAGTGACGAAGGCGACGCCCGATCCTCCAAACGGCCGCATCGAACGCGACGCGAACGGCGAGCCGACTGGGACGCTGCGCGAGGACGCGTCCGCCCTGGTCACTCGCTTCGTCCCGAAGCCGTCGCACGCCGATCACGTGGCCGGACTGCGAATCGCGCTTCGGAAGGCGAACAGCTTCGGCATCACTTCGCTCTACGAGGCGAACGGCAATGAGGCTGGTCTCGCCGCCTACAAGGAGCTCGACGATCGTGGCGAGTTGACGGCGCGGGTGTCGGTGGCGCTCGAAATGGACGTCGCAAAGGGCATCGCGGAGATTCCCCGGCTCGTCGAGCTTCGCCGACGATTCGCCGGGAAGCGGCTTTCGGCGAACGCGGTCAAGATATTTATCGACGGGGTCATCGAGTCGCAGACAGCGGCGTTGCTGGAACCCTACGTCAATCGGCCAGGAGACCGCGGCAAGCCGAACATCGAGCCCGACGCGCTCGAGAAGCTCGTTGCGGCTCTCGATCGCGAGGGTTTCCAGGTTCACATTCATGCGATCGGCGACCGCGCGATCCGCATCTCGCTCGATGCGTTCGAGCACGCCAGGTCGGTGAACGGTGTTCGCGACTCACGTCATCACATCGGTCATCTGCAGCTCATCGACCCGGCCGACATTCCGCGGTTTCGCAGGCTCGGCGTGATTGCGAACTTCCAGCCGCTCTGGGCATATGCCGATCCGTACATTACCGACCTGACTGAACCAGTTCTCGGCCCGGCGCGATCGAGGTGGCTCTATCCGTTCAGAAGCGTCGCAGCAACCGGCGCGGTGGTCGTCGGAGGCAGCGACTGGTCGGTGTCGTCGCTCAATCCGCTCGATGCCATCCAGGTGGCCGTCACGCGACGCGGACTCGAGGACGCCACTGGCAAGCCGTGGATTCCCGAGGAGATCGTCGACATTCCGACCATCGTCGCCGCGTACACGATTAACGGGGCATACGTAACGCAGAGAGAACGGGAGACGGGCAGCATCGAGGTCGGCAAGTCCGCGGACCTCGTGGTCGTCGACCGCAATATCTTTGATTGTCCGCCGGCGGAGATTCACAAGGCAGTTGTCACAAAGTGTTACTTCGAAGGCCGCCTTCTCGACCGGAACCTCAGCGACGTGTCTGCGGGTGCTCGCCATTTCCGCCCGCTTTTCCCCGTTTCTTGAGCCACGAGCGGTAGCGAGCGTCCCACGGACGGTCGAACGGTCCCGATCACCTCCGTCTTTCCGCAATAACGAGACTGCAGTTTCAGGCACTGTCCGTGGGACGCTCGCTACCGCTCGCGGCTCGAGGAACGGTGACGGGTACTGCGTCCGGCCTACCGCTGGCGACTCGCCAATCTTCCCAATCAGGAGTAGCCTTCAGGTAGCCGCAGTCGGGCCGGCTTCACACGCTTCGTGGGGCCCAAGACTCGAACTCCATTCCCACGGAGGACGCCATGACACGGCATCGCTACTTCTCGTTCGCTACCTGTTTGGTGTTATTGGCCGTCGTGGTTTCCTGCGTTGCGTCGGCCTCCGCCCAATCCCAGCGCGACAAACGCTGGCCCAGGCCGGATCGCCAGAAAATCGCAGCTCCACAGGGAACCTCCGTCGTCACACTGACGAATGGCACGGGGGACCGCTCGTTGTCGGTTACCGTCGACGGATACGGATCGTTTGGCTCCGACTCCGGTGCCGGCGATGCGATCTTCGATCCCAATGGTCCGATTGGAGCTTCGTCGACCGTTTACGACTCGGGTATCTACTTCTCGCCGGTCGAGGATTTCCTCGCCACCGGCGGCCTTGCCGGGCGTCCACCAGTTGCCTTCACGTCGTTCGATTCGTCGACGGCCACGAGCACGTTTGACGCAGGCGGCTATCGGATCGTCCTGACGCAGATGGTGCGCCGTACGTCGAATGGTTCGACGCTCGAGCAGACCTACCAGATCCAGAACCTGATGTCGTCGACGCGGAGCTTCAACATCGTCCGTTTCGTCGACGGTGACCTCCGGTTCGACTCATCGATCAGCGACTTTGGTGCGGCGTCCGAAGACGGTCGAACCCTGTCCGAGTTCGACGCCGGTGACAATCCACAGTCGGCCTCTACCTACGTCGGCATCACGGATTCGGGCGGAACTCCTGACGGCTTCACGATCCAGGAATATCCGTATGCGCAGTTCATCTTCGAGTTCGGAGGCATCCCGCCCGACGACAACGGGCTGATCGCCAACGACAACAACGGTGACCGCGTCACGGATTTCGGCTACGACGTCACTCTCGCGCTCGAGAGCTTCTTCACGACGGGCGGTGGCCAGACGGTCACCTACACCACGGTCACGCGATTCGGTGACCAGACGCTCGTGCCACGCGCTACGCTGATGTGGGATCCGCCCGATCCGGCATCGCCGCTCGCGGAACCGCCGCCGCTGCACCTGCAGGCAATTCCGATCGGTTCCGGTGGCGCGCTGCCGGCGGCTGCGCCGCTTGCTCCTCGTGCCGACGTGCTTAGGTACAACGTCTACTCGTCGAGCACTACGCCGGTCGTCACGTCGGTGGACACATATTTCATGTCCGTGCCCGCCACACAAACGACCGCGCCGGTGCCGACGGGCGCCGGCGGGAGTTTCTTCGTCGTGACCGCCACGTACGAGTCCGGCGAGAGCGCCGCGTCGAACGAGGCGAGTGCCGACGTGCCGGCGGCGACGCTGACATCGGTCAAGGTCACGAACGTGAAGATCGTCGGCAAGGGCTCGGGCTTCACAGGAACTGTTGCCGTGTTCGTTGACGGCATTCCGTTCACGGCGGCGGCGAAGGTCAAGGGGACCGTGAAGGTGGTCCAGAAAGGCACACTCCTCACCGGACAAACGATCGGGAACTACATCGCCAGCCGCGGTGGTACGGTGCTAATACAGTTCCGCAACAGCAACGGCGGCGTCGCGTCGAGGCTGTACACGCAATAGCGCCGGCGCGCGCATCCAGTGCGATGCGCGAAGCGCTTTGGAGTGCGGCGTGCAGCGCCGCTTTGGATTCTTCGCACCACTACTAAGTGACGGGGAATCCAAAGCGGCGCTTCGCGCGGCACTCCAAGGCGCTTCGCGCAGAGCCTACTGCGCAGGCTTGGCTACCGGATCCTGCTTGACCACTTCGAGGCGGAGCATCACGTGTACGTCCGTGCCGATGGCGGGCGCTCCACTTTCGAGCTTCTGGATCCCATACACGATTCCGTACGCCTGGCGATCGAGCGTTACGTCGCCTTCCACGCCAAACCGCAATTTTCCGCCCGGTCCCTTGATGGGCCCGCGAATTCGGAACGGTATCTCGATGGCCTTCGTCACTCCATGCATAGTGAGGTTGCCGTGGGCGACGAACGTGCCGTCCGCCTTCTTCTCGATCTTGTGGCTCACAAAGTCGATCGTCGGATACTTCTCGGCGTCGAAGAAGTCCGGGGTTCGCAGATGGGCGTCCCGCTTTGCGACACCGGTGTCGATGCTTGCGGCCTTCGCCGAGAACATGACGCTCGACTTCGAGACGTCCGCGGCATCGAAAGTCACGGTGCCGGTAAATTCATTGAATCGCCCGGAGACCACGTTGATCCCCAGATGGTCGACCGAGAATCCGATCGTCGAGTGGGCGCCGTCGATGCCGTATGCGCCGGAACCGTCCGCTGGCGGGGTTCCCGCGCCCTGCATGGCGAGTACGGTAGATGCGAGGAGGATTACGGCCACTACTGGGGCCGTGAGGAATCGAGTCCAATGCGTCATGGTTGTGTTCCCTTCGTGAGGTTCGAGAGTCGTTCTCCGATTGGCCGGCACGGGCCGGCTCACGCGCCGTTGCGCAGACCAGCATTGTATTTCGGCTCACGGCAGGCTCCGGTTTCACGATTGTCGGGAGGGGCTCGGATCGTGACTTGCTCGACGACGGGCTTCGAGTACACTCGCGAACCATGCGGGCCGCCGTCATTCCGTGTCCGGGAGGTCCCGAGGTGCTCGTCATCCGGGACGTGCCGACACCCGCGCCTTCTTCGGATGAGGTGCTCGTTCGTGTGGTCGCATCTGCGCTCAATCGCGCGGACCTGTTGCAGCGGCTCGGAAAGTACCCCGCTCCGCCGGGGGCGCCGGCGAACATTCCGGGAATCGAGTTTGCCGGCGAGATAATCGAAGTCGGATCGAGCGTCCCGCCCGCACGAATCGGACAACGAGTGTTCGGAATCGCTGGCGGAGGCGCTCACTCCGAGTTTCTCGTCGCGCACCACCGAGCCGTCGCCGTGATTCCGGAATGCCTCTCGTGGATTGAAGCGGCTGCGGTACCCGAGGCATTTGTCACGGCCCACGACGCCCTGTGGGTCCAGGCGGCGCTGCGCCCTTGCGAGCGCGTCCTCATTCACGCCGTTGGCAGCGGAGTGGGCCTCGCCGCCGTGCAGCTCGTTCGTGCAATTGGCGCGGTGCCGTACGGGACGGCACGTACACAGGAGAAGATCGACCGAGCCAGAGAACTGGGACTCGCGGACGGACTGGCCGTCGGCAGCGATCTGACGACACTCGCACCGGCCGTCGAAACCTGGACGGCGCATCACGGCATCGACGTCGTGCTCGATCTCGCGGGGGGTCCGTACGTAGGCGCAAGCCTCGCCGTCCTCGCGCTGCGCGGACGACTGTTGCTCGTCGGATCCGTAGCGGGCCGTCGCGCCGAAATCGACCTTGGGCTCGCGCTCAGTCGGAGGGTACGGTTAACCGGAACGGTCCTGCGGGCGAGGCCTCTCGAGGAGAAAATTGCCACCATTCGCGCGTTCGAATCGGAAGTCGTGCCGCTTCTCGCCACGGGCGCGGTCGCGCCGGTCGTCGACAGCGTCTTCGATCTCGACTCTATCGTCGAGGCGCACGTACGACTCGAATCGAATGCGACGTTCGGTAAGGTCGTGATTCGCGTCGCGCACGATGCCTCGAGCACACCTCTCGAATGATAGAGGCACGACCGAGCCCGCGATTCGAACGGCTATTCGCGGTATATGCGGCTTGGACCGTCCGCCGGCACTTCCGGGCCGTGTATGTCCGCGGCACACTGCCGGATACACAGGCACCGCTGCTCGTCTGTGCGCATCACGCCGGCTGGTGGGATCCCATCCTGCTCTTTCATCTGTCGCGGCGTCGATTCCCGGGACGGCACTTCACGATGATGGAGGAGGAGAACCTCCGGCGATACGGATTCTTCCGACGTCTCGGCGCTTTCGGAATCGACCGGGCCTCGAAGAACGGGCCGCTCGCATCGCTGCGTTACGCACTCAAGAGGCTCTCGGAGCCGGCGTCGCGCGTCTGGATCTTCCCGCAGGGGACCATCTCTCCGGTCGATCGCCGGCCCATCGACGTCGATCCGGGAGCCGCGTGGCTCGCGACGCGGGCGGGAGTGCCTATCGTCGCAGTCGCGATCCGCTACGAGTTCCGCGAGGACCAGCTGCCCGAGGCGTTCGTGTCGTTTTCGATGCCTGCGCTGATTCGTGTCGAACGAACGGATGACGAGGATCCGGTGCGCGCACTGCTGACATCGGAAGCTGACGGCCTTCGCGACGCCGTATGGAGCGGAAGACTCGATGACTTCGAGAGAGTCGTGTCCGGACGGCGCTCGATCAGCGATCGCTTTCGAAAGAGTTGACTGTGGTTGGAGTGAGTTGACGGAGCCGGCCTGCGCTGCGGACAGTTCGACGGTACAGTGCATCACCGCGAGCGCTAGCGAGCCGGCGGACAGACGCAACCGCCTGACCGTTCCTTCTTTCTGCAGATCAGAGAGCCGCGTTACAGAAGTCTGTCCGCAGGCCCGCTCGCTACCGCTCGCCGTTCTGATGCATTGCGGGTTCCGCTTCGCTCGCGGTTCTGGTGAACCGGGCCGCTTCGTCTCGGATCAGCTGTCCGTCGCCGTCCCGGCCTTCACCTGATCGTCCCACATCTTCTGTCTCCTGGTCGCCTCACTCGTTCGGCCGACGCCCCCGAAGAGCTTTGCGAGATACAAGTTCGTCTGCCGGTAGCCGGGCTGAAGCTTGTCCACTTCCGAGAACGCCGCAATCGCTTCCACAACCTTGCCTCGCCGCGCGTAGACGCCGGCCATCTGGTATCGCGGATCTATCGCACGCGGATTCGCCGCGATCGCGCGCTGGAATGCCTGCATCGCATCCTCGAAGTCACTCTGCCGCGCGAGCTCGATGCCGAGGTTGTTCGCCATCTCGTAGTTCGACGGATCGGCCGCCGACGCCCGCCGCAGATTGTCGATGGTCCTGGCTCGCCCTCGCGATTCCTCCGCGGCAGCAAGAGCCTTCTGGCCTTCGTCGTTCTGACCCAACCGGATCAGCGCCTGCCCGAGCTTCTCGTGCGCCTCGACGTGGAACGGGTTGACCTTCAGCGCCTTCCTGAGAGCTTCCACGGCTTCGGTGTCCATGCCCTTCTTGAAGTACGCAGAACCGAGCCCCGAGAACGCATCCGCGTTGAACACATCGCCCTCGGTCGCCTTCGAATAGGCCGCAATCGCGGCGTCGAGATCGTCGAGTTGCTCGCAGACACGTCCAAGCGAAGCGAAATACGCCGGGGTCTTCGCGTCGAGCTCGATCGCCCGCTCCATGGCCGCACGGGCCTCGACGAGGTCCCGCCGCTGGAAGAGCCCCTCGGCAAGCGCCGCGTGATATCCGGCGACGTTCGGCTCGAGCTCGGCAGCGCGCCGAAATTCATCGATGGCCGCCGACAGTTTCGCCGGATCGCCCGTCCCATCCGCACCGCCGAACTTGGCGAATATTAGGCGAGTGTTTCCGAGCCAGAGATGCGCCGGACCAAACTCCGGATTGAGGGCGACCGACTCTGTCAAAGCCTGTTCGGCCTCTACGAAACGACCGGCCTTGTATCGCGCGATCCCGAGCGTGTAGAGCAACTCAGGCGAGCCGGGCGCCAGATTCACGCCGTTCTCGGCCGTCACGATGGCCTTCTGAATTTCCTGCGTACTGAGATACTGCGTCGCCAGTGCGTTGTAGATGAGCGCGTTGCCGGGATCTTCGCCGAGCGCCCGCTGGAATGCCTGCTCGGCCTCTGCATTGCGTCCCGTCTGCGAAGCAACGAGCCCAACCTCGTATGCCTTGAGCGCCGGACTCGACTTCATTAGCGCCGCGTAGTCCACCGATCGCGGTCGCATCGCCGACCATACGGCCCAACCTCCCAGGCCCAGGACCAGCGAAGCGGCGACCGCCCCAACGATGATGAGGGAACGGCGCGACGCCCCGAGCCCACGAAGCAGACTCCAGTCGACGATCGATGCCGACTTCGCCGTCCGCTTCCTTACCGAAATTTTCGTCATCGTGCTCCTTTACTTCCCGGTTCCTGGTCCGGGGCCGAAACGCACAAGACTACCAGTGCATTTCGACGCCCGACAAGGAGACGGATCGAGCCGCGCACCCGGCTGCCCGCAGCGAGCCCCGTCCGGCCTGCATGGTATCATCGGCGGGTTTTTCCCGACCTTCACAGGAGAGATTCGTGAAATCGATCATCGCCCTGGCGGCCAAGCTCGCCTCGAAGCCGTTTCTTGCCGCTGAAGTTGCCGTTGGCAGCGCGTGGTCCGCGATCTGGACTTTTCCTGCAGTGCTCGGCTCGGCCGTGCTCATCGCATGGGGTGCTGAAGCCGCGCAGTTCCTGATCTCCCAGGGACTGGCGCTTGCGATTCTCGCGTGGCTGCAAACGCTCCCGGAATTTGCCGTTGAGGCCGTGATCTCCTATCAGGCCGGTCAGGATCCCAACAAGATCCATCTAATGACCGCGAACTTCACCGGAAGCCTGCGTCTCCTCGTCGGCCTCGGTTGGCCGATGATCTACGGAGTCGCCGCGTATTTCCACCGGCGGAAGTTCAAGACCCATTTGGACGGAATCGCGCTCGAGCGCGAACACGCGATCGAAGTCGTGGCGCTGCTGCCGCCGATCGTCTATTTCATGTTCATCTGGTACAAGGCTTCGCTCGATTGGTACGACGCGATCGTCCTGACGATCCTCTATGCGATCTACCTCATCGTACTGAACAAGATCCCGCCCCAAAGCGACGAGAAGCTCGACGAGATCGAGCGCATTCCCCGTGCGATCCTCAGTCAGAAGCCCTACATCCGGAACTCGATCATCATCAGCCTGTTTCTGACCGGCGCGATCATTCTCTACTTCGTGGCGCTGCCCTTCCTCGAATCGATGCTCGGCATCGCAATCACGATCGGCATTTCGCAGTTCGTCTTCGTGCAGTGGGTTTCCCCTTTCCTTTCCGAGTTCCCCGAGAAGGTCTCGGCCTTCTACTGGGCGAAGAAGGTCCACGCGGCACCGATGGCGCTGATGAACATGGTCAGCTCGAACATCAACCAATGGACGATGCTCGTGGCCATGCTTCCGCTCGTGTACGCCTACTCGCGCGGCGGTTTCGCGTCGATCCCGTTCGACGATCACCAGCGACTCGAGATCATCCTGACGATCGGACAGTCGTTTCTTGGAGTCGTGCTGCTGTCGAACATGAGGTTCGGATGGTGGGAAGCGCTCGTGATCTTTGCACTGTGGGCCGTGCAGTTCGTCTTCTCGGGTCTCGAGGCGCCTCCTCCGGGTTCGGCCGGAGTCAACGAGTTCTCAGGAGCGCTGGCTGAATGGATCGGCACCGAAGCGTCTCGCATCGAGGGCTTCTCGCACGGTCTAAAGGTCGGGATGACGTGGTTGTACTTCGGCTGGGCCGGTTTCGAATTGCTGCTAGTTGCGCTCGGACGAAGAACGCTGACCGCATTCACGGACTTCCCGAAGCTGGTCCGGGAGAACTGGTAACGACCGCGCGACTTGCCGGCGTCGAGTGAGGAGGGCTTAGTCAGTCCATGAGCCGTCGAATCCGCACTCAGGCGCCGGCTCGCTCGGATCGACGCCCGCCTCGCGCGCAAGTTGGTTTTCCGATCGCCCCTCTGGCGTGTTTCCTTGCGTCGGGGACGAGCGGGCTCATCTACCAGGTCGTGTGGATGCGCGAGTTGACGCTGATCTTCGGCGCGACAACGCTCGCCGTCTCGACGGTGCTCGCCGTGTTCATGGGAGGCCTCGCGTTCGGCAGCCTGACCGGCGGCCGCTGGGCGGATCGCGCCAGACGCCCACTTCGACTCTACGCGTGGCTCGAGTTGGCCATCGGACTCTACGGGCTCGCCATCCCGTTCCTCTTTTCGTTGCTGCCGGCGGTGTACCAGCCTCTCTGGCGCGCTGCGGGTCTCTCGTTCTTTACGCTGAGCCTCGTGCGATTTGCGCTTGCCGGGGCAGTCCTCGCCGCACCGACCATACTAATGGGCGCGACGCTTCCGGTGCTGAGCCGGGTGGTTGCGCGCCGGGCCGAAGCGGTCGGCCGCGACGTGGGGATGCTCTATACCGTGAACACGGTCGGGGCGGTCCTTGGGGCGTCGTCGGCCGGGTTGTTGCTCATTCCATCCATCGGAATGACGGGTACGACGGCCGTCGCGGCACTCTTGAACCTCGTCGCCGGCGCGATCGCCTACGCCATGGACCGCCGTGAGGTCGCCGACAGTACTTCAGCCGACTCTCCCGACGACCAGCCTCGACCGGGAGTCCTCGGGCGGCCGGCCACCGTCGCGCTCTTTGCCGCTTTCGGCGTGTCGGGCGTCGCGGCCCTCGTCTACGAAGTCGCGTGGACGCGCGCGTTGTCGCTGGTGCTCGGTTCATCCGTCTACGCGTTCACGATCATGCTGACGACGTTCCTCGTCGGGCTCGCTTTCGGAGCGGGCCTCGGCACGTGGCTGGCCGACCGTGCGCGACGGCCGCTGCTGGTGCTCTCGGTTGTCGAGGCCGCCGTCGGCGTCTCGGCGTTCGGCGGCCTCTTCCTCATCCGCGAGCTGCCCTACCTGTTCCTCGTGCTGCACCGCCAGTTCGAGTCCTCGCCCGCGGCGCTGCTGCTCGGTACCCGGCTCCTCATCGCCGCGCTCGTGATGCTCGTTCCGACGACCCTGCTCGGCGCGGTCTTCCCGCTCGCGGTGCGCGCTGCCGCAGGCCACGTCCACGCGATAGGCAGGACCGTCGGTGCGCTCTATTCGGTGAACACTCTCGGCGCAATTGCCGGAGCGTTCGCTTCCGGTTTCGTGCTTATCCCGTGGCTTGGTGTCGAAGGCGCCATTGTCTCCGCGATCGTCCTGAACCTCGCCGCTGCGGCTGCGCTTGCGTACACGACGGGTGCGATGTCGCGAGCGGTCCGGACGGCTATCGCCGCGGTGCTGCTCGTGGCGGCGCTGCTTGCGGCGCCATTGCGCCCGAGGTGGGATCCTGCGGTCATGGCGAGCGGGGTCTATCGATACGCACCGACGCTGAAGGCGGCGACGCGCGCCGAGTTCCTGAATCACTACCTCGGCGGTGGAGACGGCGAGACCGTCTTCTACCGTGACGGCGTGTCGGCAACCGTTGCCGTGCAGTTCCAGTTCGGACATTACGTACTGAAGGTCAACGGCAAGCCCGACGCCACGACGGCCGGCGACCTTCCGACGCAGGCACTCGTCGCCCATCTGCCGCTACTCGTGCGTCCGGACGCGTCGACCGCGCTGGTCATCGGCTGGGGCAGCGGCGTCAGTGTGGGCGCGGCGCTCGCGTATCCGATCGATCGCGTTACCGCCGTCGAACTGGAACCCGCCGTCGTCGAGGCTTCAACCTTCTTCGAGGGCGTCAACGGGCGTCCCCTCCAGGATCCCCGAACCGAACTGCTCATCAACGACGGCCGCAACCTGCTTGCCGCCACGGATCGACGGTTCGACGTCATCGTGTCCGAGCCGTCGAACCCATGGCTCACGGGCGTCGCGAATCTCTTCACCCGCGAGTATTTCGCATCTGGCGCGCGATGCCTGTCGCCGGGAGGCGTCTTCTGTCAGTGGCTGCAGATCTACGAGATGCAGCCAACCGAAGTCGCCACGCTGCTCGCGACCTTTGCCTCCGCGTTTCCTGAGGTCTACGTCTTCCGGGGCGCAAGCGGCGACCTGATCCTGCTCGGGGCGCTCGAGCCCTTCACGCTCGACGTCTCGCGGATTCGATCCCAGATCGACAATCCCGGTCCGATTCGAGACCGCCTCGCCGACGTTCGAATCCGGTCGGTCGAAACGCTACTCTCGCGACTCTATCTGACCCCGGATGGCGTGCGACGATTCATCGCGTCGGCGCCGTTGAACACCGACGACAACGCGCGCATCGAGTTCCTCGCGCCGCTCCGTGTCGGCGTCGCCAATGATGCGACCGAGTCGGCGAACCTCGAGGCGCTCGACGCCCACGCCACGCCGCTGGCGGGTTACGCACCCGGTTGCACTCCCGAAATGCTCTGCGACATGGCAATCAGTGCAATCGCGCGTTCCGAGACGCGGCGCGGCTGGCGCTTCGTCGAGGAATCGATCCGGATGAAGGAAACGGCGCGGGGCCGGTCGATTCTCGGCGAACTGCTCGCGGCGTCGGGACGCGACGAAGAGGCACTGGCCGCCTGGCAACGTGCCGTACAGCTCGATCCCGCCGATCTCGCGACGAATCTCAACCTGGGGAAGTACTTTCTCGAAAAGGGCAACGTAGACGGCGCGCTGGACCACCTGCGACGCGCCACAGTTGCTTCCCCGGACCACGCGCGCGCCCACCACCTTTACGGGCTCGCACTGCACTTCTCGGGCAATGCCTCGGCGGCACTCGTCGAGTTCGAGGCCTCTCGTCGGGACCCCGACTTCGTCGCCGGCCTCCCGGCGTTTCAGTTGCACTACGGCCGAGCGCTTCGAGACGCCGGCCGATACGACGACGCGCGCGATCCGCTCGAGCGTTACGTCGAATCGAGTCCGGGCGACCCGCTCGGGTTCTTCGAGCTCGGGCAACTCGAGCTGATCGCGGGCGACCGGTCACAGGATCGCGCCGACTACGTCAGGGCCGAGCGGGCATTCCTGACGTCGCTGACGCTCGATCCGACGTTCGCCGAAGCGCATCGCACGCTCGCGCTCGTGTACCGAAAGCTCGAGCGGTACGAAGACGCCGCGGAAGAGATGGCCATCTACGAGCGACTGCGCAGATAGGCAGCGGAGCTCACGTGCGACCGAAGTCATCGGCCACACGCTCGATGTCGTCTTCGCCGAGATAGTCTCCGTGCTGCACTTCGACGATCACGAGAGGTTCGGCTCCCGGGTTCTCGATGCGATGAAGCAACCCTACGGGAATATCGATGCTCTCGGTCGGCTGCAGATCTTCGATCGCATCGCCGTGCGTGACCCGCGCGACGCCAGCGATGACGATCCAGTGCTCTCGTCGACGACGATGCCGCTGGAGGCTGAGCCGCCGTCCGGCGTGTACGACGATGCGTTTGACCTTGTAGCCCGGGCCCTCATCGAGCACGAGATAGTTTCCCCAGGGTCGTTCGTCGAATTCCACGCGCCTACGTATACAGGAAAATGGGGAGACAGTCGCCTGTCTCCCCATTCATGTTCCCCGTTGTGCGAAAGAAAGACTAGCTTTTCTTCGCAGCCGGCTTGGCGGCAGCTTTCTTCGGAGCGGCCTTCTTCGCGGCCGGCTTGGCGGCGGCCTTCTTCGGAGCAGCCTTCTTCGGTGCAGCCTTCGCTGCAGCCTTCTTCGGAGCGGCCTTCGCCGCGGCCTTCTTCGGTGCAGCCTTCGCCGCAGCCTTCTTCGGGGCGGCCTTGGCCGCGGCCTTCTTCGGAGCAGCCTTTGCCGCTACTTTCTTCGGAGCGGCCTTCGCCGCCGCTTTCTTCGGAGCTGCTTTCGCAGGTGCCTTCGTTGCCATCGCGTCGTTCTCCTTTGGTGTCTTTGTAGGCCCCATCCACAAGATGCTGTACATCTGGCTTTCTTGTGTACAAGGCGTAAACCTACACAATATGTTGTTGTGTATAGAGACTGTCCAAATCGTTGTCAACTTTTTTTTGCCCCGAGTGCGACAACTGCGCGGTCGAAAGCCATCGATCGGCGGAGAACGGCTCCAGGAGCGGCTTTCGGGGCGACCGGACGTGCGTGAATGGGCGTCGGAACGGCCAGGCCTCGTCGTCCCAGTTTCGATCTCGCCAGCAGCCTGATGACCGAAAAGCCGCTCCTGGAGCGGGTTTCCGGGTCGTCGCCCGAAGAATGGCTCTGGGAGCGGATTTCCGGGTGGTGCGACAAATCCCCTGTCACGGCGCGCCGATTCGCATCATGGACGTCTGACGGACCGGCTTGCGAGTCCGTCTCACGGTCTCGAGGGCGTGTCTCGACGATGAGATCGGATCGTGACCGGGAGCGATGGCGGCCGGGTCGACGCGGGACCGCCGGATGCTCAATTACGACGTCGACCCGATCGCCATCGCTCCCGATTTCTGAGTCGAGCGTGGCCACTGGATGCAGAACGGCGCGGCACCGATCTACTCGGTGCCGCGCCGTTCGCGCGCTCGCGCTTCGTCGCGCGAGGATGAGCTTGGTCGTTACGGCCGGCGACGATACGAGTCGTAACCATTCGCTCGACGCGCGAAGCCGTCGTGGTAGCCGCTCACGAACGCCCTTCGATAGGCCTGCTGGTACGTCTGCGCCGAACCCCACTCGCGATCGTAGCCGTCGAAGCCGAACTGATACGCGCCGTGCCCCTGCGGATTGGACCGGTTGCGTTGCTGGGCATCGTAGGCGCCGCGCTGGTAGCCGGCGTAGTAGCCGTTCTGGCCCGCACGCTGCGCGACTTCCTGCTGCGACAGGTCGCCACGGCCATTGCTGTATCCGTAGTTCCCGCTGTTGCCGTAGTAGCCGCCATTGCCGCCGTAGTATCCGCCGCTGTTGCCGTAGTACCCGCCGCTGTTGCCGTAGTACCCGCCGTTGTTGCCGTAGGCGCCGCCGTTGTAGCTGCCACCGTTGCCGCGGTCATACCCGCGGTTTCGCGCACGACCGTAGAAGGCGTCGTTGAAGCCCTTCTCGAAACCCTGGCGGAACCACGTCTGGTAGTCTCGCTCCGAGTTCCAGCTGCGGTTGTAGCCGCTCTTCCCGTTACGGTACGGCGACGTTCGGCGGAAGTCCGAATTGCGGCGATCGCGGCGAGCGCGAAGCCCTTCTTCGTAACCCTCGGAGTAGCCGTTGATGATGGCGAGTCGCTGAAGGTCGCCCCGGCTCGTGTTCACGCTCCGGTTGTTGCCATACGGACTCACGTCGCGGTACTTCCGCGAGGATTGCGCCGACGCCGGCGCGAGGCCCGCGCCAAGCCCGATCACCGCGGCTAGCGCGGAGACCGAAGTGATTCGAACAGCCGTCTTCAGGGTGATTTCGCCAAAGAGTTTCATTGTGTCGCTTCCTCCGTCGTCAGGCCAAACTTGACCGCGTTTCACCAAACGCTGGTGCAAGCATCGGGCCACAGAGTCGACGACGGCGAATTTGCCGTTTCATTGGCCTTTTTCGCGCAATTCGCGGTAGCGGACTTCGCGCCTCGTGACGCGAATCATACGATCCTGTGCGGCGATCGACGATATGGTGTACTCGGCTTGTGTGTGTTGCCCGGGTCAGCCATCGCCTGCGACGCACGTTTTCTCTGGGACTCACGATGCGACCGCTCCGCGGTCGGACCGACACTGGTGGCGGTACCGCGGGTCGCGTGTGCTCGTTGCACTCGCCCCCGCGACCCACGGCTA
>CAZXLQ010000088.1:0-17006 GCA_964641945.1 uncultured Clostridia bacterium
TCGGGAGAGCGGTCCCCGTCGGCCGCAGGCCGACCCGGAACCGCGAGCATAGCGAGCGGCCGGACGTGCGGACCCGCCACTGGACGGGAATCGCACGGCCACGACACAACAGCCCGTGTCCAGCCGACTCGATACTGGGTAAAGGCCATCGCTGCGCCCCGGGCTCTGGGCCGTACGGAGCTCGTTCTCACGTACCGTCAGCCGGCGCCCCGAAGCAACCTGCGGCGTCAAGTCACAACCCCTACCAGTCGCCGGCCTTGATTCGTTTCCGGATCTTCCGCTTGACGAGATCGCGCTTGAGCGCGCTCAGGTGATTTATGAACACGATCCCGTTCAAATGATCGTTCTCATGCAGTATGCACCGAGCCGGCAGGTCCATCGTATCGATCTCGAACCACTCGCCCTTCACGTTCCGGGCCCGCGCGACGACGCGCTGGGCGCGCTCGACCTGAAAATATATCCCGGGGAAACTCAGACAGCCCTCGTCGCCAATCTGCCGGCCCTCCGTCATGACGATCTCGGGATTGATCAGTGCGACCCGCTCCTGAACACCTTCCTTCGTCGAGCAGTCCATGACGAACAGGCGCTTCGATATGCCGACCTGCGGCGCGGCGAGGCCGACACCGGGCGCCGCGTACATCGTCTCGAACATGTCGTTGACGAGCTTCTTGAGCTTGTCGTCGAACTCCGTGACCGGCTCGGCCGTTTGAGCCAGGACCGGGTCTCCGTATTTTCGAATCTCGCGAATCATCCCGCTTTGTCACTCCCTCTCAGTTGTTCATCGATCGACTGACGCTCCCGCCGCTTCTCGACGATCATGGCGTCGATTGCGGCGACGCGCTCACGGTAATGGCCGACTTCACGCCACGCCACGAGCGCCAGCCCGGCTGCCGTCAACACCACTCCAAACAGCGTATGGGTCGCATAGCCGATGGCGAAGCCAACGAACAGAATGACGACCAACAGGGAATAATACACGAGGCCATGCGTGCGCGTTGTATCGATCGAAAGCTGCAACTCGCGCAGTTCCTCCTCGACAGCGGAGATACGGGATTTCAGGTCGTCGTCGCTCATGGGATCGCCTCAGTACCGCGAAATCTGGGCGCGGTAGCCGTCGAAATTCCGTCGCATCTCGGACAGTGAATCGCCGCCGAACTTCTCTCGCATGGCAGATGCAACGACCATCGCGACCATCGCCTCACCGATGACGCCGGCTGCTGGGACTGCCGTGACGTCGGAACGCTCGAATGCAGCATCCGAAGGCTCCTTCGTCTCGATGTCGACGGAGCGCAATCGGGTTCGGAGCGTCGCGATCGGCTTGAGGTAACCGCGAACGCGGAGTTCCTCGCCGGAAGTCACGCCACCCTCGAGGCCGCCCGCGCGATTCGACGTCCGTCCGAATCCGGCCGCGGCCCTGGTGTAGGTGATCTCGTCGTGAACTGCTGATCCGGGCAGTCGCGCGGCGGTGACCGCGGTTCCGATCTCGACGCCCTTCACGGCGTGAATCGACATGACAGCCTGCGCGAGCCGACCGTCGAGTTTCGTTGTCCAGCTGGTATGCGATCCGAGCCCGGGTGGCAATCCGCGAACAACAACTTCGAATACTCCGCCGAGCGTGTCACCGGCGCGGCGGGCGTCGTCGACGGCCGCGACCATGAGCGCCTCCACCTCCGTGTCGGCGCATCGGAGCGGCCGGTCGTCACCGATCGCAGCGATGGCTTCCCACTGAACCGGTTCGGAGTCAGTCGTTGCGGGCACCGATCCGAGGGCGATTACGTGGCTCGCCACCGCGATGTCGAATGTCGCGAGTAGCTGCCGCGCAATGGCGCCTGCGGCAACGCGCGCCGCGGTCTCTCTCGCACTCGCCCTCTCGAGGATGTCGCGCAGGTCGTGGCGGTCGTATTTGAGCCCGCCTGCGAGATCCGCGTGGCCGGGCCGGGGACGAGTGACCCGCCGCGCTCTGTCGTCCGGAACCTCGCGAGGCTCGGCCGCCATCACGTCGAGCCAGTTCTGATGATCGCGGTTTTCGATGTAGAGGGCGATCGGCGAGCCGAGTGTCTCGCCGTGACGCACGCCAGACAGGATCTCGACGGCGTCGCGCTCGATCTTCATCCGGCCGCCGCGACCGTATCCCTGCTGCCGCCGCCACAGCTGATGGTTGATGGCCGCGGGATCGATCGGAACTCCGGCCGGCATACCCTCGACGATGGTGACGAGGGCGCGTCCGTGCGATTCACCCGCGGTTGAGAACGTCAACACGGCCGCGAGTATAGCAGCGGAGCATCACCGAGCGGACGGTCGTGACGACTACCCGTGTTTGCTGCGCGTCAGGAACCTTACGACGACGTTCAGGACGAAGATGATCGCGACCAGCGTGAATGCCGCCGCCCACGCCTTCTGGTGCCACTCATCATAAGGCGAGATGGCGTAGGTGTAGATCTGCACGGGCATCGAGGCCATCGGGCGATCGAGGTTCGTTGTCCACAACGAGCTGCCGAGAGCCGTGAAGAGCAGCGGCGCCGTTTCACCGAGCGCACGTGAGATGGCGAGAAGCGTACCCGTCGCGATTCCGCTGACTGATGAGGCAAGCACGATGTCGACGGTAACGCGCCACTTCGGAGCTCCGACGGCCAGGCCCCCGTCACGCAACGATTGCGGAACCAGTCGGAGCATCTCTTCGGTCGTTCGAATGATGACCGGAAGCATGATGATGGCGAGTGCAACGCCGCCGGCCCAACCTGAAAAACTGCGCATCGGAATGACGATGAGCGTGTACGCAAAGATCCCCACGACGATCGACGGAATACCGGCCAGGACATCCGTCAGGAACCGAAGTGTCTGTGCAAACCAGCCGTGGCCGAACTCCGAAAGGTAGATCGCTGCGAGAACACCGATCGGGAGCGAAAGCAGAATGGCCACGACGAGCATGATGGCCGAACCGATGATTGCGTTGGCGATGCCGCCACCCGGTTCGCCGACCGGCTTCGGGAGGTCGGTGAAAAACGAGAGGTTGATGGCGCCGATACCCCGATACAGCATGTATCCGAGGATGATGACCAGCACGGCAATCACCAGAAGCGACGCGCCAGCCGTCACGAATCGGGCAACGGCATCGAGGCCGAGCCGAAATCCGACGCCGCGGGCAACGGGTCGAGCAATTGATGACATGACCTAGCCCTCCCTCCCGATGTTGCGGCCGCGCGTGGCATATCGCACGAGAAGCTGCGCCGCAGCGCGGACGACGAAACTCACCGCGAAGAGCAGCACTCCAATCTCGATGAGTGCGTGCAGGTAGATCTGCTCGGTGGCTTCGGTGAACTCGTTCGCGATCACGCTAGCCATCGTGTACGACGGAGAGAACAGCGAAACCGTGATGTCCGGGCGGTTGCCGATGACCATCGTGACCGCCATCGTTTCACCGATAGCGCGTGCCAAACCGAGAATGATCGCACCGACTATGCCAGGCAGCGCATACGTGAAAACCACTCGTATCGCTTCCCATTGCGTCGCCCCGAGGGCAAGTGCGCCGTCACGCTGATGCTGCGGCACCGCAGCCAGGACGTCTCGTGAGACGGTCGTGATGATTGGCGTCACCATGATGGCGAGAATCACGCCGGCCGTCAGCGTTCCCAGTCCGAAGCTGGGTCCGTCGAAAAGGGGAGTGAACCCGAGTGTCGACCTGAGGACGGGATTGACCGTCTCACGCATGAAGGGAACGAGTACGAATATTCCCCAGAGCCCATACGCCACACTCGGAATCGCAGCCAGCAACTCGACGAGCGATATGACGGGCCGCCGAATCGCCATCGGCGCCTGATAGGTGACGAAAACAGCGACCGCAATACTGATCGGAACCGCAAGGATCAAAGCGAGGATCGAGGTAACGATCGTTCCGTACACGAATGGCAGAGCGCCAAACTCCCGAGCCGGCGGATCCCAGACCGTTGCCGTGATGAATCCGAACCCGAACTTCTGAAACGACAGCATCGAGTTCTGGATCATCTCGAACAACATCGCCACGATGAGCACGAGGACGAGCGATGCGAACGCGAGTGTGACCGCCCGGAACAGGAAATCGCCAAGATGCGACGGCCGGAGGCGTTCGAGGATCGTCAATGGAGCCGAAGTCTGCTCTGCCGGTGTGTCCATGAGATTTACGCCGATGTGGCGACCGCGCGTGGCCAGTTGAGGTCACGCGCGGTCGTCGGATACAGGATTACGGGACGAACGTCTTGCCACCGACGTTGATCAACCGGACCTTGGCCTGGGCTTTGGTGAGGACTTCGGGCGGCAGTGCCGAATATCCGAGATCCGCCGCCATTTTCTCGCCTTCGGAAAGGGCCCACCAGATGAACTCGACGAGTGCCTTGGCCTTCGTCGCGTCGTCCTGGTCCTTGTAGACAAGCAGGTACGTGAAACCCGAAATCGGATACGATGCCTCGCCGTCCGCGTTCGTCACCGAGACACGGAGATCATCCGGGATACGAGCGGCGACACCTGCCGCAGCCGCTGTAACGGACTCGAGCGACGGAGTCACGAACTTCCCGGCCGAGTTCTTGATCGACGCGACCGACAGATTGTTCTGTTTGGCGTAGATCAACTCGACGTATCCAATCGATCCCGGCGTCTGCTTCACCGAACCGGACACGCCTTCGTTGCCCTTGCCGCCGATTCCCGTCGGCCAGTTCACGGAGGTCCCAACGCCGACCTTGTCCTTCCACTCGGGGCTGACCTTCGCCATGTAGTCGACGAAAATGGCGGTCGTCCCGCTGCCGTCCGACCGGTGCACCACCGCGATATCCTTGTCGGGAAGTGCCGCTCCTTCGTTCATCGCGGCGATTTTCGGGTCATTCCACTTCTTGATCTCTCCCATGAAGATCGCGGCGACTGTCGGGCCGTCCAACTGAATCGGGCTCTTTGCTTCCGGTAGGTTGTACGTGACGACTACGGCGCCGAGCACGGTCGGAATATGCAGGATCTCTTTCGGTGCGGCCTTGAGCTGCTCGTCATTCATCGGCGCGTCCGTTGCCCCGAAATCCACCGTGCGCTCCGTGATCTGCTTGATGCCGCCGCCGGATCCGATCGATTGATAATCGATCTTCAGCGCCGGGTTCTTCTTGTTGTATTCCGAGATCCACTTCGAATAGAGAGGGTAGGGGAACGTGGCTCCGGCGCCCTGAATCGCGAGACCGCCCGAGTTGGATTCGCCCCCCGGCTTGACTGGCCCGTCGCTCGCTCCTCCGCAGGCTCCGGCGAGCAGTGCCAATGAGAGCATTCCCGTTGTGAGTAGCCTTGATTTCAGGCGCATGTCCGAATTCTCCTTTTCGACTGATTCGTGTCCAAACCAACGCAAGACGCTATCGGGATCGTGTGAACGTCATGTGACATCGCTGTGACATGTTCGTGACCGCAGTGCGGCTGCAGGTACCCACCCGAAAGTCATGACTCCACCCGAAGTGCTGCAAAGATAGATCTTCGGCCTACGCGCCGGAGTCAGGCCCTGGCGTTAAATTCTCGCGACAGGACACATCGGCGAAACACGGAACACTCACTGGCAAGATTCGCAGTTCGGAAGCTCGACGGTAAACGTCGAACCCTTCATCTGCTCGCTTTCGACGGTGATCGAGCCGCCGTGGGCTCGAGCAAGATGCTTGACGATCGCAAGTCCGAGACCCGAGCCGCCGGCGTCGCGCGAGCGCGAGCGGTCTGCACGGAAGAACCTCTCGAAGACGCGCGGCAGATCGGTCTTCGACACACCCGTGCCGTTGTCGCGAACGTGTATGACCGAGGCACCGGCCTCGTTCCTTTCTGCGAGGATCTCGACCCTCCCTCCGGTCCGGTTGAACTTGATCGCATTATCGAGGAGGTTGTTGAGAATCTGCTCGAGCCGGTATCGGTCCGCGCAGACGCGGAAACCACGCTGGACGCGATTGACGAGCGTTACCTCGGCCGTCTCCGCACGGGCACCGGCCAGAACCAGCATCTCGTCGACAATCTGCGCCAGGTCGTGAACCTCGATGTGAAGCGTGACTTCGCCGGACTCGATCATCGAGAGATCCGTGATGTCCTGGACGAGAGCCTGCATTCGCAGCGCGTGCTTCTGCACGATGTTCAGAAAGCGCACGTTGTTCTGCGGGTCGTCGATCGCCCCGTCGAGGAGGGTCTCGATGTACGCAAGCACCGCCGTCAGCGGCGTCCGCAGCTCGTGCGAGAGGTTCGCGAAGAAGTCGCGCCGGATGCGTTCGAGCCGCTCGAGCTCCGTGATGTCGAAGAACACTCCTGCCGCACCGGTCTTCGACGATTCGAGACTGCCCGGTCCGATCGGATTCACGTTCAGCGCAAAGATCCGGCTGTCGCGCCGCCGTACTTCCACGCGGCGCTGCTCGGGGATTCCTGACTTGAGCACGGAGCGAAACGCATCGTTTATCTCCGGGTCGCGGGTGATCTCGATCAGACGAGGACGGGGAAGGGGGACGCGCGGCGGAAGCTCGAAGATTCGCGAGGCAGCGCTGTTGTACAGAATGACCTCGGTGTTGCTGTCGATCGCAACGAGGCCCTCCTGCATGCCATCGAGAATCGCTTCCATCAATTGGCTTGTTTGATCCATTGCGTGCTGGGCGTCCGTTGCGGTCCCCGCCTCGGGAACTGTCTCGCCGCGCCGCAGAATGAACTGCAAGAGTGAACTGGGATCGCCGGTCATTGAATTCGCCGCTCTGCGCGCGTTCCTGGGTGACTAGCCACGCGCTCCCGACTCCTGTGGTCGAGGCTCCGTTTTGGAATCGGCCGTCTGCCCGACGAATCGGTAACCAACACCGATGACCGTCTCGATGTAGGCCTCGAGGTTCAATTTCTTTCGAACGCGCCGAATGTGCACGTCGAGCGTGCGCGACTCGCCGTAGTAATCGAGCCCCCAGACCCGATCGAGCAGGTAGTCTCGCGTCAACACGCGTCCGCGTGCCTCGGAGAGCAGGCGCAGTAGCGCGAATTCCTTTCGCGTCAAGCGGACGACCTCACCGTCGACCTGGACGATGAAGTTGTCGTAGTCGATGAACAGATGCTCGTCCTCGTAAGTCGGCGAGAGCGCGGCCTCTCCCTCGGTGCGGCGCAGGACCGCGTGGATACGCGCGACGAGCTCGCGCATCGAGAACGGTTTCACCACGTAATCGTCGGCCCCGAGCTGAAGACCGAGCACCCGGTCGCTCTCGTCCGTCCTGGCGGTCAGCACGAGAACCGGTATGCGAGCCGTCTCTTCGTCGCGCCGCAGGCGGCGGCAGAGCTCGAATCCGCTCATCAATGGCAGGTTGACGTCGAGAAGGACCAGTGCCGGAGCCATTCGGGTGATTTCCTTGAGGCCTTCTTCACCCGTGTTGGCAATGCGAACCTCGAACGTGCCCTCGCGCTCGAGGTTGTACTTTATTGAGTTGGCGATGTCCTCGTCGTCTTCGATGATGAGGATTCGGCGTCGAACGGATCCCGAAGGGCCCATGGTTATTCCTCGATGACGTGTTTGATCACGTTTCCGCGCTTGATGTAGACGACCAGCTCACAAAGGTTCGTCACGTAGTCGGCAATTCGCTCGAGGTGCTTGCTCACGAACATCAACTCGACGGCGCGCGGCACGGATGCCGGATCGTCCATCATGCAGGCCGTCAGGTCCTTCATCACCTTGCGGTGAAGCTCGTCGACCTCGTCGTCACGTCGAATGACGTCCCAAGCGCGGTCCGGATCGACGCTCGTGAAAGCGTCGAGCCCCGCCACGAGCATTTCCTGAACGATCGCGCTCATTTTCGGGATGTCGACGTAGGCCTTGAGCTGCGGCTCGTTGTTGAGCTTTATGACGTGCTTGCAGATATTGACCGCGTGATCCGCGATGCGCTCGATGTTTGGAGCAGCTTTTGCCACACCGACGACGAATCGCAGGTCCGAGGCGGCGGGCTGCTGCAGGACCAGCGTTTCGATGCAGGCCTCGTCGAGCTCGAGCTCGAGCTGGTCGATACGGTCGTCGTCCCTGATGACCTGATCCGCTATCGACGAGTCACGCTCGACGAGCGCCTGCGTCGCACGCGCGATGGCATTCTCCGCGGCGCCACCCATCATGAGGATCTTGTCGCGGAGCTTGTGAATGTCGGGATCGATCGGTCTGTGCATTGAGGTTCCTCGCAGGTGCTGTCGTTAGCCGAACCGCCCTGTGACGTAGTCTTCCGTCATCTGTTCGTCGGGGTTCGTGAAGATTCGTTCGGTCGGGTTGTATTCGATCAGCTTTCCGAGCCAGAAGAACGCCGTGAGCTCAGAAACCCGCGCTGCCTGCTGCATGTTGTGGGTCACGATGATGATCGTGTAGTCGCCCTTGAGCTCCACGATCAGCTCTTCGATCTTCTGCGTGGCGATGGGGTCGAGTGCCGAGCACGGCTCGTCCATGAGGATGACCTCTGGTTCCACGGCAAGCGCTCGCGCGATGCACAGGCGCTGTTGCTGCCCCCCGGAAAGTCCGAGCGCGGAGTCCTTCAGTCGGTCCTTCACCTCTTCCCAGAGCGCCGCACCCCGCAACGCGCGCTCGACGCGATCGTCGAGGTCCGACTTCGACGTGTGCATCCGGTTGATGCGGACTCCATAGGCGGCATTGTCGTAGATGGACTTCGGAAACGGATTCGATTTCTGAAAGACCATTCCGACGCTTCGCCGCAATCCAACCACGTCCGTTCTCGGTGCGTAGATGTCGCGTCCGTCGAGCGCGATCTTTCCCGTCACCCGTGTTCCCGGGATCGTGTCGTTCATCCGGTTGAAGCAGCGCAGGAGTGTCGACTTTCCGCACCCGGAGGGCCCGATGAAAGCGGTTACCTTTCCCTTCGGAAGGTTGATCGAGATGTCGAAGAGAGCCTGCTTCGCCCCATAGTAGAAGTTCGCCCTTTCGACGGAGAACTTCGTTGACGTCCCGGACAGGACCTCGTCGAGAGTTCCTGTCCGGCCCGCGCGGGGCCGGGGCGGACTCGTCGGAGTGACGATCACGTCGTCCTCGGCGGGTGCGGAAGCGGGTTGGAGTGTCGCGGAGTGATCGTCCATTGGAAGGTTCTCCATTCGGTCGTCGATGGGACCGGCCGTTGCCGGTCCCGGGTTCCTGCCTGCTAGAACGAGTACACCATGTCGAGCTGGAAACGGTTCAGCCAGCGATTCTCAGGCGACAGCGTCTGAAGGCGCCGTTCAAAAAAGTACCGGCCCGACAACTCGATGTTCTTGCGAATCATATAGGCAGCCGTAGTCCAGTGATTCACGGAATTCGTCTGGAGCACGTCGCTCTCCATGAACACCGACGGGAAGACTTCGCGCTCGGCCTTCATGAAGCCGTAGTCGAAGTACCAGTCGCCCTGCTGCTTGCGCTGTCCGAGGATGACATATGCGTGACCACCATCCTTCTCGTTGTTGAATGCGCTCGTGTTGCGGAGCCACTCGACCGAGAAGAGCAGGGGAAAGCGCGGGTGAATTCCCTTGTAGGTCAGCTCGCCGAGCACGTTGATCACGCGGAAGTCCGACCGGTATTCGAGGACGTCGGTGAACGGATTGCGAACGACCGTGTTCGTCGTTCCGTATTCGATCACGCTGTTGACTATAGTCGGGCTGCCGCCGACTGCCGGCGGAACGACGTTGATCTGTTCGAAGTCGTGGAAGGTCCCCGAGAGCGTCGACGACCAGTTCTTCGACCACGTCCAGTCGGTGAGAATCTGCCCGCCGAAGATGAATGCGTCGGCGCCAACCGAACGCTCCCGGTACGGAAGCTGCCAGGCGGTCAGAGTCACTGACCGGAGCGGATCGTCGTCACTGACCTTGAACTTCAACCGTTCCGAAAGGCCCTCAACCTGAAGATCGTTGTCAAATGTGAAGGCCGTCTTCTTCCACGTCGGCTCGAACTTCCCAGCGTGAATGTCGAGGTTCACGGGCTTAGAGTCGGTCGTGAAGTGGAGGAACGCGCGGTCGATTGCGATTGGCTTGCGCTCGTAGAAGTCGGTCAGCGACTGATTCGACGAGATCGGGTCCGTGAACGAGCCCGTCGTCAGGCGGAGGCCCCAATCGAAGTGATTGTCGATCTTTCCGGTGATGCCTGCGCGGACTCGGATCCGGTAACGATTGCGGGCGTCGACGTCGACAGGCGAGTCGAAGCCCTGGTTGTAGAAGCCCTCGTACCGGAATCGGATGTCGCCCGAGAACTTGATGTTGCCGAATCGTTTTTCGACCTCCTCGAGCCGCTTCGAGAGGGCGTCTTCGTCCGCGCCTGCCGCCGGTGCTCCGGCCGAGGACGACTCGATCGAGGCCGAAACCGGCGTCGAGATGGCGCCAGGCGATGCGGGTCCGAGCGCCGTCACGGCCTCGGCAGTGCGGCCTGCCATTTCAGCCTCCAGGCGATCGATTCGTTCCTGCTGGGCAACGACGAGGCGCTCGAGTCTCTCGAGGAGTTCTGTCTGACGTCGCAGTTGATCTTCCACGGTCGCGGCGGGCGTGCCGGGCGCGGCGGGTGACGGGACCGGCTTGCCGGTTCCTTCGTCCCCGGCGAATGCAACGGGGCACACGAACAATGCCGCGAGGATGGCACAGGCCGCAGAGCTGATGGATCTGGTCTTGCGTGGGTTCATTCGAGGTGTCTCCTCCGTGTTGTCTCGGCCGCCCCGGCCTGGACTTCATCACGAAGACCCGATGCCGGACCGTACCGTCGGCAGCTTTCTGGCGATTTAAGCCGATGTTAAATCGATACGAAGCCAGCGCAAGTTAGCCACGTAGAGTTTCGACCCGGTGAACTACATGTTAATTCCGTGCGAACTGCCGTGAATGAGTCCGAGGGGAGGCGACCGAGCGCGCCGACAACGTTAGGCCAAGGCGGGAACGTGGACCCGGAAGACGCGCTCGGCGGAGGGACCCGACTGGAAGTCCTCGATGTGAGGAGCGACTTGTTCAGGCGGCTTCGGCGGACGAAAGCGCCGCCTCGAACGCACGCAGATGGTGCTTGATGGCATCCAGGAGGTCGGCGTATGACTCGAGCGCCTGCAGCGACTCGAGCACGGCCACGAAACGCATGTCACGATTGGCGAACTCGTCGAGGTCGGGCAGTCCGACGTACAGGATGTTGCGACCTTCGGCGAGGATTCTGAGGCCCTCAGTGGAAGAGCCGTCGATGTGACGGCAGTGGCGCCCGTCGCGAATCTCGAAAATCGGGATGGAGAGACTCGACTGGACGAGCTGGGCCCTCGTCATGACTACCAGAAAATGTCGCCGCGGATCGATGTCCGCTGCGGATCGGGACCGCGACGATGAGGACGATGAAGTCGACACGCCGTCGTTCGCCGGATTGTCGTCTGCGCCAACCACGGAAGGGAAGTTGACGTCGATGCGTGTCTTCGAGTTGACCCGCACCTTAACTTTGAGTGAGCACGCCGCGACCCTGGATGGACTCTGCCCGGCGCGTCACTCTTCGTGATCGTTGCGCTTTCTTGCGACCGTGGATGGCCGGACCGTCGGGTCACGATCCTCCGGATGAAAGACGAACGAGCTCACCGCGAAGATCGCTGCAAATGATCCCACTGCGCAACCGATTCCCCACAGCAGCGGCTGCGATGGCGCGAGGTCATACGCGACAAGCCCGACGATGGCTCCAGCAGCAGTAGCCAGGCAGAGGTTCAAGTGGCGCACGGCGATTTCCTTTGGGGGACACCTCGGGAATACACGCGCGGCTTCCCCATGTCAAGCAGGGCCCTATGCTACACTCGCGATCGAGGAGGATCGCACGGATGTCGCCGACCGAACTCATGGGTGCCGGTCTCATTCTCGTCGCGTTGATGATGTTCGCGCTCGAGCTCAAGGCGCCCGGATTCGGAATCCTCGGAGTGGCAGGAATCATCGGTCTCCTTGGCGGCCTGGTCCTGCTCTTCGGCGCGACCTGGGCCACCCTGCCCGTGCTCATCGCAACGGCGGCGCTCATCGCGGCGGTTTTCGGCTTCCTTGCTGTCATCGCGCACAGGGCAAAACGCAACAAGGTCGTGACCGGGAATTCAGGTATGGTCGGACTCGAGGGCCGCGTCGAATCGACGCTGGCGCCGGACGGACGAGTCCTCGTTCGCGGTGAGCTCTGGGACGCGTATTCGCCGGTTCGTCTCGAGCGCGGTAAGGCCGTCCGTGTCACGGGCGTCCGCGGGTTGAGACTCGAAGTTGAATCGGCCGACCTCGCCCTTCACTCAGTTCCACCTGCTTCGGTGGTTCAGTTCGACGAAGATGACGTCTCACATTCCGCGCCGCACGGCGCGCGAGGCACGCGATGAATCCACTGTTCATTCTTCTGATGGCCGTTGCCGTCCTGGGTTTCTGGCTCTTCTCGGCGATCAAGGTACTTGCGGAGTACGAACGGGGCGTTGTTTTCCGTCTCGGCAGACTCCTCGACCGCCCGAAGGGCCCCGGTCTCGCTTTCGTGTTCTGGCCGATCGACCGGATGGTCCGAGTGTCGTTGCGAACGGTCGTGCTCGACGTCCCTCCACAGGACGTGATCACGCGCGACAACGTGACGGTCAGCGTGAATGCGGTCGTGTATTTCAGGGTGCTCGATGCCAGCAAGGCCGTCGTCGAGGTCGAGAACTTTCTTTATGCAACCTCGCAGCTCGCGCAGACGACGCTCCGGTCGGTCCTTGGCGAATACGAGCTCGATGATCTCCTTGCCGGTCGCGAACAGCTGAACGAGCGATTGCAGACGATTCTCGATCGCCACACCGATCCGTGGGGTATCAAGGTCTCGATGGTCGAGGTGAAGACTGTCGACCTTCCCCAGTCGATGCAGCGCGCCATGTCGAAGCAGGCCGAGGCCGAGCGTGAGAAGCGATCGAAGATCATCCACGCCCAGGGCGAATTCAACGCGTCGCAGATGCTCGTCGAGGCGGCGAGCATCATGGCGACAGAGCCGACGGCCATCCAGCTTCGTTATCTGCAGACGCTTGCAGAACTGGGAGTCGAGAAGAACACGACCATCGTGTTTCCGCTGCCGATCGACCTGCTCGAGATCTTCATGAAGCCCGGCATGACGAGGGCGGACCGGGTCGCGGCCGCGGCGGTTGAATCGGAGAAGGCTTCAGCCCAGCTCTCTCTTCCGTCGTCGGACGCAACTCTTCTCGAGACGGGCGACGCCGTTCCGGCCGAGAAGGTTCCGGTCAAGTCCTAGGTTCGGTAGCTCGCATGCTTGGATCACTTTCGAACCGGGAGCGCGCTGCCATCCTGGCGTTCGGTGGAGGAGCGCTCGTTCTTTTCCTCATGTTTGCCGCGGGTGCCATGATGGGTCGTGTAGCCGCACCAGCCGCTTCGGCGCCCGTGAGTGAATCGCCGGCACAGGAGCCGGTGCGTGTCGATTCGGAGCGTTTTCTCGTCGAGGCTGGCGTCTTCGATTCACCCGCGGCCGGCGAAGAGACTCTTCAGCAGCTTCGGAGGCAGTACACGAGCGCCTGGGGTGCGACGGATCCCGACGATCGTCGCTACCACGTGTATGCGGGGCCGTACCCGTCCGCGCAGGCCGAGACCGTCGCTTCCGAGATGCGTGCGCGCGGGCTCGAGAACGTCGTCGTGAGGCCTTACGCTCCGCGTGTTCAGGCTCAGTAGCCGCGAACGCGTGTGCAATGCGCGTGGTCCCCGTTTTTCGAGCCGCGAGCGGTAGCGAGCGTCCCACGGACGGTCGAACGGTTCCGATCACGTCTCTTCTTCCGCACCGACGAGTCTGCGGTTTCGTGCACGGTCCTTGGGACGCTCGCTACCGCTCGCGGCTCAAGGAACGGGAACGGGAACGGGAACGGGAACGACGTATCCGCCTTCACACAATTTCCTTGGGCCGCTCGCTACCGCTCGCGGTTCTGATGCTCGAGTCTGTCCTGGCTGGGCTGCGGATTCGACGGCGCTCAGCTCACAGAACCGCGAGCGGTAGCGAGCTGGCTTGCGGACAGCCGTCCAGAACGCAGCCACCTTTCATCTTGAAAGGGTCCGGAGGGCCGCACGCTACCGCTCGCGGCTCAAGCGCCCGGTCTAGAATAGCCTCGGAATGTACACGTTCAGCATGGACCGCCACGTCGGCCAGTCGTGCGGAACGTCGTACCCCCAGAGGTCGAGCTCGTTCGGAACGCCCTTGCTCCACAGAATGTCCGACATCCTCCGCGACTGGTCGGGTGCCTCGTAGGCTCCCTGTCCCGTGAGTATGTGAATCCGAGTCTGACGGAGCTGATTCAGGAACCAGTCGTCTTCGAGGCGGGGGAGGTAGTCAACCGGGTTGTTGAAGTAGACGTTCTCGTCAAAATAATCCTTGCAGAAGCCGCGCAGGTCGTAGGCCCCGCTCATCGCTATGAGGGTGTCGAACTGATCCGGATGCTTGAACACCGTGTTCGCGGCGTGGAAGGCTCCGAACGACGCCCCGGTTGTCGCTATCCCGATTCCCGGTGTCCGGCAGTTGTCCCAGATGAACGGAACGACCTCCTGAGAAACGTATCGATCGTATTCGACCTGGCGCCAGGCGCGCTGTCCCGGGTGCAGATTGTCGTTGAGCCAGCTTTCCTTGTTGATGCTGTTGATCGAATAGACCTTCACCCGGCCGGAATAGATGTGCGGAGCGATTGCGTCGATCAACTGGAACCGCTCGTATTCCTCGAAATCGGCTGCCGCCGTCGGGAAGAGCAGCAACGGAGCGCCGTAGTCGCCGTAGACGGCAATCGGCATGTCCTGATTGAGGTTCGGGCTGTGCCAGTAGTGGACTTCTTTTTTCAACTCGATGCTCCGTTAAATGGGGGAATTCGCTTCGGGCAGGCAGCCGTTATACCCACGCGACCCGGAAAAGGCAAGCAGCTGCCTCGAGAGGCTTCGACCGGCACCAGGGATACCGACACTACAACTGCAGAATCAGTTGATCAGCAGGTCCTTGGCCGTCTCCGGGGTTATCGTCAGACGTCGCAGGACTATGCCGGTGTTGTCGGGAAACCGTGCGTTCTGTCCGTTGATCTGAAGGGCAATGGCTCGCGTGTTTCCGATGCTGAGGTCGATCGACTGGGTCGCGCGGATCATGGCTTCTTCGCCAAGCTGGAGCTCTCGCTGGACCGGCTCGCCATCGTCCGCCGTGTATTTCACCCAGCAGCGGTCGAGGGCATGAAGCGTCACGCGCAACTCGCCGTTGACGACCTCGGGCTGAATCGTGACCGGAGCTCCCGCGGTTGTGGCAGTCGGCTCCGGCTTCGGCTCCGAAACCGTCGGCTGCGCCGGTGATGACGTTGGAGGTGCGGCCGCCGTAGGCTCCTGAGAGTACCGCCAGACCGCATACGCGCCGCCAATGAAAACCACGGCAAGCAGCGCCGCCGCAACGGCCGCAGGCCAGAAGCCACTCGACGGCTCCTTGAAGACGAACGGCTCGGCATCCTCGAGCGGCGGCACGTCTGGATCTCCGACGGCCACTTCGGCGCCCGTCTGCTGCTGATATTGCAGCACGGCGTCGTCCTCGTTCATCTTGACCTGGCGCGCGAACGCCTTCACGAACGAGCGGGCATAAATGCCCTCGGGAAGGACGGAGTATTCGTCCGACTCGATGGCTTTCAGGAATCGGGTGCCGATTCGCGTTGCGTCCGCAATCTCCGCCAGCGACAAGCCCAATTCCTCTCGCCGCCGCTTCAGTTCTTGTCCGAGCATATTCCTCGCCTCGACGGAAACGTCGGCTCGTCCGCGGGGCGTCGCTCACTTCGCCAGGCGGTGCCAGTACTTCCTCAGGCAAATGACGGGGCCGGCCAAATACTAGACCCGCATTGCTTTAGTGTCAACTTTTCAGATTCGGAAGCGGTCAGCCGGGCAATCTTGCACATGAGTCGGCAGCTTTGGTAGCGTAGGACTTCCCTCGGCAACGCCAGGTTCGCCCGTCGCGGCGAGACACACAAAGGAGACAGTCAGCATGGCTATGGAAGCGCTCGGAATGGTCGAGACCAAGGGGTTCGTGGGCGCCGTCGAGGCCGCCGACGCGATGGTCAAGGCCGCCAACGTGATCCTCATCGGCAAGGAGTACATCGGCTCAGGGTACGTGACCGTGTTCGTGCGAGGCGATGTCGGTGCAGTCAAGGCGGCGACCGATGCAGGTGCCGCCGCGGCTCGGCGAGTCGGTGAGCTCGTCAGCGTGCACGTGATTCCACGGCCCCACATCGAGGTTGAACGAGCACTTGCGGCACGGGGCATCGCGGCACCGGCACAGCTCGCCGCGAGTGCCGACCGCGCACAGCTGACCGGGGGCGACAACAGCCACGCGCTTCCGTCGTCGAACGCCAAGGATCGAGAAAAGAAGTAGTCGCCGCGTCGCGGCTTCGCGCCGCGTGAAGGCGATCTGGAAGCTCCGGTTGCGCGCCGCGCACTCGGGGCTTTTATTCACCGCGTCGGGAGGGCACAGCGGTCATGCCGAGCGACAAGGACCTCGAGTCGGTACAACAGGCGCGCAACCTCGTGGATGCCGCGCACGAGGCGCAGAAGCGGCTCGCGGGATTCGACCAGTCGCGGATCGATAGAATCTGCGAGGCGATGTCCGTCGCCGGACTCGCCGAGGCCGAGCGGTTGGGCCTGCTCGCGCACGAGGAGACCGGTTACGGCATCCCCGCCGACAAGACCGTGAAGAACACGTTTGCCGTCGGTGACGTGCACGCGTTCTTCAAGTCGATGCGGACCGTGGGCATCATCCGGCAGACGGAGACGATCCTCGAGATAGGGTCGCCGCGCGGAGTCGTGGCGGCCATCATTCCGTCCACGAATCCGACGTCCACCGCGCTGTTCAAGTGCCTCATCTCGCTCAAGTCGCGAAACGGCGTCGTCCTCAGTCCGCATCCGAGCGCCGCCAGGTGTATTGCCGAAAGCGCCAGGATCATGTCGGAGGCCGCGGTTGCGGCCGGGGCTCCGCCGGGGATCATCGGATGCATGAGCATAGCCACCGTCGAGGGAACCGACGCGCTCATGAAGCACAAGCGCACGGCGGTGATCCTCGCCAC
>CAZXLQ010000089.1:0-16953 GCA_964641945.1 uncultured Clostridia bacterium
TGGCGCCTTTGCGAGAAACGCATCCGCGAAAGGCTTTCTCGCAAAGGCGCAAAGGACTCGCAAAGACGCTATGGCGTGCTTGGAGGATTGACGTGACTCGAACGTCCCACGGCCAGGGTCTCTCCCGCGAAGACCTCGTTCGCCTCGACGACGCCCACGCATGGCATCCCTTCACGCCACATTCGGTCTACCGTGACGAGTCCCCGCTGATGGTCGTCGCCGGTGACGGCAACTACCTCGTCGACGCCGACGGCCGCCGATACCTCGACGGCGTTGCGTCGCTCTGGTGCAACCTGTTCGGCCACCGCCGGCCGGAGATCGATGCCGCGATCGTCGACCAGCTCGGACGGATCGCCCACTCGACGTTTCTCGGAAACGCAAGCGCCCCGGCAGTGACGCTGGCTGCGCGACTCGTTGCACTCGCGCCCGAAAACCTGACACGCGTCTTCTACTCCGACAACGGGTCGACAGCCGTTGAAGTCGCCCTGAAGATCGCGCTCCAGTTCTGGCAGCAACACGACGGAGGCCGGGATCGCAAGCGGACCAAGTTCGTCACGCTCGGCAATGCCTACCACGGCGATACCGTCGGCGCCGTTTCGCTCGGCGGCATCCCGCTCTTCCACGAACGCTACGGCACATTGCTCTTCGAAACGCTCCGCGCGCATTCGCCATACTGCTATCGATGTCCGCTCGGACTCGCTCCGGAGAGCTGCCAGACAGACTGTGCGGCGGACCTCGAGCGCCTGATCGAAGAGAACGGCGACCGGATTGCGGCCGTCATCCTCGAACCCGGTGTTCAGGGCGCCGCCGGGATGATCCCGCTACCGGACGGCTTTCTTCGGCGTGCAGCAGACGCCGCGCGCCGCGTCGGCGCATTGCTCATTCTCGACGAAGTCGCCGTTGGCTTTGGACGGTCCGGATCCATGTTCGCGTGCGAGCTCGAGCAAGTCGAGCCGGACATGCTCTGTCTGGCCAAAGGATTGACCGGCGGATACCTGCCGATGTCCGCCACACTCACAACCGAACGGATCTTCGAGGCGTTTCTCGGCGATCCGGCCGCAGCACGAACGTTCTTTCACGGCCACACCTACACGGGAAACCAGCTCGCGGCGGCGGCGGCGCACGCGACGCTCGACATCTTCGAGCGAGGGCGCGTCATCGAGCAGATTCAGCCGGTCATTGCGCGGCTTCACGCCGAGCTCGAACGGCTGCGCGATCATCCTCACGTCGGAGACATCCGGCGCTTCGGGCTAGCGGCCGGCGTCGAGCTCGTAGCGGACCGGACAACGAAGGCGATGTTCCCGTCGTCCGAGCGTCGTGGAATGAAGGTTTGCATGGCGGCGAGGGACGGCGGAGTATTCCTGCGTCCCCTCGGCGACACCATTGTCCTGATGCCGCCGCTCTCGATTTCAATCGACGAGATCGTGACTATCGTCGACGCGATCGAGGACGGCATCAATCGCGTCTGCCCCGTGGCTTGAAGGCCATCAGTGCCCGAGTTGAAGGAGTCTTCGTGAAGAGTATCGTCATCCTTTTGCTTTCGGTTCTGCTTCTCGTGCCCGCGACCGCATTCGGCCAGTCCCGCGGCCGCAAGCCCGCGCCAAAGAAACCTGCTCCGAAGCCCGCGGCGTCGGCCGTGGAGCTGGAACGGAAGGCAGGCGTGCAGAGAGTCTCTGACCAGATCAAGACGCTCGGGCAGTTCCTTTATCTGTATGGCGGCGTCGTGAAGACCGTCGAGCGAATCGAAGGCCGCGCCGAGCGTCGGCGCACGACGAATCCCGAAGTCGGGGAGGTCGCCGAGCAGAACAAACAGGCGATTCGCCAGAGCATCTCGAACGTGCGAGGCGGACTCGAGACCCTCGAGAACGAGTTCAGCTCGAAGCCTTCGCTCCGTCCCTACTACTCGTATGTCGTTGGAGTGACGGCCATCGGCGTCCAGGCCGAGTCGGCAGCAGCGGCCGAAGATTTCGACCAGGCCGGGCGGATTCTCGTCACGGCGATCGCAAAACTCTCCGACGCGCTCGTGCGAATGCGCGACCCGATCCCGGTGAACTGAGGAGAGAGGACAGGATTACAGGATTATTCATCCTGTAATCCTGTCTATTCTCCGATTTACGGGTTCGTGGACGCCGCTGACGCCGGCATGGCCTGCGTAAGGCCACGGTTGACGAGGATCTTCACCTCGACCCGACGGTTCTGCGAGCGGCCCTCGACCGAGTCGTTGTCCGCCACGGGCTTGAGGTCACCGTAGCCGAACGGCGTGATCATCCGGCGCAGCGGAATGTCGTAGGTCTCGGCCAGGTATCGCACCACCGAATCGGCGCGATTCTGACTGAGCACGCGGTTCTTCTGGGTGTTCCCCGTGGAATCCGCAAACCCCGTCACCTCGATCATGTAGCCCTTCGTTGCGAGAGCCTTCTGCGCGAGGATGTCGAGTTCCGTCTTGCCCTCCGGCGAAAGCACGGAACTGTTCACCTTGAAGTACACCGTGGCGAGATCCTGGACGAGATAGTCGTCCAGCGCCGAGATCCGTTCGTTGGTTCGTGCGATCTCCGCACGATTGACGTCGATGTCGCTCTTCATGGCCTTCGAGACCTCGTTGAGCTCATCCACCTGACCTGCGAGCGCCTCGTTTTGCGCTTCGACTCGGGTCACTCGGCCTTCCACGGGCGTTACCCGGGAGTCGATCGAGCGCGCCGTCTCGAGGTCGTCCTTCGAGAAGCGGATCTTCTCGGCGGTGAGCTGGCCGTTGGCGTTGCCCCGGCCCTCGGCCTCGATCGTGAGTCCGCGAAGAAGGCTCGTCACGTCGTAGTTCGTTCCACGCTTGAAGAAACCGCCCTTCGAGGCGACCGTCGTACGGTCAGTGATTTCGACGATCGTGTCCATTCCGGACCCGTCGCTAAGGGTGAGGGTGTCGGCGTCCCTCGTGATGATGGTTCCCTTGATTTTCGTCTTCTGACCGGCCGCGATGGTGCGGACTGGCCGATTGTCGCCGGCGTCCTGTACCGGACCTGCGATAACGTTCGTTGCGATGAGGGCCGCGACGAAAACCGTCGCGATGGCGCACCGAATTCCCCTGCTCATAGTAATCACCTTCATAATTTGACTCCCCCTGAGTCTGAGTTTTGTACGCATGATTCGCGCCGTCCCCGAGAGGTTGCGCGAAGGCGCCTGCGTCCGGGAGCTGGAACGCAGGAAGTTCGTGATTCACCGAGAATTGTGGTGGACGCGTCTGGTCAAGTCAAGTGCTTGATTCTGAACAGAATGGCGCGTTGCCGGATGCGTCGGGGACCGTGTGTTAGACTCTTTCGCGGTCGGCAATTTTCCCTGGTGTACGGGAGCGCGCATCGTGCGAACGAGTGTCGTAACGCGGCTTTTGGCGACATTGCTGCTGGCGGGGTTCGTGACCGTAGCGACCTCGGCGCAGCAGCGGCAGGCGCCGAACGTCGATATTCCTCCCCCGCCACCCGAGCCGGTCACCGAGCCGCCGCCCGTCGAAGAGCCGTCGCCGACCGTCGAGCTCTCGGCGAACCTCGTGACGATTGCCGTCGTGGCCCGCGGAGCGAACGGCGAGCTCGTGACGAACCTGACGGCCGCGGATTTCGCCGTCTACGAGGATGGAAAGGCACAGGAGGTCGACCAGTTCTTCCGGCAGGGCGAGGTACCGCCCCTTCGGCTCGCGCTCCTTTTCGACGCGAGCCTGTCCGTTAGAACCCGGCTCGACTTCGAAAAACGCGCTGCGTCACGGTTCTTCTCGCAGGCGTTTCGAGCCGGCGACCAGGCGGCACTCTACAGTGTAGCGAGCAACTGGACGCTCCTGCAGCCGCTGACCGGTTCGGTCGGAGCCCTGGTCGATGCGACGGCCCACATCGAGGCCGGCGGAACGACTTCGCTCTACGGGGCGATCATTGCCGCGTCGCACTACCTCGGCGAGACGGACGGTCGTCGGATTCTCGTGCTTCTCACGGACGGCTACGACAATGCGGCGAAAGAGACGCTCGCGCAGACTCTGGAGGTCGCGCAACGCCACGACATCATCATGTACGGCATCAGTCCTGCCGGAACCGGCGACTCGAAGAGTCAGGTTGCAAAGCTCGGGTCGGCGGCGTTGAACCAGCTCTGCGAGCAGACCGGCGGCCGCGCTTTCTTTCCGGCGATCGAAATGACGCCGGAAGCCGAGGTCCAGTCGCTCGACAGCATCTACGAGCGCATCATCGCGGAACTGCAGGCGCAGTACGTTCTCATCTACTACTCCAACGATCCGGCGAAGGACGGCCGGTTCCGCAAGCTCAAGGTCGACGTGCTGCGTCCTGGCGTCTCGGTGTCGGCCCGCAAGGGGTACTACGCGCGCTGACCGAGGTCGCGCTGTGTCTTCGAGGACCGGGGCATCATTGTGAGCAAGACGTTCGTCATAGCCGGAACGGACACGGGGGTCGGGAAGACAATCGTCGCCGCCGGACTCGCGCGGGCGCTGTCGATGTCCGGGCGCTACGTAGTCGCCGTCAAGCTTGTTGAGTCGGGGTGCGACGGATCGAATCTGGGAGGAGAGGACGGCCGGATCCTCGCGGCCGCGACTGGACAATCGGAGCCGCTCGAGGCTCTCGTACGACTCGCCGGTGCGGTGACGCCGGCGCTCGCGGCGGATCTGGAAGGTGTGGCGCTCGACTTCGAAGGTCTCATCGAGCAGACGCACGAAGTTGCCGCCGGCGCTGACGTGACGATCGTGGAAGGCGCCGGCGGCCTGTTCGCTCCTCTGACCTGGAAGCGAAACACGCGCGACATCGCGCGCGAGCTTGGCGCGAGAGTGATTCTCGTCGCAGCCGACCGGCTCGGCACCATCAATCACACGCTCCTCGCGCTCGCGGCGCTCGAGAGAGACAGGGTTGCGGCGATCGTCCTGAGCGCCCCCGAGGTTTCAGACTCATCGATTGGCCTCAATGCCGAGGCGATTCGCCTGCACGGCACGGCGCTGGGAATGACGGTTCCGCCGATCGTTGTGCTCGACCGCATCGAGAGCGTCGACGACGCAGCGGCGGAGCTGGGCGACCTTGCAGCGATGCTCGTCGGCGGAGTCTGGATTTGACCGGCCGGTTGGACTGGATCGACGACGACATGGGCCGGATCGCCTCCTTGGGACGGCGACGGAATCTGGCGCCGGTCGACCCGCGGTCGGCCGTCCAGGTAGACGTCGGCGGTCGAAGTGTCCGGCTTTTCTCGTCGAATGACTATCTAGGCTTGTCGTGTCATCCGGAGGTGCGCGCAGCTGCCTCCCGTGCCGCTCTCGAGAACGGAATGGGCCCCCGGGGCGCCTCGCTCATCTGCGGATACACGGGCGAACACGAATCGCTCGAGGCGGACCTCGCACGGCTCGCCGGCACGGAGGCGGCACTGCTCTTCCCGACGGGGTTCGCGGCGAACCTTGGCGTCGTGACCGCACTTGGCGGCGAGGGCGCGGAAATTTTTTCGGACGAGCTGAATCACGCGTCGATCATCGACGGTTGCCGGCTCGCGCGCGCCCGCGTTCACGTGTTCCGCCACGCAGACGTCGATCATCTCTCCTCCTTGTTGGCCGCCTCGAAGGCCACGCGGCGAATCGTCGTCACCGAGACCGTCTTCAGCATGGACGGTGACATCGCGCCGATCGCCGGGATCGCCGATGTGTGCGAACGGTTCGGGGCAATTCTCGTGACCGACGAGGCCCACGCCACGCTCGTCTTCGGAGAGCGCGGCGGAGGCGTGGCCGAGGAAGCCGGCGTGACGGGTCGTGTCGATGTTCACATCGGGACGCTGAGCAAGGCCGTCGGCTCGCAGGGCGGATTCGTCGCGACGTCGCGGAGGGTGCGCGAGTTCCTGCTCAACGTCGCGCGGGCCTACGTCTTCACGACCTCGCCGACCCTTCCGGTCGTCGCCGCGGCAAGAGCGGCCATCGGCGTGGCGCGAGCCGAGCCCGCGCGACGGGCGTGCCTGTGGGAACGCGCGGAGCAGCTCGCACGCGGACTCGGGCGCGAGACGGCAAGTCCGATCGTGCCGATCGTCGTCGGCGACGAGTCGCGCGCCGTTGCAGCGAGTCGTGCGCTCTTCGACCGAGGGTTCCACGTCACGGCGATACGTCCTCCGACAGTGCCGGTCGGGCAGTCGCGTTTGCGGGTCACGCTCTCGGCTGCCCACACGCAGCGGGACGTCGTGGAACTGCTTTCCGCGCTGCGGGAAGAATCGGCGCAGAGCACTGTCGGCGGCCTCGGGTTACAGAACCGCGAGCGGTAGCGAGCGGCCTGCGGACGGTGCCTGAATTCCCGGACTCGTCGTTGCGGAAGGACAGAAGTGATAGGAACCGATCGACCGTAACCCCGCCTACTCTCCACTTGCGTTCGAGCGATCGCGAAGCCGTGCGATCAGGGCCTGGTAATCGGCATCGCCTCGCAATCCGTCCCAGTTCGGATCCCGCTCGAACCACGGGAAGTTCTCGTTGCCGAGTTCCGTTGCCCGCTCGAGCCAGGTGAGCGCCTCGTCTCGGTCCCCAAGCAGCGCGTAGAGCGATGCGAGCCAATACGCAACGTCGTGGTCGGCGCACGCACCGTCGATGACGTCGTGGTTGATCAGCGCGAGGGCCTTGTCCTTCTCGCCACGGGCGCAGTAGACGAACCCGAGCATCGGCGAAAGACCCCTCATGCTCGGCGCCATGTCGAAGACGTCGCGGAAGACCCGCTCCGCCTCATCGTACTTGCCCTGGTAATAGAGGATCTGCGCCCAGAATGCGTTCAACAATGGATGGTCCGGTTCGGACTTCCGCCCGCGCTCGATTTCGCGGATCGCCGCGTCGTAATCGCCGCGGTACATGTAGATCCTCGCGCGGTTGTACTGCGCTGGCGCGACCTCCGTCGGGTTGATCTTCAGCTGCCGATCGAATTCCCGAAGGGCTTCGTCATAACGACCGTCGAGACGGTAGAGAGTGCCGGCCACCGAGCGAATCGATGTGTCGTTCGGAGCCTCGCGCCGCAGTTGTTCGACCAGCTCCCTGGCGCGAAGCTTGTCGCCCGACTGAAGGTAGATGAAGACAAGCGTGACTCGGGGCTCGACGGCCTTCGGATCGAGTTCGAGCGCGCGTTTACAGGTGGATTCCGCCTGATCGTAGTACGCGATTCCGCCCATGCCCTTCATCACATAAGTCGAATAACAGACACCGAGCGACGAGTAGGCGTTGGCGAACTGCGGATCGAGCTCGGTCGCCCGTTTGAAGGCGGCCACGGCCTCGTCGAGGTCTTCGCGGTTGAGAGTGTGCGTAACGAAGGTGTTGAGGAGGTTCTTCCCGCGCAGATACTGCTCGTAAGCCTCGCTGTTGCTCGTCGCCGCGCGGGCCAGCCGGTTCTGCTCCTGATCCGAGATCCTGATGCTGAGGCCTTCGACGATGTGCTGCGAGATCATGTCCTGCAGAGTGATGATGTCCTTCGAGTCGAGGTCGATCTTGTCACTCCAGATGATCTCGCCCGAGGAGATGTCGATGAGCTGCGGCGTGACGCGGAATCTGTCGCCGGCCTTCAGGTAGCCGCCGACGAGGACCGAGTCAACGGCGAGCTCCTGACCAACCTGACGCGGATCGACTTCCGTGTTCTGGTATTTCGCCACGAACGTGGATGGCCGAACGATGAGCGACTTGAGCTGCGCGAGCTCGGTGATGACGCTGTCGGCGAGCGAGAATCCGTAGAAGTCCGACTCCTTGTCTCCCGAGAGATTCTTGAACGGCAGAATGGCGATGGCTCGCTTGTCGCGCACGGACGTGCCGCTGAATGCTGAGCGCGAAATGTCGCCGGTTTCGACCGAGACTTCGTGGCTGGGCTCAGCATCTATGGCCGACGGTGCTTCGTCCTTTCCGAGGACGTTTCGCTTGAGCCAGTTCATCGCGCGCCCGACTGTGCCGGGTTTGGGATCCGGCCGCATGGCGTGCATCGACGCGGTGCGGTCGACGGGCAGGTCTCCCCGGCCCGAGTAGACGAGGCGCGCCACGCGCTTCAGGTCCTCGAGCATCTCGGCCGCAGTCTGGTAGCGCTCAACGGCATTCTTCGCCATCGATCGCTCGATGACGCGCGCAAACGACGGCGGTACCGATTCCGGCATGGCCGGCGGCTTGTCGTGAATTACGCCGTGCATCACGTCGATGCTCGTCTTGCCCTTGAACGGCAGGCGCCCGGCGGCCATCTCGTACATCACGACGCCGAGCGAAAAGATATCGGAGCGGTGATCGGCGACCTCGCCTTGCGCCTGCTCCGGCGACATGTAGCTCGCGGTGCCAAAGGGAACGCCACGCTGGGTGAGCTCCGTCAGGCCGCCAACCTCTTCGCCGGCGCCGCGGCGGCCGTTCGTCGGCTCCGTGAGTTTGGCGAGCCCGAAGTCGAGGATCTTCGGCTGACCGCGCTCGGTCATCACGATGTTCGACGACTTGATGTCGCGATGGATGACCCCGTGCGAGTGCGCTTCGGCGAGGGCGTCGGCGAGCTGGAGCGAGATCTCGATGACCTGCTCGACCGGCAACGGCTTGTTGTTGATCGTCTTCTTGAGAGTCTGTCCTTCGACAAACTGCATCACGAAGAAGAGTCGATCGGGAGTTTCGTTGATCTCGTAAACGGTGCAGATGTTCGGGTGGTCGATAGCGGACGCGGCGCGGGCTTCTCTCAGGAACCTCTTTCGGGCCTTCTCATCCCCGACGAGGTTTCCGAGGAGCACCTTGAGCGCGACCGTCCGGTGGAGCTTCTGGTCCTCGGCCTTATAGACCACTCCCATACCGCCCTTGCCGAGCTCTTTGAGGACGCGGTAATGGAGGATCGTCTTGCCGACCATCTCCTTGATGCACGCGGGTTTGCCGTGAAGATCGCTGTCACCCGGGACTAGGCGGAGACTATACCGACCCCGCGCTGAGCGGCAAGCAATCGCGGACAGTGAAAAGTTTTTACTCGAAGCACTCTCGGCGTGACGCGTGTCGATTGACCAAGAAGCCGGAGCGAGGCGACGGGCCGACGCTCAATGCGCGCCTGGTCGCAAGCACCGCGGACCCGGCCGAGCGGCCGCGCGAATACGTTGTGCCGATCGGGTAGCCGCCTTACCTGAACACGTTTCCGAGCGAGAAGAATATCCTCCCACGACCGCGCCGCCGAGCGAGAAGTCGAACCAGCCCAGGGTTCGCACGCCGATTCGACAACTGGCCGCACCCGATACCCGTTCCCCGTTTCTCGAGCCGCGAGCGGTAGCGAGCGTCCCACGGACGGTGGCGGAATCCGAATATTCGTCGATTCGGAAGGACGGAAGGGATCGGAAAGTACGACCGTCCGTGGGACGCTCGCTGAACCGCTCGCGGCTCAAAAAACGGGAGAAGCCGGGACCGAGCCATCGTTACTGCAACCGTGGCCATTGCGCGCCGTATCCATTCTCCGATCGGAATTGGATCGAAAAGCCGTATCACTGCAACTCAACCAGAAGGAGACTCTTCCATGCGACGTATGCTCCATTTCTCCGCACTAGCTCTCGTTCTTACCGCGCCGGCCTGGGCCTTCGGTCAGGATGGAGCCGAAAGGAAGCCCGTGACGCTCAAGGGCGAAATCGTCGACATGCACTGCTTCGTGTCACGCGGCGAGCGCGGGCCCGACCACGCGGGATGCGCCAACGCCTGTATCAGCCGTGACGTCCCGGCGGGATTCATCACGGACGACGGCACCCTGTACGTCCTGCTCAACGAAAAGCCGATTTCCGTCAAGGAGAAGGTCGCGGGACTCGCCGGCAAGACCGTCACGGTCACGGGTTTTCCGGTGGAACGAAACGGAGTAAAGGGACTCCAACTGCAGACGGTCAAACCGGACTGAAGTCCTGTCGGTGTCGGGACGGCTACATTGCCGTCCCGATACTGGACGAGAGACTTCGCCGGGTCAATCCGGTTTCACCATCTCGACGTAGGGACCCGTGAAGTAGCCTGAGCGGGCTCGAATGTGAACTCCAGCCGTCCGCGCCTTCACGGTGATCTCGTGGAATCCATTCTTCACGTTCGAGGGAGCGTAGAAGCCGAGAACGTAGCGAGACCGCATCTCGTCGGCAATCTGACTGAACGCCTTCTCGAGGTCGACGTCCTTCGCCGGAAAGACCACCTGCCCGCCAGTCGACTCTGCCGTACGCGTCAGTACTGACTCGGTGGACCGAAGCTCCAGCTGCATCGCCTCATAGTCCGGCCTCAGCGACGCCTCGACCTCGTCATTGGCGAGCATCCGAAAGATGGCCTGATCGGCAACTCGACTGACCGAAACGACATAGATCGTGACGTCGTGAGCGAGGGCGACATCCGCCGTTCGTTGAGGAGTGTAGTACCCGCGCTTCAGGTCGAGTCCGTCCGTGAGCACCACAAGCGCGCGCCGCCGGTTGGCCGGCCGGCCGGCGAACATGCTCCGGATCGCGACCTGCGCCGACAGGTTGAGATACGTGTTGCCGCTCGACTTGACCGTCGCAAGCGCCGAGCGCAGGCTCGGAACATCGCCGGTCCACGTTTGAACGAGCTCGGGCTTTTCGGCAAACGTCATGACCGCGAAACGGTCTTCCTTTTCGAGTTGCCTTACGAATGCCAGTGCCGACGACGTGATCGTCTCCAGCGTCGCGCCCGTGCTTGCGCTCGTATCGAGAAGCAGCAGTGCATCGATCGGCGCTGCGTCTCGCTCGAAGAACTCCAGATCCGCTGTCTCGCCATCGACAGTGACGGCCACGTCGTCACGGGAAAGCCCGGTGACGAGCCGGCCCTTCGCATCGCGCGCCGTGAAGGGCACGAGCACCACATCCGACGTGAGGCGTACCTCGTCGTCCCCATCCTGCGCACAGCAGGCGTTTGCGACCGGTCCGCCCGACAGCATGACGCCCACCAGCAGCAGCGTCAGGAGCCGAAAGAGGCTCCCCGGAGTGCGGGAGGATCCACGGGCAATGCTCGGGACTTCTTCAATGTATTCAGCCGTCACGGGAAGAAGAGTACCTCCTGATGCCAGAAACTCTTCAAGCCGTCGGAGAAGTTCCAGCAAAGGTGTACACAGTCTCTACGGCGCGGCAGCGGGCGGCTTCTCGCTCGGCGTCACGAGTGCCTTGAAGTCAGGCCTTTCATACAGTGGTTTCAGATCTTCGTCCTTGGCAAGCCACGCTGGTGTCGAGCTGAACTGTCCCGCGTAAGCGCGGAGACTTGTCATCGCATCTTCGTGGCGGCCAAGTTGGGCATAGGCCACCGCGAGCTGGTAGTGGCACCACGCGGAGTCGGGCTCGAGATCGAGTCCACACTGGGCCGCCGCCAGCGCCTCGGCGTATTGCTTCATCGCAATGCGGATGTTGGCCATCGTCGCGTGCGCGTAGCTCGACTCGGAGGCCAGTTCGATTGCGCGAATCGCAAAGGGCAGCGCTGCCGTCGGCTTGTCCGAATCGAGGTAGGCCGACGCGATCGTCAGGCAACACTCCGAATCGTTGCGAACCAGATCCGGAACTTCGGCGAGGAACCGTTCGATCGTCGGGAGCGGGTCGTCCTCGTCCATCATCCATATCAGCAGCGACGACACGGGCTTCGACTCGGACTCGCCGAGACGCAATACGTCGTCCACTACCGCCAGTGCCTCTTTCCAGCGGCCGTGCTCCGCAAGCAGCGCGCCAAGATCGTGAGCGCCGCCCCAGACGGCCGGGTCCCGCTCGATCGCCGCCCGGAAGACCCGCTCGGCGCGAACCGGGTCCTTCGACGAAACCGCGTTGCCTATCCAGAGCAACGGGCGCGGGTCGTCCGGAGCCAGGGCCGCGTAACGCTCCAGCAGGGCGACGGCTCGATCGATGTCGGCGTTCTCACGATTTGCCAGACTCCATCCGAGCGTGAGCATGGCTAGTGGATATGGCTCGGGCAACGCGACGAGCGTCTCGAGGAGCGCGTCGGACTCCTTCTGGCGATCGCCCTCCGTGAGGACGAGGGTCTTCGCATACACGAGCGAAGCATCGGCCGGCCTGGCCGCAATCGCCCGGTCGAGGATCGCGAGCGCGCTGTTCGCATCCGTGAATCTCATCGCAAGGGCTCGCTCGACGGGTGACGACATGGCGTCTGACGTCGATCCGTCCGCCGACATTCGGTGCGCGAGCGAAACACCGATGTGGCGCACTCCGGTGTCGAGGTTTTCGATCTCCACGAGGCTCCAGCGCCCTCCTGACTTTCGCGCGTGCAGTCGGAAGTAGACTGCCTCATATCCTTCCGAGACCTCCACGAATGCGGTCGCCCGATCGCCATCGACGCGCGAGCTGATGACGCGCAGCGTCCGTTCCGATTCTTCCTCAGGTTCACTATCCGGCCTGAACTCACGCTCGACCGACTTCATTGCCGCCTCGATGGAGCGGATCGCGCGCGAATCCGGCAATGCGGACGAAGCGATGCCGAGATGTTCGTCGGCGAGCACCCGAACGTGCATCGCCGACGAGAACACCGCCGTGCCCCGCTTGTCGAACTGGCTCGCGATGGATGCGAATAGTGCCTCAGGGCTTGCGATAGTGGCGCCTGACGCCCTCTCGACGTCGATGACGTCTATGGAAAGCTGGTCGAGCACGGCAAAGGCGATCACATTCGACGTCCCGGCCCGGATGTGGGTCGCGTCGACGGCGTTCGTGCCCCACGTTGGATCCAGCTCGATCCATCGGCCAGCCCAGACCTCGACCCAGGCGTGTCCGATGAAGCCGCCGTCGCCGTACGCCAGCCCGAACACGATTCGGGCGGGTAGTCCGAGCGACCGTGCCATCGCCACGTAGAGCTGACTGAACTCGAAGCAATCGGCCTCGCGCGATGCGAGGGTTTCGACCGAGCTCGCGTTCGGCACGACTTTCCACTTTAGATTCGCGTGAGTCCAGTCGGCGAGTTTCGTCGCGACGGTCCAAGCGCTGGTCTCGGCTCCAACGATCTCCTTCGCCTGCCTGACGATCGCCGGATCATCGGACTGAACGTCCTCGGACGCCATCAGCTCGGATCGGAATGCGGGATCCGTAATGGGCAGCGGAATGGCAGGAACGTTGTCCGGGCGCCGCGCCGGCACGGCCAGCAGCAAGGCGCCGTTTCCGTCGGCAGCTACGTCAGCGACGCCATCCGCGACGAGCGAAGCATGGACCGATTCGAGTACTGCCGGCGTTCGGGCGTGCAGCCGAAGGCGCAGCCGGTCGATAGTCGGGCGGTCGAAGATGAGCTGGCCGGCGGCGGGTACCACGGCCACCTGGACCCTGGACGTCCGGGCGCCGGCCACGTCGGACACCGAGCCCGTGCCCGTTCGCTCGATACGGGCCACGAGGCGGGCGTCGAATCCGGCGGTCGAGCCGGTCACCCACATGTCCTGGCTTGCGAAGGCGTGCGCGATCGAAGCAACGGTCTCGAGCCTCATCCGCGTTTCGCGCGGCACATTTCCGGTGAGGGCGCGCTCGATCGCGGCGTCGAGGTTGACACCGCCGAAGGCTACGACCGACTGGGGAGCTCGCGAGATCGTCGCTTTGTATCCGGGCGTAGATGAGAGGCGATCGGGCGAATCGAGCAGCGCCAGGGTTTCCGGGTCCGCCGCGACGACGAGAAAGTTGCTCTTCACGTCGACGGTGTACCCGGCCTTCCTGGCCTTGTCGCGAAGTGTCTTGAGGCTCGAGGCTGACGGCGGACGATCGGGGTCCAGCCGGGCGAAGACGACTACGCCCGACGGCATCAACCGACCGGTCATGGCCGGGACGTCGACGAGAGCGAAGCCGCATTCCCGTACAAGTGCCGGCAAGTCGGCGGCCTCGAACGGCGCGGTTCTGCCGCTGGCGTAGAACGCCCGGGTTGTAGTCACCACCGACGGCCAGAAGGCAGCCGCGTCAAGGTGCGCGATTCCATAGAAAATAGTCGATTTTGGAAGCAGGGCAACGGGTGCCACGGCTTCCGAGGGAACGAGAGTCGGCGACTGCCGAAGTCCTTCGGCGATGTCGTCGCGGACGGCGAAAACGTTCTCCCACGACTCACGCGAAAGCCGCACGCCACCTGTCTCGCTTGGCTCATCGGCGTGGTTGAAGAGGTTGCTTGCGTAGACGAAGTCGTCCTGCGACTGGGCGAGCGAGCGATAGGCGGCAGTGTCTCCGAATCCAGTACCGCCGTCGCGAAGACGCGATAGCGCCTCTCGCATCGCTACGAGGCCAGAGGCAACGATGGCGCGGTCTCCAGCGTAAGCAATTGCGAGTTCGCGCAGGCCGACACGGCCGCGGCCCGAGACACTGCGACGCGAAACTACACGGACCGGCACACCCAGGCACGTCGTCGTGCGGACGACGACGGCGGTGCGCCAACTCTCCGGGGGAGGGACCGGGCCTGAAATACGCGGCGGCGGAGGAGGGGGCGCGTGTTCGCGCCCATCGAGCATCGCGACGAGCGACACCACGCCAACCGTCGGCATGAGTGCAGCGCAGCGGGCAACTCCGGCGATTCCGAACGAGAACTCGCCGAGGTCGATCGGGTCGCCAGTCTTCGAGGGCAGCATCAGCGATCGCTCGAAGCGGTCGCGGTCCGCAATCTCCACGATGGCGACGGTTCGCGTGTCCGATTGATCCTGGAACACGCTGCCGTCGGGCAACCAGGTGCCAACCGAAATCGGCGACCCTCCTCGTATGCCGAAGCGCTCGAATGCGACGTCTTCGGGCTCATCGCCGGAATAACCGGCGATGGCGGCGCGCCACGCCGACATGGCCAGGGCGACAGTCGCACCGTCGCCAGTCGAAGCGAGCCTGGCGTTCTCGAAACCGGCAGCGCCGTTCGCGACGACTCGCTGAGGGTCTGCCGCTGCGGCGTACAACAGCAGCCGCCGTGGAAGGACGTTGCCTCCCAGCAGATCGATTCGCGAGGCGTCGAACCACTCCGCGGTGGCTGGCGGTTCGGCGACCGGGAACGCGGCGTCGACGATGTCGGGCCATTCGCGCCGAAACGTCGCGTCGGATTGGACGGTCCGCGCGATGGCATCACGAGCAGCCCCGTCGGTCGACCTGGCATAGGCGTCGCGAGCCCTGATCAGCCGGATGGCGAGATCGAGTTGCGTCTCTGGGGGTGTGCTCCATCGAGGCCGCTTTGTTCTGTCGCTGCGACGCGCCTCTATTCGGGCGACTGCAGTGGCTGCGCCGAATCGACCCAGACATCGCGTTACGGACTCGAAGAGTGCTTCCGACTCGGTGTTGAGCCGCGAAAGCAGGAGAGCCTCCGGCGGTGATTCGCCTCGCCACCGCATGACGTTCAGCGCCGTTGCGAGCAGTTCTTCGTCTTCGAGATCGACGACCAGCTCGAGCGGCAGGGGGTAGGTCGCCGGCGAAAGGTCGGTATAGAGCAGCAGCGCCATTGCCGAGTCAGAGACGTCCGGCGCGCTCTCGCCGATCGACAGCGGGACTCCACCTGGAATGCCGCCGGGCACTCCACCCGGAATGCCGCCGGGCACTCCACCCGGAACGCCGCCGGGCACTCCACCGGGGATGCCACCGGGCACTCCGCCGGGGACGCCACCCGGAACGCCGCCGGGAACAACACCCGGAACGCCGCCGGGAACACCGCCGGGAACACCGCCCGGCTCCGATTCGCGGCTCACAGCCAGTGGCGGCCGCGGGGTCGGAGGCTTCGTCATTGCCACGAATTCCGCGACCGGCTCCTCCAGAATCTGGCGGGCAATGCGAGCGCGCTCCGCCTCCGGAAGTCTCGCGGTGATCGAGAACCCGCGCTCGTCATCGAGCATCGTGAGCGGGAGGTCCGATTCGAAAATGGTCTCTGCCGCGTTCGGCAGTCGGACGGCCAGACTGCCGGCGCGTTCGCGAACGAGTGCATCCTCGTCGATCAGCGCGTGCAGAACCGACGGTATGGTCCCTGATATCCGCGCCTTGGACAGAGCCTCGAGCGCGGCTGCGCGCACGATCGGGCGGGCATCGAGCAGGAGGTCGGCGACGAATTGCGGTTGAACACGCGCGATGTCGGCGAGCCTCCGGATCGAGTCCGTGCGGGCTCGCGCGTCGACGCCGTCGATCGTGCGCACGAGGCCGGACCGCGCGTCGAGGTCCTCGGGGACCGCAGTTCCCGGCAGGCCGGCGCAGCGATCGGTGAATGCCCGAAGCGAGTCCGGGGTGTCTACGACAACGGCATCCGCCATGGTGCGAAAATCGGCGAGAACCGACGGCGCGGCGGCGGCGGTCTGGACAAGGACGAAGGCTTCACCGATGTCGTCGCGTGTCGTCAGTATGAAGACAAGGGAACCGGCGCTTCCGTCGGGAAATTCGGTGCTGAGCAGAATCTCGAAAGCAGCGCGTCCCGAAACCTTGCACGGACGCCGCGTCACATTGGGTTCGCGACCAAGGGTGCTTTTGAGCTGCCGGACGATCGCGTCGGTGTAGGCAGAAGCATTCGTGCCGTTCGGAATCGACTCGTTGACGAAGCGAACCGAAGCAGTGGGGCCGATGTCGTACGTGAGATTGTCTTCGCTGGCGGTCCATCCCGTCGGTACGTGAAGAATCAGTCCGCGCTCCGGAAGCAGCAGCCTCCGGGCCGAGAGCGGCGCGTCGCTCCTCTGCGCCGGCGCAGCGGTAGCCGACGGCGGCGGCAACTGCACTGCCATTGAAGGAGACGTCAGCGCGAACAGCAACGCCGAGACCAGTAGTGTGCGAACTGAGCTTCGAGCCATGCACGCATTGTGCGTGCCGCGGCGGATTGGAGCAACGGCATACGCCGACGCCGCTTGTCAGATCTGCGCGTCGATCCGGGCGTACAACGGATGCGTTCGGGCAGAGTGCGCGACAGTGCAGCGGTAGTAGGCGACGGCGGAGCGGTGGATGCCGCGACCGTTGTTCAGTCGATGCCGCGACGGAGCGGTCGAAGCCGCGACCGCGGAGCGGTCGATGCCGCGACGGCGGAGCGGTGGATGCCGCGACGGCGGAGCGGTGGATGCCGCG
>CAZXLQ010000090.1:0-16821 GCA_964641945.1 uncultured Clostridia bacterium
GACCCATTACGGTGAAGGCTACCGCTACATTGGACCGCTCGGGGCCGTGGAATCTGCAGGCGACGATGTCTCACCGCCAATGCCGACGCTCGAGGTCGAACGGACGAGCGGCGTCCGGATCGTCGTCGAGGACGTCCGGCCCGAGACTGTCACGGCGACGGCTGCTGCCGAGTACCCGGAGCTGCTCTTGTCGCGCCGGGCGTTCGCAATCGCTGCGATCACGGTACTTCTCGTCGTGGCGGGCGTCGGGTTCGCCCTGTCGCGGCGATCGGCTCCGGCCGCTCCGCCGCCGCGACCGCAGATCGACTCGGTCGCGGTGCTGCCGCTCGCGAATCTCTCGGCGAATCCCGACGACGAGTACCTTGGCGACGGAATCACAGAGGGACTGATAACTGAGTTGTCGCGCGTGAACGGATTGCGAGTCATCGCGCGCGGCTCGGCGTTCGCGTTCAAGGGAACCGACGCTGACCCGGTCGAGGCCGGACGGCGTCTCGGCGTGTCGGCCGTCGTCACGGGAAGCGTCGCGAGCGACGGCCGGACGACACGGGTTCAGCTGAGGCTCGTCTCAACCGAAGACGGTCGGGTGCTCTGGTCAGGCGATTCGTTCGATCGCCCGCTCGCGGAACTGATCGAAGTCCAGGACGCAGCCGTCTGCCAGCTTGTATCGGAGCTTCGCGCAAGGGTGTGCGGCGAGGGGGAAAGAGTGGCGCGCCGGTACACTGACAACGCCGCGGCGTATCGCGCCTACCTGAAGGGCCGATACCACTGGAACCGCCGTTACGCGAACGACATGCAGCGTGCGATCGAGGCGTACGCGCGCGCGATCGAGGCCGATCCGTCTTATGCCCTGGCCCACGCGGCGCTTGCCGAGACCTGGGCCGTGATGGAGTGCAACGCCCAGGTGCCGCCGGGCTCCGGTGTCGCGCCAGCGCGCGAGCACGCGGAGCGCGCCATTGCGCTCGACGACTCGCTGCCCGGAGCGTACGCCGCACTCGGGCTGCTCGCCGGCGCAAGGTGGGACCGGCCCGAGGCGGAACGGCACTTTCGGCAGGCGCTCGAGCTGAGCCCGGGCTACGTGCCGGCGCGGCAGTGGCTTGCGAACGTCTACACCGTCGAGGGCCGCTTCGCCGAGGCGGAAGCGACGCTCCTTGCGGCGCGCGAGATCGATCCGCTTTCGATTCCGCTCGGGATGAGCCTGGCCGAGCTCTATGGGTACATGCGCGACTACGAGAAGTTGACCGCGCACGCCGAGGCGCTGCGGGCGGCCGATCCGTCGTCGACCTATCCGGACCAGTTGATGGTGCGGGTCTACCGGGAAACGGGTCGATACGATGAAGCGCTCGCGCTGCTCGACCGCGCCGGCCAGTCGCCGTGCGAGAACTCGCGGCTGCTGTATCTGATGGGACGGGTCGCGGAGGCCCGGGCGTGCGTCGAGGCGGCGGCGAAGTCCGAAACGGCGCTCCGGGCGCCGTACAGCATGGCGTGCCGGTACGCGACGCTCGGTGATGCCGACGAAGCGTTTCGGTGGCTCGAGCGCGCGCTCCAGGCGCGCCAGCCCGACCTCGTCTCGCTCAACGTCGACCCGGCGATGGACGGCCTGCGCTCGGACCCGCGCTTCGCCCGCTACCAGCGCGCCGTGGGGTTCGCGGGGGAGAGTTGACGGGATTGCAGGATTTTCAGGATTGCAGAGACGGCCACGGGTTCGTCATTACGCCTTGAATGGACGCACGAGGACGCGCGCCTCACGCATCAGTACCGCGCCCGGTACTGATGCGTGGCGCCGCCGACACGAGCAGCCCTTGCAACATCCGAAGGAAGTTCGGTCAATCCCGTGGTTCGGTCTACTCTCCCGTCAGCGGGCCCCACGCCCCGGATTCGATGAACCCGGCCCAGTAGAACGGGTGAGAGAGCTCATCGTCGTCGAGCATCTTGAGCTGCACTCGCCGCAGCGCTTCGGCACGGCCGCGCCCCTTCAGGAGCTGTTTGTAGTACTTGACCATCAGGTCGCGCGTGGCGGCGTCGTTGACCGGCCACAAGCTCATGACCAGGCTCTCGGACCCCGCGAGCACGAGCGAGCGCCGCAGTCCGTAGACGCCGTCCCCGTTTCGGATCTCTCCCACTCCCGTATCGCACGCCGACAGCACGACCAGCTCGGTTCCCGACAGGTCGAGGCCAGCCGCCTCGAGGGCTGTCAGGATTCCATCGGTCGACTGTCCGGAACTCACGTTCGCGCCGGCGAACGCCAGGCCGGACCTGAGCAGCGGATTCGCGAAGCTCCTGGCCGCATCGTCGTCGACCAACGAACCGGTCGCGGCTACGTGCACCAGTGCGCGAGCATCGCTCTGAGACGGCTCGCGCGACTTCAGGAAAAAGCCGTGGGTGGCGATGTGCAGGATGCGAGGCGATGTCGCCTGCTTGACCGCGTCCTCCGTGGCCCCGTCGCGCGTGAGCACGGCAGCGCCGGGAAAGAGCTTGCCTAGCTTTCGCGCCTCGTCCGCCGTCCCCGGGAGCGGGCCGAAGTACGCACCGTCGAGAGAGCTCATTGAGCCTGCTTCGTGCACGAGTCCTCGGTCCGACGCGTCCGCAGCTGCAACGCCGAAGACCGGATCCGCCACGAGGAGCGGCGGGTTCAATGATGCGGGCGTCCGTCCAATCCTCAACAGGTCGCGACCGCTCGAGAGGATTACCGGCTCGAAACGCTCGACGAAGTAGGCACCGGACTCGTCGACGAGCGCCGCGAACGGCAGGACATTCAGGTCGCCGTCCGGCGCGAGAAGCACCCGCTCGACCTTGCCGAGCAGCGGCACGATCGGCTTCATCACGAGCCCATGAACAGCCTGTCCGAGCGGCCCGACGTCAGTCCGCTTCGGACTTCTTGCCGCGGCGCGAAACGCGGCGATGGCCCGGTCGATCGCGTTCGCATCGCCAAGGTCCACCCAATCCGGCGGGCCCGAGCTGCGAAGCACGTAAGCAACGTATCGCCGGCCGCCGACTGAGTCGGAGACAGCGTCGTAGGCACGGTAACTCGCGAATTCCACGAGGACGGCATCCGGCGGAACCGCTGCCTGCACGTCGTCGAGCGTCACCGGTGCAAGCCGTACCCTGAAGGCTGCGCTGCGCGCACCGACCTTCTCCTCGAGAGCGTCGACTCGCGCCCGAGCCGCGTCGAGGTCGGCGCGATAGTCGCCGACCTTGCGACGTCCGGGGCCTCGAAGCGACATCGTAGAGACCACGGCGCGCGCCTCGACGAGCTCGTCGAGCAGGACTCGGTCCTCCGGCGTCGCCCGAGCCCGCAGTGATGCGATCGTGTCCACCATTGCATCGAGTGCGCGTCCCTTGCGGCGCAGGATGGCCTCGAGCGCAATCCGGCGCGCTTCCAGGCTGCCGGGGGCACGAAGAGTATGGAGCGAGATGGTCGCGTCGAGCTCGTGCGCGGTGCGGTCGAGGTAGAGAAGCTTCTGGCGCTCTGACCCTGCAGAGAGCGTATAGGCGAAGTCACGCTCCCGCACGTCACCCGCCTGTTTCTGACCGGCAATCGCTCCTTCAAGGTCTCCCGTTGCAAGCTTGAGCGAAGCCACGGTCGAGAGTGAGGTTGCAAAATCCGGACTGGACGGCCCGAGGGCTCGCTCGCGAATGGAGCATGCCCTCTGGTGGTATTCGAGTGCGCGCGGAAGGTCACCCGCGTCACGATAAATCAGTCCGAAGTTCGTGAGATTGTTGGCCACGCGCGGGTGATCCGGGCCGAAAATTTTCTCCTCGATGGCCAGCGCGCGGGTCATGAACGCCACGGCGTCGTCGGTGCGCTTCGCCTTGCGCGCAATCGCCGCCAGATTGTTCAAGATAGCCGAGACGAATGGGTGATCGGGGCCGAACGCCTTCTCCGAAATGGCGAGCGATCGTTTGAAGGCGGTGGCGGCCTCGTCGTTCCTGTCGCGTTCCAGGTGAAGGACAGCCAGGTTGTTTAGCGAGACCGCAATGGATGGATTCTCCGGCCCCAGAGTCTTCTCCTTGATTGCCAGCGCACGCAGGGTGAGTTGCTCGGCACGGTCGACGTCGCCGCGAATCCGGTAGATTTCGCCGAGGTTGCCGAGCGACTGGGCCACGTCGGGGTGATTCGGTCCAAGCGCCTGCTCGCGAATGGTGAGAGACCGAAGCAGCAGAGCCTCGGCGAGCACCGTGTCGCCACGTTCGCGTGCCAACACGCCCTGGTTGCTGAGTACCGCGGCCACTCTCGGGTGCGAGGCGCCGAGCCGTCGCTCGCGAATTGCAAGAGCACGGGCGTAGCATGGCTCTGCGCGCTCGAACAGGCCGAGAGTGCGGTATTCCTCACCGAGATTGTTCAACGCGAGCGCGAGGTCCAGGTGATCCGGACCAAGTCGCTTCTCATAGATTGCGACGGCCTGCTCGAGCAGTTGACGCGACTCGTTGTTGCGCCCCGTCACGCTGTAGACCGACGACAGGTCGTTGAGCGTCAGCCCGATCGCCGCGGCATCGGGCTCGAGCGTTCGCCGCTGAATTGCAAGGACGCGCACGTAGAGCGGCTCGGCGCGGCCGAACTGCTGGACCTGGTAATAGAGATCGGCAAGATCGAAAAGCGGCTGTGCGAGGTCCGCATGATCCGGCCCAAGTTGCTTCTCGAGGGAAGCCAAAGCGCCCTCGGCCAGTGGAATCGCTTCGCGCGGCTTGCGCTCGGCGAGCAGGGCTCTCGCCCTGCGCAAGTCCCGACGGGCCTCGACGAGCTGCGTGTCGTTGGGCGTGGCGGCACGTATCGCCCGGACCTGGACGGAGTAAGCACCGGGCTTGGCGGCAGGCTCGAGCGCCGCAACGCGGAGAACGTGCGTTCCGGCCGATGTCGAAACCAGCTCGACGGGTTCCGGCCCGGAATCACCGTTCGGGCTGTCCACCTCCGCGAGCTTCGCGCCCGCTGGCGACACGACCGACACGGCCACGTCGATCCCCCGCTGCGTAACGACGATGTCGCAGTACTGGTTGACCTCGAGCGACAGCGTGTACGTGTGCGTCTCTCCGCCGGACATCGGCCGCTCCAGCGTCTGGCCCGACGTGAGCGCCTGGCTTGTTGTCTGTGCCTTGCACGGCGGGCCCGAGCACACGACTGCGGCACTCAAGGAGAAAACGGCAACGAAGTCCATCACGCGCATGGCTGGCCTCCTTGGGAAAGAGGACGAGTGGACATTCCTGCGGGAATCCCACAACTACCACAAAGGCCGACCATTCAGAAGCGTGGTGCACGCCTATCTCTTGATGCGCATCGCCGGTGCCCGTATTGTGCCAGCCTCACCAGCAATGTTCACCATTCGACGAGTGTGGCCGCCGGATGGAATCCTCTGAACCGTGACGCAAGAACAATGAGACGACGAACCGGCGCCGCAAGGCGCGGCCTGATCCTCTTGCTGCTAGTGGCAGCGACTCCCTTTACTGCATTGACGGCCCAATCTCAGGCGACCGGCGGGCCCGAGTCTGACCCGGCGCGCGAGGCCTGGAGAATCGACGTGGAGCCTTATGCCGTGCTCGGCAGCGGCCATCCAGGCTCCCGTCCGTCGGACATCAACCAGCCTGACGGGCTCGACTTCACATCGTCGGGGCTGCTTCTCGTCACCGACTCGATGAACAGGCGGGTCCAGATCTGGAACGTCCAGACTGCCGAGCGTGTCGGCGAGTTCGGCGCGAAACAACTCGGCGGAGAGGCAACGAACGTGGCCGTTGCGCCGTCGGGGACGGTGTACGTCGCCGACAGCGAGCTGAACCTCGTCTATGTCTTCGAGCCCGGGGCTCCCGGCAAGGCCCCGTACAAATTCGTCGGCACCCGATTCGGCGACGAGGGCTTCAGGAAGCTCGGCGGGATGGTGGTCGATTCGAAGAACCGTCTCTACATCGCGGACGGCAAGAAGTGGGAAGTGCGCCGGTATCTTCCCGACGGCAAGGCCGACCCGACGTGGAAGTTCGAGCGGACGATTCAGGACGGGGACACGGCGCTTCACCGCTGCGAGGGCATGGCGATCGACGAGCCGCGGGGGTTGCTGTACGTCGCAAGTGAAGCCGACTTCGTTCTCAAGGTCTTCGATCTCGAGACGGGAGCGTTCACGCGACGGCTGATCGGCGCCAGGCCCGATCGCGACGGCCGCAAGACTGGAACCGGGGTCTTCGCCGGCGTCGTCGAGGGGCTAGCCACGACCTCCGGGTACCTGCTGGCGGTAGACGAAACCGTCGGCCACATCCACATCTTCGATCGAGCGGTCGACGACATTCTCGACACCGACCTGGCCGGATACGCGGCGAAGCGAGGCTTGAAGCCCACGTCGTACAAGGGGTTCTTCGGTCACTCGCCGAAGTTCGATTTCGACGTGGACGACAACCCGAAGCCGGATTTCGAGATGCGCAAACGCGTCGAGGCCGGTCTCGTCAATCCAGGAATGGTGAACCCTCCGGGGTATTTCTGCTCGCCCGACGAAGTCGCCGCGTACGTGGACCCGGCGACGGGAGAGACATGGATCGCGGTTGCGGACCAGTGCAACTTCCGCGTCGTCGTCTACCGCGGGTCGGACATCGAAAGCGCCGTGAGGGCTCGCGCTAAGGGCGCGAATTGAAGGACGGGAAAGTGGACGGGATTGTCAGGATTTCTGGACGATTTACAGGATTGGATTGAGGCGATCGCCGCTGCGCTCGCTCGGCCCAGATGCGCCTCCAGTCTTTGCATGCTTCGTCCTGTCAAATTCCGAAAGTCCTGACAATCCTGTCCACTCTCGCCCCCTCGACCCGCACGGTCCGCATTCCTCCCATCCCGCATGTATTTTCCGCGGCGCCCGGCGCTCTGCATGTGACGTAGCAATTCGGTACATACCGAAACAGCCATAGACGAACCGGTCTCGGCAGCTCCCGTCGGGACCGTGATTAATCCACGCACGCACATCACACCGGGAGGAACACATGCGACTCATCAAACGTGTCGTGCTCGCCTCCTCTGCCCTCGTACTGCTCTTCGCGGCCATCACGGCTCCGGACGGCACCTACTCGTTCATCGATTCGGCCGAGGCGGCGCCCGAGCGCACGCGTCCGAATGCTCCAAACTACATAGTAATCGCCTGGAACGACCTCGGCATGCATTGCATCAGCCCGCGTTTCAAGCAGATGGCCATCCTGCCTCCATTCAACAACCTGGAGGCGCAGGTCATCAAGCGGGGCAGTCCGCCGCGGATTGTCACGTCTGGCGTGACGGTGCGCTACTCGATCACCAACAACACGACCGTTGCCGGCAAGACCGACTTCTGGGACTACGACGTCCCGCTGTTCGGAGTCGACCTTCCTTTCGGCATCGGGCTCACGGGCAATGGTCTCTCAGGGACGATGACGATGGTCGGCGACCGTTACGAAGCGCGCGGCATTCCAACCGTTCCGATCGACGACCTGGGACAGCCGTATCCGTATCAGGGAGGCGTCGTCGAAGTGTTCGACGATACCGGCCGGCTCGTCGCGAAGACGATGGCGACGATTCCCGTTTCGGACGAGCTCCATTGCGACTACTGCCACGACGCGGGAGGAGTCGGGGCTCCCGGAATAAACACGGGAACCGTCGAGGGCAACATCCTGGCCCTTCACGACATGCGCGACGGGACGAATCTCATGCAGAACCAGCCGGTTCTGTGCGCGTCCTGTCACTCCGACAACGCACTCGGAACTCCGGGCGAACCCGGCGTTTCGTCACTGTCGCTCGCAATGCACGAGCGGCACGCACAGCTCGGCACGAACGTGCCGTCCTGTTACGACTGTCATCCCGGGGCACAGACGAAGTGCCTCCGGACGAATCTCGAAGGGATGAGGGCGAACGGTTCGAATCCGAACTGCGAACGCTGTCACGGCTCGATGGCCAACGTCGCGGCGACCATCCGCGACGGCCGCCAGCCATGGCTCGACGAACCGACGTGCGCACAGTGTCACGGCGGTTCCTTCACGACGAACCAGCCCCTTTACAAGGACTCGACCGGCCACCACGGCGTCTACTGCGCGGCGTGCCACAACAGTCCGCACGCGTGGTACCCGTCGAAGCTCGGGATCGACAACAAGCAGCCGATCAAACTGCAGGGATCGGCCGAATCGATCGGGGCCGATGGCAGGTGCTCGGTCTGTCACATCGGCCGGCCCGATGGCGACATCCACGACGAAGGCGGCGACGACGGAGACGACGATCGCTGACTCAACTCGAAACGCGGCCGGGTCAGGGGACCCGGCTGCGTTTCGTGCCAGCCGAACTTCGCGCCGTTTCGACCTCGACCTAGCCCGAGACCTCGGCGAAACGCTCGCGCGAAACTCCGTAAATCCGCACCTGCTTCCCCATGAGGTCGAACTCGCTCTCGTGGGTTTCGCCAAGTCGAGTCGCCACGGCGATCGACGGTGCGTTGTCGGGGTCGATCAGGCTGATGACGTGATCGCGTCCCATCTCGTGGAAGGCATGGGTCAAGGCGCGTCGTGCGGCCTCGGTCGCGAAGCCCTTGCCCCAGTGCTCGCGCGCAAGCGTCCAGCCGATCTCGAATCCGGGCCAGCCGTCCGGATTCAGGAAGCCCACTCGCCCGACGAACCGTCCGGTCGCGCGCTCCTCGACGGCCCAGTGTCCGTATCCTCTCAGCGTCCAGTGGCCAACCATGAACGCCATCGACCGCCACGCCTCGAAGCGCGACATCGGCTCGCCGAGCAGAAAGCGCATGACGTCGGCATCGGCCATCATCGCCGCATACGTTTCGAAGTCCGTTTCTTCGCGCCACTCCCTGAGGATCAGGCGCTCGGTTTCCAGCTTTGGTATTTCCATTTCCTGTCCACTCTTCACACTCGTGTTGTTCACTAGCGCAGTCCGGCGTACGATTCGGCCACGATACCCTGCGAGGCTTCACCATGACCACGAGTTCGGATCCTTTATTCGAATTCGGTCCGTTCAGGCTCGACCCCAGGCGGCGACGCCTGTGGCGCGACGGCAGCGAAGTGCAGCTCTCGCCAAAGACGGTAGACGTGCTCGCGATGCTCGTGCGCAACGGTGGAACCCTCGTCGACAAGCGCGACATGCTCGACGAGCTCTGGCCCGAGACGTTCGTCGAGGAGGCGAACCTCTCCGTCCACGTCTCCACGCTGCGCAAGGCACTGGGGGACCGGCCCGACGGCGGTCGTTACATCGAGACGGTGCCGAGGCGCGGGTACCGCTTCTCGGCGGACGTCCGCGAGGTGGCTGATATCGGCGACGCCGAGTTCTGCTCGGTCGTCCTCGAGGAGCGCGAACACACCGAAGTCCTCGTCGAGGAGCTAGGTGCTTCGCGCACACTGACTCGCCCGGCGCCACTCATTGCCGTTGCAGTAGTCATCGGCGTCGTAGCGATCGCCGGTGCCGTATTCGTCATCGGGCGCCAGACGGGCCCGGTCGCGCGGGGCAGCGGTCGAAGCGCCTCGGCCGCAGGGATCGAGTCGCCTGACCAGCGGGCGCGCGAGGCGGTGCTCAGGGGCAGGCACTTCTGGAACCAGCGCACGGCGGAGGGAATCGAGAAGAGCATTGCGTGTTTCCGCGAGGCCATCGCGCTAGATCCGACGTCAGCGCGGGCCCACGCGGGTCTTGCCGACGCGTATGCGTTCGACAATCGACGCTGGCAGGAGGCCGAGCAGTTTGCACGACGTGCGATAGAGCTGGACCCATCGCTCGGCGAACCACACGCCTCGATCGGGTTCGTCCGGATGTACTGGCTCCACGACTGGCAGACCGCCGGCGACGAGTTCGTGCGGTCGACCGATGCGGCGCCGGACTACGCCACGGGCCGACAGTGGTACGGACTCTATCTCGCCGCCCGCGGCGACCTCGCAGGAGCCGAGCAGCAGCTGCGTCGCGCCCGTGACCTCGAGCCGCTGTCGCTCGCCATCAACCTCGACCTCGCGCGTGTCCTCTATTTCTCGCGACGGTTCGACGACGCGGTCGAACAGTGTCGCCGGACGATCGAGCTCGATCCGGATTTCGCGCCCGCGCACGTTTACCTGCACGACGCGCTCACGGAAAAGGGACTCTATCCTGAGGCCTTCGACGCGCTGGTCCGAGCCTGGCGGGCGTTCGGCCGGTCCCCGGAGGAGATCGAAGCCCTCGAAGTGGCGTTCCGATTCGGAGGCCTTCCGAGCGTCTGGCGCGTTCGACTCGAGCGCGAGCTCCACACGCTCTCTCCGGTGGAGCTCGCCGAGTGTGCAGTCAGACTCGGCGACCCTGATGCCGCGGCCGCCTGGCTCTTCAGGGCGTGCGAGCGCGAGGACCTCTTCGTGGTGTTCGTTGGCGTTCATCCGGCTTTCGACGGGCTGCGCGGGCACGCCGGACTTCTCGACGTAAAGCGACGGCTGAACCTCGCCGGCTGACCGTGCGGCGGATCGAACGACGATCTGCCGCACGGTGTCGATGGTGACACGGAACCTGCTTCCCGCCACCGTTCCGGGCAATGTCCGACGACGCCCGATCACTGTGGATCGACGGGCTCGTTGCACGTGATCGTGTCGGGGCACGGGGCGTCGAGTACGTCGTTGTTCGTGCCAAGGGCGAAGCGATGCAGCGTTCCGATGCGTTGACCGGTACCAACCTCCATCACCGCGAGTCCGCCGCGCTCGTCGGAGAGGTCCTGACACGGAACGTCGAGACGCGCGGCATTGATGATCGTTCCATCGAAGAAGAAAAAGCCCTCGAGGCACAGCTCCGTGTCGGTCGTGGCCACGACGAAGTTGTTCTCGATTTCGAGCTTCGGGAAGAACCGCAACTTGCCGGTCCCGCACTTGAGCCGCCCGTTCTCGAACCGCGCGCCTGTCACACTCCCGACGGCCGGACAGTTCCAGGGGTCGCCGAAGAACAGGTTCATGGGTCCGAGCACTCCCTGTTGCTGCGTGAAATACGCCTGCCGGACCTTGATCGCGAACTCGTCGTCGGGCGTGTCGGGCGCCTTCGAGACCTCCAGCACGAACGGCATCTCGACGGATGACGGCAGCGTCCGGACGCCGGGAACTGTAAAGATCTGGAAGTCGATCAGCGCAGTCGCATTGAAGACGTAGGTTCCGGTTCCATCCGGGCGCACGGGCCGGGCGGGCCTCACCGGCAGTCGCAGGTTCTTCGACTTGAGGTCGCCGCCGAGCGGACCGTCGGGCCCCATCAGCGGCCAGACGCCTTCAGCCGGCAGATGGAACGCGGCGGCAAAGTCGAAGCAGTACCGCTGCCAGAGCACCTCGCGTACCTTGACCAGGAATTTGTCACGTTGCTCGGGTGGAACGAGTTGCCCGAAGTCGTAGGTGTAGATGTCACCCTCGACGACTTCGCGGAAATAGATGATGAGCGGGACGTAAGCGCAGATATCCATGGTACCGGGCATCCCGCCGTTCATCCGGATCGTCTCGGTCGATCCCGGCCATTCGACCTCCGACAGGCCGCCCGTCACCTCGAATGTTTTCTGCGAGCCATCGCCGTAGTCCACGACGATCGGAGTGACGCCCTTCACCTTTATCGCGGCGACGCAGATCGGCAGCGTCACGGTGCCGTTGACCGGGACGACCGCGTCTTCCTTGCGCTCGACGATGAGGGACGTATTGCCAATGTCGCGACCCATGAAGGGTCCGAGCGGGTCACCGCAGAGGTCGATGTCACCCTTCCACTTCTTCGAGCCTTCGCCGAAGAAATCCTTCGGAATGGCGAAGGCCTTGCGAAACCGGAGGCGCATCTTCTCTTCGCGGATTTCGTAGTAGTCGAATCCGCGTTGCAGCGAGAATGCGGAGCCTTCCGGGCGGTCGTCGGCCGCGGAGGGGAACGTGGCTAAGGGCGCGGCCAGGGTCAGGAGCAGAAAGGCAATCGTCCGCGAGACGACCGCGCGCGAAATCCGATGTCTTTGCATGGGGGAACCTCCAGGTCGGCGAACTTCCCGCCGATCCTGTACTCACGGCGCCCCCGCGTCCTTAAGACAACTCCAAAAATCCCAAAATCTCGTCCAAAAGCTGGAGAGTGGACAGGATCATCAAGATTTGCAGAGGATTTGCTGGAATGAACGATACTGTGACGTGAAGCGCCTGGCCTTTACCTCGTCCGTTCCCGTGAATCCTCCGAGGATCCTGACAATCCTGTCTACTCTCCTTCGTCCGTCGCAAAGCACGTTGCGCACACGCGCCGGAAGGCCTCGTAGCCGTCGAGCTCGACATCGGGCGTCAGGTATCCGTCGCGGACGGGCTCCTCGCGTAGCAGGTCGGTGCTCAGATACTTCTTGTTGTCGTCGGCGAAAACCGTCGCGACGATGGCCTCGCCGCCCATAGTGTCCTGCACCATCAGCGCCGCGAGGAAGTTCGCGCCCGACGAGATCCCGACAGCGAGGCCGAGCTCGCACGCCAGCATCTGGGCCATCAGGATTGCGTCGCCGTCGTGAACGGCGATGACGTCGTCGAGGCACGCGAGGTCGAGGATCGGAGGGATGAACTCGTCCGATACGCCCTGTATGCGGTGGTGACCGACCTTGCAGCCGGTCGACAGCGTCGGTGACTCGGCCGGCTCGACGGGATGAAGGCGCACGTTCGGGCAGTGGACGCGCAGGTGCTCGCCGACTCCCATCACAGTCCCGCCAGTGCCGACACCCGCAACGAATGCGTCCGGAGACAAACCGTTCGCCTGCAGCTGTCCGAGGATCTCGGGGCCGGTCGTCTGGGCGTGGGCATCGACGTTGGCCGAGTTCGAGAACTGACGCGGCAGGAAGACGTGGTTCTGCTGCCGCGCAAACTCCTCAGTCTTCGCGATGCTTCCGAGGAAGCCGCCCTCCTCCCTGCTTACCGGAACGATACGCGCGCCGAAACTGCGGATGAGCGCGACGCGCTCGACGCTCATCCAGTCAGGCATGAAGATGACTACCGGATGGCCGAGCGCGCGGCCGATGGCGGCAAACGAGATACCCGTGTTGCCGGACGTGGCTTCGACGACGGTGTCACCGGGGCCGATACGGCCCTCGCGGTATGCGCTGCGGAGGATGTGAAGCGCCATGCGATCCTTGATCGAGCCAGTGATGTTCATGTGCTCGGCCTTGGCGTACACGGTGCGCGGCTGGCCGCGGAATCGGAAGCGAATCGCGAGCAGCGGCGTGTTGCCGACCATGTGCCGCAGATCGGCGGCTCGTCGAGAGCGGGTGGCGGTGGTCATATGGGCTTCTCCCCCGGAGCCATTGTGAATCGAGAACTCAACGCATCAGTACCGTGCGAGGTAGCGCACGGGCCACGACGTGGCGACGGAATCCCAAGGCGGTCGAGCCTCACTCATCCTCTCGTGACCAGCGTACGCCATTCGAGGCCGGAACGAACACTGCTGATTGCGGATTGAATCTGTGAGAATCTGTGCCGCGCTTATGCCGTCCCTGCGAACCGCCATCGGAGCCCTCGCCGTATTCGCCGTCGCGCTCGGCGCCTACGTCCTCACCCTTGCACCCACGGTGACGCTCGTCGACAGCGGCGAGCTGATCGTGGCCGCGTGGTCGGCGGGCGTCCCGCATCCGCCGGGGTTCCCGCTCTGGACGATGCTCGCGTACCTGGCGACTCGTATGCCGATCGGCGAGGTCGCGGCGCGCGTCAATTTCGCCTCGGCGTTGTTCGGCGCGCTCGCGGCCGGCATCACGGCGCTTGCAACCGTCGAAGTGGCGCGGTCGAGGGCGGCAGTGCGCGCAGATTCAAGACCCGGGAAGGCCTCGCCGGTTGTCGACAAGCTCGAGCCGGCCGCGGCTGTGCTCGCCGCGGTGGCAGGCGGTCTGATGCTAGCGTTCTCTCGCGCCTTCTGGAGCTTCGCGACGATCGCCGAGGTCTACACACTCAACACGCTCATGGTCGCGCTCGTCGCACTGGTGGTCGTGCGCTGGCGCGCCGAGGCGCTCGCGGGAAGTCGGTGCGACACGCCGCTCATCGTTGCCGCGGCGCTCTTCGGGCTCGCGCTCGGGGTGCATCACGTGACTGTCTTCGTGTGGGCGCCGGGACTTGCGTTTCTGGTGTGGCAGACGGCGCGGCGGCCGCGCGTTTCGCGAATCAACACGGCGTGGGTCGCGGGCGCAGGACTTGCGGGCCTCGCGGTTTACGCCTACCTCCCGATCGCCGCGTCGCACGGGCCGCTGCTGAACTGGGGCGATCCGGATTCGGCGAACCGGCTCTTCCTTCACGTATCGGGGTGGATCTATCAGGCGAATCTGGCGAGCAGCCATGGAGGCCTCGGCGAACAGTTCGCGGAGTTCCTGCGCATCGGGATCAGGCAGTACGGTCCGTGGTGGCTGCCCGCGGGTTTCGCGCTCGTGGTTATGGGATTGGTGAGAGTGTGGCGGAGGGACCGGACGCTGTTCTGGGCGCTGGCGCTGGTTGCAGGCTGTGCGACGGCCTACGCGCTCGCGTACGACATCGCCGAAGACACGGAGGCGTATTACCTGCCGGTCTTCATCGTCTTCGCCTTGGCGGCCGGGGCGGGTGCGGCCGAAGTGCTGGACATTGCCCGTCGATTCCGATGGCCGTACCTCGCGCCGATCGCCGTCGGTCTCGTCGTTGCCGTCGCGCTCGTTGGCAACCTGCCGTACACGAATAGAAGCGGAGACGTCGTCGCGCGTGACTACGTGCACAACGCGTTCGCAGCGATCGAGGCGGGCGGCATGCTGCTGACCGAAGACTGGCAGCTCTATTCGCCGATGCTCTACACGATCGAGGTCGCCGGCGAGCGGGCCGACGTGGTCGCGATCGACGTGAACCTGCTGAGGCGAAGCTGGTACGTCGAGTCGATGATGGCACGCTACCCGTCGCCTTTCGCCGCGGCCGAGCCCGACGTGACGGTGTATCTGCAGGACCTGCGTGGCTGGGAGGCCGACCCGGACGCCTACTCCCGGGACGGAAAACTCTCGGAGCGGATCGACGGTCGGTTCCGGGGGATGATTCTCGCGCTGGTTGCGGCGCACGCGCGCGTGGCGCCGGTGTACGTGACGCAGGAGCTCGTCGTGTCCGACGGCGGTCTCGCGCGGGCGATTGGCGCATCGTGGCAGGCGGTGCCACACGGGCTCGTGTTCCGGCTGTACTCCGACAGGGCGTTTCACGAGCCGCCCGACATTGCGCTCGAGACCCGCAGCCTGACCGACGGTTCGCGCAGAACGGAGTCGGACGACGTCGTCGAATTGAAGGTGCGCCCGGTCTACTCGGGGATGCTCGTGAACCGCGGGCTGTACCTGGCGGTGAACGGCCGGCACGACCAGGCGCTCGTCGCGGCGAACGCTGCGCTCGCGATCGATCCCGGCAGCGCCGATGCGAAACGTCTGGTCACGCAGCTTTCAGGCCGACCGCCGTCCTGATGTTCATTGCGCGAAGCGCTGTGGAGTGCGGCGCGCAGCGCCGCTTTGGCTTTCAATTCGAATCCGAAGCGGCACTTCGCGCCGCACTCCAGGGCGCTTCGCTCAATGTCGCAACGCCGACTTACTCGTTGGCGGCGGTGTAGATCGTGTGCTTCGGCTGTGCCAGGACGCGGCGCAGGATCGGCTCGAAGAACTCGAGCGGGAACGTATCGTAGCTCGCGTCGAATGCCGGGCCATCGTACCGGGCGCAGAACTCCTCCGTCCGGCCGTAGTGCGGGTGATCGCGGAATGCGTCGCGCATGTCCCGGTTCATACCGAGGTAGTGGAAGAAGTAATAGCCCTGGAAGATTCCGTGATGCGCGACCATCCAGTGGTTCGCTTCCGTGACGAACGGCTTGAGGATCGCCGCGGCGATGTCGGGGTGGTTGTATGAGCCGAGCGTGTCGCCTATGTCGTGCAGCAACGCACACACGACGTATTCGTCGTCGCGACCATCGCGATGCGCAAGCGTTGCAGTCTGCAGACAGTGGGTCAGCCGATCCACCGGAAACCCGCCGTAGTCGCCGTCGAGCAGCCGCAGGTGTGCGAGCACCCGATCGGGCAGTGCCTGCGCATAGGGGATGAACTGCGAGACGATGATCTGCCAGTCGGCCTGGGTGCTTTTCTCGATCGACGAGAAGTTGGCGCGCAGTGGTCTTGTGTCTTCGTGTTGCATCGCGGTGTTCCTTCCAGCCGGATTCGGCGATGATACGACGCGTGTCGGCTTTTCGGCGAGCGGGGTGGAGAGTGGACAGGATTCATGGGATTTGAAGTGGATTAACGGGACACCGGGAGGGGTTGACGTGGCGGACGGCGCAGCGAAACGTGAACGGGTGGCGGTTTTTGGCGAAACGCTCGTCGACGAGTTTCCAGACCGCAGCGTGCTTGGTGGGGCGCCGTTCAACGTTGCGTATCATCTGAAACATCTCGGATTCGAGCCGGTGCTGGTCACGCGCATCGGCCGCGACGAATACGGCGACCGACTGTGGAACGCGATACGCACCGCCGGGATGGATACGCGCGGAGTGCAGCGCGACCCGGTCCTTCCGACCGGTCGAGTGCGCGTCACGCTTGACGACGGCGGGCACCGATTCGAAATCCTCGGGAATCAGGCGTACGACGCGATCGATCGCATCCATGCCGCGGCGGCGGTGCGAAGTACGCAGCCGCAGCTCGCGTACCTCGGGACTCTGGCGCAGCGGTCCGAGAAGTCCCGAGCCGCAGCCGACGCTCTGTTGAACGCCTCCTGGAGCCTTTGCCTGCTCGACATCAACCTTCGCCCGCCGTACGACGGTACGGAAGTGATCTTGCGCTCGCTCGAGATGGCCGACTACCTGAAGCTCAACGACGACGAGCTCGGAGTCGTCGCCGGGCGTCTCGATCTGCCTGGCTCCGACCCCGAACACCAGGTGGCGGAGTTGATCCGACGTTTCGACCT
>CAZXLQ010000091.1:0-16787 GCA_964641945.1 uncultured Clostridia bacterium
CGACACAGCCTACGGCGTGGCTCTCGACGGCACCAGCGCGATCACGGTCGTCGGAATCACGCAATCGCCCGACTTTCCGCAGGTGGGCTTCGGCGAGCGCGTCGATGGCGACGTCTTTATCGTGAAGATCAGGTAACCACGGAGGACACGGAGCGGCACCGTGTCCTCCACAACCGTCACTCACCCGCCGGCAGCTTGCGCTCGTGGCCCATTTCCCGAACCCGGCGAATCAGCGAGTAGCCGTCTTCGTCGGGCATGCCGATGTCGCTCACCAGCACGTCCGGCCGGCGATTCGTCACGCAATCGAACGCTTCCCGGGCCGACGACACGGCCTCGACGAACGCCCCGAGCCGTTCGAGCAACATCGAGAGCACGTTTCGCGAGTCGGTGTCGTCCTCGACGATAAGGATGCGCACCCCGTCGAGCTGCTCCAGTTCTGTATCGCGAAGCTCGGCCGGCGCATTCCGAAGCGCGTCGGCCGGAAGGTTCGGCATCGCGTCGCGGGTGCAGCGGCAAGCGAATCCGGAATGTCGCGCCCTTCCCTTCGCCTTCGCTCTCGACGCTTGCGGTACCGCCAGCAGCTCCACGAGATGGCGCACTATGGCCATGCCCGAGGCCCAGGCCGCCGTGCCGACGACTCATGGAGCTGCCCGCCTGCCGGAATCGATCGAACACGAACGGCAGGAACACCGAGGAGATGCCGATGCCGCTGTCGGTTATCGACACTTCGGCATCGCCTTCCACCTCGCGCAGGCTGACCTCGACGTGCCCGCCCTTCGGCGTGAACTTGAGCGCGTTCGACACGAGGTTCCAGGCAATCTGCTGGAGGCGGTCACGATCGCCGACGACCATGATGTCGCGGTCGAACTCGCGGGTCACCATGATCGACTTCGCCGCCGCGGCCGGGATCAGCGAATCGATGGCATCGTCGATGATCGCGTGCATCGCCGGGCTCGCGTTCTCGCGACACGTTCCCGCCAAATCGGAGGACGTGCGCGGTAGAGTGTAGGACTGTGGGCCCCTAGATCTCGACCTTCATCCGCGCGGCCTTCCGCTGGATGAGGTCACGGCGCTGGCCGATCTTCTCCATCGTCCTGGAAATCTCGCCCGTGTGGGCCTCGAACGCCGCCTTGCTCCGGCTGTGCGCCACGAACGAGGCCACCGCCACGAGCAGTCCGAACCCGGCGAGCGTTGCCCCTACCTTCAGACTCCAGATCAACACGATCAGGCCGCCGAGCACGATGACTACGCCGAGCAGCCCACGTCGGAAATTGCCCGCCCCCGGCTTCTTCGCCATCTCGACAAGATACCGCTTGTGCAACTCGTCGAGCTCGGCGACGAGCTCCGCTGCCTGGGCCTCGTAAGCCTGGTACGTCGGGTCATCTTCGACCGACTTGCCCACCACCTTGAGCGCTACTCCATCATCGGTCCCTATGACCTTGATGATCGCGTCGCACGATCTGCATATGAACGACCTGGTGGATTTCGGGACCGGCAGCTCGGTCGCGCAATTGGGACACGGCTGCACCTCAGCCGACGATTTCTTCGCATTTGACATACTTCGACCTCGATCGGACCGTCGGAGCGTCTATGGCACTCCGTCCGAACCGACGGTTGGTACCACAGCGGCGCAAAGCGGCGCAAGCCTGCCTTCAGACCTCCGTCTGTCGCCGTGCGCTGCTCAATGCCTCGGATATCTCGTCGAAGCCATAAGCACGCACGAGACGTCGCAGGTCCTCCGCCAGTGCCGCGTCCAGTGTCGCGATTCGATCCGCGACGTCGATCGCCGCCTCGGCATCGCCCTGCTGCACGGCCTGATCGAGCATCTCGACCCATTCGGAAGGCAACGTGGCCAGGGCATCAACGTCCAGGGGAACCGATCCCACGTCGGTCAACACGTCGTCGATACTGCCGTCGATTTCATCGGCGTACGCGTAGCGGACTCCGAGGTGCTCCGCCATTTTCTCGAATATCACTCGGTCGTGGAACGGCTTCGGCACGAAGTCGTCGCAGCCCGCATCGAGGATCATTGCCCGGTCCGTGTCGAAGGCGCTCGCCGTCAGCGCGATGATCTTGCAGCGATGGTCCAGGTCGCGTTCGCGCTCGCGGATCGTCCGGGTCGCCTCGATTCCGTCGATCCCGGCCATCCGAATGTCCATCCAGATCAGATCGGGCTTCCAGGCCTCCCACTTCGCGATTGCGTCCCGTCCCGTCGAAGCCTCGCACACGGTAAAGCCCGCATCGGTCATCAGCGCCGAGAGCAGGTGCCGGTTCTCCGTGACGTCGTCGACCACCAGCACCCGGACCGGCGGATGTCCCGACTCGAGTCCGACAACACGCCTCGACCGGGCGCCGGCCATTGGCAACGTCATGACTCGTAGCGGCAGTGAAACCGTGAACGTCGTACCTTTACCGAGCTCGCTTTCGACCGAGATGTCGCCGCCCATCAATCGCGCATTGGCCCGGCTGATCGCGAGTCCGAGTCCCGTGCCTTCCTTGGCGTGCATGCCGCTCGTCGTCTGCGAGAACGCCGTGAAGAGCCTGTCCTGTTCCTCTGGCGCGATGCCGAAGCCGGTATCTCGAACCCTGAAGGTCGTCCGATCGCCGACCAATGATGCCTCCAGTTCGATCGTTCCCGACTGCGTGTAACGGATTGAGTTGCCCAGAAGATTGATCAGGATCTGACGAAGCTTGCCGTCATCGCCGCACACCTGGCGAGGCACGCCGGCATCGCAGCGGACCGTCAGCACCAGTCCCTTCGCTTCAGCCCGCGGCTGGAACGTCTCGTTCAGGTCGTCGAGCAGGTGGTGAAGGTCGAAGGGTTCCTCCTTGAGCGTCATCTGGCCTGCCTCGATTTTCGTGATCGAGAGAATGTCATTGATGAGCGAGAGAAGGTGCTCGCCGCTACGCATGATGACCGACAGTCCGTGCCGCGTTTCTTCGTTGAGCGAATGGCGTCGCCGCAGGAGCTGGACGAATCCGAGAATCGCGTTGAGCGGCGTCCTCAGCTCGTGACTCATGCTCGCCAGAAACAGGCTCTTCGATTCGCTTGCCACTTGCGCCGCCTCGCGCGCCTCATTCGCCAGTCGCTCGGACTCACGCAGCCGCGTCACGGTCTCGGCCAGTTCCCTCGTTCGCTGCGCGACCTTGCCTTCGAGGTCCTGGTTGAGCGCATCGAGATCGCGATAGACCCGGCTGAATCGATTCGACAGCGAGACCGCGATCGACAGGAGCAGGGCAAAGAAACCCCAATGGACGAAATTCTGCATCGGCACGAAGCCGAGCCCGCCAAGCAGCTGCCACAGCCGCGCCGTCGCGAGGAAAATGAGTCCCACACAGATGGTCCGGGCCTCGCGATTGCCGCGCAGCGCCTGCACCGGGATGACGCCGAACCACAGGAAGAACGTCACGATCAGGATGAGCACCGGCCGATCGCCAAGCGTCACGAGCACGAAAACCGGCACGGTGATATTCAACAGGATCAGCACGCCCTGCAGCGCGACGTAGGCTCTTGCCAGCGGACCGAACCGCCACCCGAAAATCTTCCAGAGGAACCCGAGCCACGCCGCGCCGGCAACGTGCAGCGCCGTCCTTGAGATGAAGAACGCGACCAGTGGATCGAGCGTCTGCTTTCCCCACGGGCTCGAGAAGATCATGTTGAGCGCTGCGGCGACGGCAATCGTTCCGAACCACAGGTACTCCGTCTGCTCGCGCCGCCGACTGAACAGCTGGATGTGGTAGAGGCCGGCAAGAATGAACACGACGCCGAGAACCAGAATGTCGACGCTTTCGAGAAGGCCGGACTTGTAGTCCAGTTCCGCACGCACGCGGAGGTCGTCGATTTGACCAAACTGCACGTCCGCAACTGCCCGGCGGTCGAGCTCGACCGGCACTCCCGCGTATGCCGGATCGCGCCAAACCCGCACGACTATCTCGAGCCCACCCGTGGCGTCGATCACCTCCGTCGGGATCGGAAATGTCACAGTCGACGCAACGACGTTCTTCTCGTTCGCATTGCGCGGTCCGAAAGATCCGCACTCACGGCCGTTGACGACGACCACGACCCCGCCATAGTCGACGGGTCCGACCGACACTCCGAGAGCCGAGCTCGAGGCGCCTGCCGGCAGGTGCAGACGCAATCTGAGCCACGTGAGACCGGAAAAATCGACGGAGCCTTGTGCACCGAGCACGCTTTCGACCGAAACCTCACTCCATCGTGGATCGTCTGGCGAAGGCTGGGCCGAGTCATCCGGAGCCCGTATTGCCTGCCACCCACGCACGAGACGCTGCGGGGTGTCGGTCGACAGAACTACCGTCGCGTTCGATACGGCGAACGCCGGAACAACTGCGCCACAGCACCAGAGCAGGCACACGCCTGCTATCACAACGAGCTTGGGGGCGAATCTCGGCATTCTCTTGATGAGCTAGCACCGGCTCGGGCCGGCTGATGGACTCTTCCGCCTCATATTATCGGCAGCAAGGTTGTTGGGCATTACCAACACGTCCGGACTCGCTCGCCGCCCTCTTTGGAGCACGGGATATTTGACGACCCATCGCGGCAGCAAGCGGTTGACCCACATTGGGCGCGTTTGCGATCATTGTGGGCTTGGCGGGCTCCCGTCATTCGCTGGTTGTCCACACTGGAGGTCTCCGTGGTTCGTTCCGTCACCCGTCCGTTCCTTTCGCGTCGCGTTGTATCCGTCGGGCTGACGCTCGCATTCGCAGTGACACTCCTGAATCCGGTTCTGGCATCCGAGGAATCGGGCCGGACAACGGCAGAATCTGCCGTGGCGACGCAGTTGCCGGGCGGTTGGTTCAAGCTGCCCCACGTGCCCGGCGAACTCATCGTCAAGGTCCGGGAAGGCTCTTCGAAGGCGGGACTCGACGCGATCGAGCAGAGCGGAATGCTCGTCGTCGAGTCCGCTCTGGCCGCGCCCTCAGTCAAACTCGTCAGAGCGGCCACCGCAATGCAGGCGGAAGCTGCGCTTGCAGCGCTCGTCGAGAATCCGGCCGTCGAATACGCCGAACCGAACTATCTTCTCGAGACCAGCGCGACCCCGAACGACCCTCGATTCAGCACGCAGTGGGGGCTCGAGAACGGTAGTGGACCGGATATCAACGCGCCGCAGGCGTGGGACCGGACCACGGGCAGTGACGACGTCGTTATCGGCGTCATCGACTCGGGAATGGACATCACGCACGTCGATCTCAAGGAGAATCTCTACAAGAACCCGGGTGAGATCGCCGGCAACAACGTCGACGATGACGGCAACGGCTATGTCGACGACGTCAACGGCTGGGACGCCGTGACCGATACCGGACGAATGCGCGACGAGGACGGGCACGGAACACATGTGTCGGGAATCGTCGGAGCGCGCGGCAACAACGGCGAGGGCGTCGCCGGCGTGAACTGGCGGGTCAAGCTGCTTCCGCTTCGCTTCATCACGGTTCGCAGCGGTGCGACCTTCGATGCGTTGCAGTGCATCGACTATGCCACCAACCTCCGAAACCGCGGCGTGAACATTCGTGTCCTCAACAACAGCTGGGGCGGAGGCGGATATTCGAGCGCTCTCGTCGAAGCGATCAAGCGGGCAAACTCAGCCGGGATCCTGTTCGTCTGCGCCGCAGGCAACGAGAGTACGGACTCGGATGCGGTCCCGTCATATCCCGCGTCGTACGAGGTCGCGAACGTCATCTCGGTCGGGGCAATGACGCGCAGCAACTTCCAGGCGGGCTTCTCGAACTTTGGACGACGGTCCGTTGACGTTTTTGCGCCGGGCGACGGAATCCTCAGTACGACTCCTGGCAACAGCTACGCGTCATTCAACGGCACCTCACAGGCTTCGCCGATGGTCGCCGGAATCGCAGGACTGATTCTTGCCGAGCATCCGGAGGCAACCGTCCCTGAGATGAAGGCGCGGATCCTTGGATCGGCTCAGCGCGAGAGCTTCGCCTCGTCGCTCTGTTTGACTGGTGGCCGGGTCGACGCTCAGGCGGCCATTCGCAGCGAGACGACGGCTCCTGGGCCCATTTCGGATTTCCGGCTGACGACAGTTTCGCGTTCCACGATCGTCCTGGCATGGTCGGCGGTCGGCGACGACGGAACGACCGGCTCTGCTGCGTACTACGACCTGCGATGGTCGACCGACGAAATCACGACGTCGAGCTTCGATGTCGCGAACCAGATCAGCGACACGCGAATGCCGCTGCGCCCCGGCGAAACCGAAACCGCAGTGATACGTGGCTGTTTCACCGATGGCCAGCCCGTCCATATCGCACTCCGCGTTTACGACAAGGCCGGGAACCGCTCTCAGTCCGCCACGGTTACGGCCGTACCGGCCGGCGCGATTCTCAACTTCACACTCGAGCCGGGCCCGGACGATTTCGTCCTGGGGACGCCGCTCAATCTCAAGGGTGATGACAAGGCAGCCACGGTGGATCTGCCATTCGACTTCCCGTATTACGGCGCGACGTATCGCACGGCCTATGTCTCCACGAACGGCGTGGTGGCATTTGATGGGCCGTTCGTGACTCCCACGGGCACGCGTAGCGATTTGGCGACTCTCAATGGCCTCGCTCCGCTCTGGTTCGACCTGAGAACCGACGGCAGCCAACCTGGCGAAGACGTCTACGTCACGTCATCCGGCGACGAGTTGACGCTCCGCTGGGTGGCCGAGCCGTTTTATCCCTCGGGAGAGGCGCCCAAGGAGATTCCCCAGGTGTCGTTCGCCGTCACGCTGCACGCGAATGGACGGGTGGATTACGTATACGGCCCCGGCGGCAACGACGGGCTGCGGGTTGGTTCGAGCACGCCGGTGGTTGGAGTTTCGGACGGCGGCTGCGCGAGCCTCGTGCTCGAAGCGTATTCCGGTCGCGAGTCGCTCAAGAACGCGCCTGCCGTGACATTCGTTCCCGGCATGGCGACTACGGGCAGCGAGCCTGTGTTTGCGTCGCAGACGATTTCGAGCGCCACGGAGGGACTTCTCAAGCAGTTCACGATCACGGCCTCCGACCCCGATGGTACTCCGGTCACAGTCGTTGCAGCGCTGCCGCGGAATGCGACCTACGATCAGGCAACTGGCGCCGTGCGGTTTACTCCCGACAGCTCGCAGGATGGACTCGTTCAATTCGCGTTCACGGCAACTGACGCCTCTGGCGCCTCGTCGTCCCGGACTTATGTTCTGACGGTTCTCGACAACGGCAACCTGCCCGAGGTCAACGTCATTACGACGAAGAAGAAGATCACCTTCACCGGAATCGGCTTCCGCGTCGGAGCCCGTATCGAAGTCGACGGCACGTTCCTCTCCGATGCCAGGAACAGCAAGAAGTCGCCGGCAACAAAGATCACGAGTGTGTCGGCGAAGGCTGCTCTCGCGTCTCCGGGATTGCACACCGTGATCGTCGAGAACCCGGACGGCACTCGAAGCGGTCCCTTCTACACAATCCGTTGACTCGTGGCGTCACGGACAATTCCACAGAATCGAGATTTCATGTCTGACACGCTGGCCCATCAAGCATTCAAGAACGTCAAAACCGAGGCGTTCCTCGACCTGCCGCCCAAAGCCCGGCTCGATGCGTTCGCGTGGGCCTACTGCTGTGCGGTTTCAGACGCCACGTCGGAGCAGCTCACTGCGGAGGCCGCGGCGCTTGGAGTTCCCTTCGACTACCTTACCGGGCTGCGCGACATGAAGGAGTCCGAGCACACGCGCATAGTCGCGGAAGTGCTCAGGATTTTCTGCGACCGTCCGGCGGGCGCTTCGGCGTCGGCCGTCGATTCGCTGCTCGACGACGTGATGGGCGTCGGCGGGCACGAAGGCACGATCCCAGGTTAGCCGGCAGCGATCGGGCCCGGATCGACTTCCGGCACAAGAGTCTCGAGGTCCCGCGCGAAGGTTCGACCGTCGACGTATCGGTCTGCCGGCTGCTTCGCGATCGCTCGAAGTACAACCTCGTCGACATCGGCGCCGAGATCGGGACGCAGCGATGACGGCGGAGCCGGCGTTTTCGAGAGGTGCTGCAGCAGAATGGCGCCGACGGTGGGTCCCCTGAACGGCGTCGTTCCGGTCAACATCTGGTACGCAATCACTCCGAGCGAGTATATGTCGGCCCGGCCATCGGCCGTCGCGCCTTCGATGATCTCAGGAGCGATGTATTCCGGAGTCCCGAGGATGTTCTTGCCTGTGAGCTTCGACGCATTGCTCTCGGTCATTCGTGCGACGCCAAAGTCCACGATCTTGATTGCCGAAGGCTGCGCGGTCGAGTCCGGAAAGACGAGGTTCTCGGGCTTGAGGTCACGGTGCACGATGCCCGCATCGTGAAACAGCGATGCCGCCTCGCAGACGGGCACGAGGAGCGCGGCGAGCAGGCTCAACGACACCGTGCCCTCAGTGACGAGCCAATCCGCGAGAGTCGGTCCGGTCAGCAATTCCTGCACGATGCCTGGGCGTCCGTCCGGCAAGACTACGAGGTCGAGAATCTGGACGACGTTCTGATGGTTCAGCGCCGAAAGGGCCTGTGCCTCGCGTTGGAAGCGCTCGAGGTACTTCGGTTCTCCGGCGAGGTCGTGAAGCAGGATCTTCATCGCGACTTCGACACCCGTTCGAGAGTCGATCGCGAGATACACGGAACTCATTCCACCTCGACCGAGAAGCCGGTCGATGGCGTAGTGCGAGACCTGCGTCCCGACCAGAGTGGTGCGTTGCAGTTCGTCGGTCAACTGATGCGATACCGGCATCGGCCGAGGCCTCGAGGGAGACTCAGCCTGAGGCCTCCTCCGTGAGCTTCGAGGCGAGCGGCAGCGGCAACTCCTCGATTCGATCGATGTGAAAACACGCCGCGTGGTGACCGGGCCGGATCTCGACGAGAGGCGGACGCGACTCGGCACACTCGGCCGTAGCGAGAGGACACCGCGTTCGGAAGTGGCACCCGCTCGGCGGATTGATCGGCGACGGGACGTCGCCCTTCAGCGGAATGTGTGTCCGGACGCGCTTCGGCACCGGCACGGGAATCGCCGATAGCAGGGCCCGCGTGTACGGGTGGAGGGGATGCGCGAACAGATCGTCGGTTTCCGCTTCTTCGACAATCTGTCCCAGGTACATCACGGCGATGCGGTCCGAGATGTGCCGAACGACGGCGAGGTCGTGCGCGATGAAAAGGTACGCGAGGTTCATCTCGCGCTGCAGGTCAGAAAGGAGATTGAGAATCTGCGCCTGGATCGAAACGTCGAGCGCCGAGACCGCCTCGTCGCAAACGATGAACTCGGGCTCGACCGCAAGGGCGCGCGCGATGCCGATGCGCTGACGCTGCCCCCCCGAGAACTCGTGCGGATACCTGTTCACGTAGTTGCGATTCAAACCCACGCGTTCGAGCAACTGCGCCACACGGTCACGGCACGCGGCTCGCGACGTCACCAGCCCGTGAAGCCGCATTGCGTCGCCGACCGTCTCGGCGACCGTATGGCGCGGATTCAGCGATGAATAGGGATCCTGAAAGATGATCTGCATGCGACGCCGAAGCGTCCGAAGTCCGCCGGCCGACATTGCGAGCACGTCGGCGCCGTCGAAGCTCACGTGCCCTCCGGTAGGTTCGATCAGGCGCAGGACGCATCGGCCCACCGTCGTCTTTCCGCATCCCGACTCGCCGACGAGACCCAGCGTTTCCTGACGCGTAAGAGTGAACGAAACGTCGTTGACCGCCTGCACGTTTCCGACGACGTGCGGGATCAATCCCTTCCGGATCGGATAGAACTTCTGGAGGTGCCTGACCTCGAGAAGCGGACGCGTGTCGCCGTGCTTCATGACGCCTCGCTCACGGCGGTGCTGAACGGACACGCCACCTTGTGACGAGGTGCGATTTCGACGAGTTCGGGCTCGAGCGAAGCGCATTCAGCCCGGACAATGGTGCATCGTGTACGGAACCGGCATCCGGTCGGAAACTCGAGGGGGTTCGGGACGTTGCCCGGAATGACGTTCAGGGTCTCGCCGCGGTGCTCGAGCGACGGCAGCGACTCGAAGAGGGCTCTGGTGTAAGGATGCCGGGGCCGTTCGAAGAGGTCGACGACGTCCGCCGTTTCAACGATCTTGCCGGCGTACATGACGACGACGCGATCCGCGACCTCGGCAACGACTCCCAGGTCGTGGGTAATGAGCAGGACGGCCATGTCGAACTCTTCCCGGAGGTCGTTCAGAAGGTCGAGAATCTGCGACTGAATCGTGACGTCGAGCGCGGTCGTCGGCTCGTCGGCGATGAGCAGTTTCGGCCGGCAGACGAGTGCCATTGCGATCATCGCCCGCTGTTTCATCCCGCCCGAAAGCTGGTGCGGGTATTCGTCGACACGTTTCTCAGGCGACGGGATACCGACTCGAGAAAGCATTTCTATGGCGAGACGGCGTGCGTCGGCTTTCGACGCGCTTGTGTGGCGCAGGATGGCTTCCGTGATCTGCCTGCCGATCGTGAGGATCGGATTGAGCGACGTCATCGGCTCCTGGAAGACCATCGAAATCTCGTTGCCGCGGACGTCGCGCATTTCCGCTTCCGAGAGTTTCAGGAGGTCCCGGTCCTCGAAGACGATCTCGCCGCCCTCGACGCGTCCGGGCGGGACAGGGATGAGCCCCATGATCGTGAATGCCGTTACGGACTTTCCGCATCCCGACTCGCCGACGACCGCGACCGTCTCGCTCGGGAATATCTCGAACGACACCCCGTCGACGGAACGCGCGACGCCGTCGGAGGTATGGAAATACGTCCGAAGATCTCGAATCGCGAGCAGCGGCCGTGTCGCCGGTTCGGGGCTGGTCATCGCTGAGTCCTCGGGTCCGCGGCGTCGCGAAGGCCGTCGCCGAACACGTTCCAGGCCATTACGGCGAGGAAGATGAAGACTCCGGGCGTCAGGATCCACCAGTAGTCGGTGAGATAGCGGAGGTTTTGCGCGGCCTGCAGCATGTTGCCCCACGAGGCTTCCGGTTCCTGCACGCCCACGCCGAGGAACGACAACGCCACCTCGCCGAGAATGTAGAACGGAACGCTGAGCGTTGCTGTCACGATGACGAATGAAAGCGTGTTCGGGAGGATGTGCTTCATTACGATCCACATCCGGCTGAACCCGAGCGCCTGAGCCGCGATGACGTATTCCAGTTCCTTGATCGAGAGGACCATGCCGCGAATGACGCGAGCTATCGATGCCCACCCGATGAACGAGAGAATCAGGATGATGATGAGGTAGAGCTGGGTCGACGAAAGCTCGGCGCCGAAACTCTGCCGCAGGACGAGTATGAGGTACAGGCTGGGCAATGCGAGGATCAGCTCGACGAGCCGCATCAGGCCAAAGTCGATGGCCCCGCCGAAGTAGCCCGCCACACCTCCGATGAGCATTCCGATCGACGTCGAGATGAGGATGCCGATGATCCCGACCGAGAGCGAGATCCGTCCGCCGTACAGGATCCTCGAGAGGACGTCCCGGCCGAACTGGTCGCCTCCGAACAGGTAGAGTCGGCCCGGCTCGTCCACGCCGAACAGGTGCGTCCGGACCGGGAGAACCCAGAGCAGATCGTATTGAGCGCCCTGCACGAAGAAGCGGATCGGATAGATCTTCGACGTATCCTCGGCGTAGACCTTGTTGTACGGATCCGAGATCCTCGACTCGTAGATGAAGGGCCGCCGCCAGTTGCCCTCGGAGTCCCGGATGTGGATGCGGCCGAGAATGTGCGGAGGATGGAACGAGCGATAGGAGTCCTGCGTGTCGTATGTGTACGGAGCGACGAATCCCGCCAGGATCGCCAATCCGTAAAGCGCGACGAGAACCCAGAGTGCCGTCATCGCCGCGCGATTGCGTCGGAGCTTGAGCCAGAGGATCTGCCACGGGCTGCGGTTGACGACGACGGATGATGTGCCGTCGCCGGCGTCCGGCGGCGCGATCTGCGACTCGATCGGCGTGAGGTTCGCGGCCATCGGCTACTCCAGTCGGATTCGCGGATCGACGACCGCGAGCAGGATGTCGGCGAGCAGGTTTCCCACGACGAGCATTACCGTGACCATGACGATCGACGCCATGACGAGTGGCTCGTCCTTGTTGATGAGAGCATCCACCGTCAGGCGGCCCATTCCCGGCCACGAGAAAACGAACTCCGTGATGAACGCGCCGGAGAGCAGGTACGCGAACGAAAAACCGAACAGGGTGATGAGCGGATTGATCGCGTTGCCAAGCGCATGCCGGAAGAGCACCGTGCGGAGCGAGAGTCCCTTGGCTTTCGCCGTTCTGATGTAGTCCTGCGAGAGCGTCTCGATCATCTCGGCTCTCATCTGCCGCATGTACTGCGCCATGCCGATCGTTCCGAGCACGGTCGCCGGAAGGCAGAGATGCCACAATACGTCGACTGTCTTCTGCCACGGCGACATGAAGTCCCAGTACACCTGATCGTGGAGTCCCCCTGCCGGAAACCATCCCGTTTTCGCCGCGAACAGCACCATCAGGAGCGAGAAGAAGACGCTCGGAATCGACAGGCCGAAGAAAGAAATTCCGCCCGATAAGCGGTCGATGATGCTGTCTTTCTTCAGAGCCGAAAGAATACCTAGGGGGATTGCCAATCCCCACGAGATGATCAACGCGCCGACCGCGAGCAGGAGCGTGTTCAGGATCCGATCCCCGATCAACGACCATACGCTCGTCTGGAACTTGAACGAATATCCGAAGTCGCCCGTGATCGCACCGGAAAGCCAGTACCAGTACCGGACGAAGATGTTCTCGGTGTCGAGGTGGTATTTGGCTCGGAGGAACTCGAGCCGGTCCGGCGTCATGCTCGGACTCTCGGACAACGTCGTGAAATAATCACCCGGAGACGCGATGAGAAGAGCCTGCGTGATGAATGTCACCGCGATGATGAGCGGGAAGATCGCGAGCACGCGGCGAAGCAGAAACGTCTTCATGGGCGTTGCGGCCCCCGCGCGCACGTGGCACGCGCGGGGGCAAACGGTCTACTTCTTCAGGTAGAGCTCTTCGATGTTCCAGTATGTGAAGAGAGGCAGCGGCGACGGTCGCAGGTTACCCACCTTGTTCTTGACCGCCACGAAGTAGTTGGGGACGAGGAGGTCGATCTCTGGAAGATTGTCGGACCAGAGGCGCTGAACCTGGGCGAACTGCTTCTTCCGCTCGGCGAGATCGAGGGTTCGGGCGTTCGCCGACATCAGGTCGTCAATCTGCTTTCCCCATTCGGTCGCTGGGGACTTCTGAAGCGGGTAGCTGTAGAACAGCATGCCGCTCGTCGTCACGATGTTCTTCATGAGGACGGGATCCGGTGGATTGCCCGACTGCCACCCTCCGATCACGGCATCCCAGTCGAAGGTATTCTGCAAGGCTTCGACCATCGAATTGAACGGAATGCCCTGGAAGTTGACGTCGATCCCGACGGCCCTGAGGTTTTCCTTGATCACGGTGGCGGCGCCGACGCGTGACGAGTTGTTGCTGTTCGTGAAGAGTCGGAACGTACACTTGTGGCCGCTCGCGTCTTCGGCGATGCCGTCGCCATCGCGATCCTCGAGTCCGATTTCCTTGAGCAGCGCCTTGGCCTTCTCGACCGAGTAGTCGTATTCGATCGAGGCTTCCTTGTCGTACCAGACCTTGTTCGCAGGCGGGCAGAACGTGGAGACGGGTGTGCCAAGCCCCTGATACGAAGTGTTGATGATCGCCTGCCGATCGATGGCATGTGCGATTGCTTTGCGGAACTTCACGTTGCGGAACCACTCGCCCAGGACGGGATCCACGTAGTGTTTGCCGGTTTTGTCCTTGTTGGGATTCTGGTTCACCATGATGTAGAGCACGTTGTAGCCCGGTCCCAGCTCGTGAACCGTGAAGTCGCGTGCCTGCTCGTCGCGCTTCAGCAAACCGAATTCCTCGGGCCGCACGTTCCAGTGCATGTCGACCTCTCCGTTCTGAAAGACCGTGAGCATCGTGTTCATGTCGGGAACGATCCGGAAGATCACGCGATCGAGGTAGGGCAATCGCTGCCCCTTCTTGTCGACCTTCCAGTAATACGGATTGCGCTCGAGGACCACGCGCTGCTCTGATGCGAACTCCTTGAGCCGGAATGGTCCGAGGCCGACGACGTCCTCGGGCTTCGTGTCGATTGTCAGTGCCCGCTCGGCAAACTCGCCCTTCTTGTAAGACTCTTCCCACTTGTGCTTCGGAACGAGGTAGGTCGATCCGACATTGTCGAGAAAGATCGCATTCGGCTCGGTCAGCGTGAATCGGATCGTGTGGTCGTCGATCACCTCGACTTTGGGAAGCGTCTTGTCCGTCTGCATGAAGGCGCTCTTCATGGAGCTGTCGATTTTCTCGTCAAACGCCACGTCGTAATTGAACTTCACGTCGTGAGCCGTGAATGGAGCGCCGTCGGACCACCGCACACCCTTGCGAAGCGTGAACGTCCATACTAGGTTGTCGTCAGAGTGCACGATCGAAGTGCACAGCCCGTTGTCGATCTTCTGCTCGACGTTGTCGAATCCAAGCAGCGTCGTATACATCGGACCGTTCGTGATTCCGGTCGTCGACGTCTCACCCGCGAGGAGACCATTGAACGATTTCGGGTCCTGTGCGGTCGGGATTACGAGCATGCCGCCGTACGTTCCGGGCTCACCCTCGAAGACGAATGGCTCATCGGGCTTTTCACCTTCAAAGGGCGGATTTGGAACACCCGTCGGTCCCATGGCAGCCGGACCACTGGGGCCAGCTGTCGGACCCGTGCAGCCGGTCGCTACGCAGAGCATGGTCGCGAGAGCAAACGCGATTGCGCGCATTTTCATGGCATCGATCTCCCGTTCGGTTGAGGTGAGGTGGTGTGAACCGAAATCTGTCGCAAGATACCACAGCGTTCAAACGAGCGCCAAAAGCCGTGATCGTGCCTTCGGAACGCGTCGCGCGTTGACTCGACGGACCGAATGGAAGTATCAACGGCAACCAGAGGGTGCCTGTTTCCTCATCTCATCCAATCCTTTGCGAGTATCGCCATGACTGACGACGTAACGTTGGACGGCCCGGACGGTCTGGATGCGGGACTTCGCGCACGGAGCAACTTCCTCGACTTTCTCAATGACGTGCGACCATCGATGTTCGTCGAAGAGTCGTTGACGTGGCTCTTGAGGACTCAGCCGCCCTTCCACGTGCAGGCTTCCGATGTTGCCGAGCTCATTGCGGCATGGGGTGAGGAGCGCTCCAGGCTCTCGCATCAGCCACGCAGCGTCTACTTTCTGAACGCGCTGCAGCGCATCGTCGATGCGCATCGCACGAACGCCATCCACGACTTCGATCCTGATGCGTTCCTCGCTGCAGTCGGTCCGAGCCTGGCAACGCTATGTCCCTCGTCGGAGGTTGGAGGACTGCACGCGGGGATCCGTGACCTTCGGGCGGCGATGTCGCGGCCGACGGCTGTCGCGCCCGACGAGTCCGCCGGAGGAGACTCGATCGTGATCCAGGGGGCACGTTATCCCCTCAAGGTCGGCCAGGAAATGGCGATCGCGAGGCTCGAGCACGAGGCATACATGACGGACGACGTCTTCGAGGATGTCTTTCGCGATGTGCAGTCGGCGCTCTCGACCCGGGTCGGAATCCCGGTCCACACGGCGCTTCAGAGGATTGCGCGTGCGGCGGCAAGCATCTTCAACACCGGTCGCGTTCCGCAGGCGCTGCGGTTGTTCGGATTTGTTGACGAGTCTCTCGGCCGACTGAAGATCTCGCCGGAAGGACGGCTCGAGGTGCAGGCCGCGGTGCGAGAATCGGACATCAACGAAGGACTGCTCGCGAAGGTCCTGCAGGACTCGGAGCGGCGTGATGCCTCGGCGCCGATGGTCCGGACGCTGGGGTACCTGAATCCGTTCGATGCGTTGCTCGTGTTGGCCGAAGAGAAGCGTCGCGACCGCCGCCGACTCTACCTCAATGCCTTCGAGGTGTACGGTGCGGACGCCATGCCGCTGCTCGTCGACCGGCTCGCGCCATCTGTCGTCAGTGCGCAGCCGTGGTACCTGACTCGCAACCTGCTCTACCTTCTGTCAAGGATCGACGCCCCGGACGAAGGGACGCGGCGTCGTGCAATCGAGGCGGTCGGTCGCTTCGTTACTAGCGATCAGCCTCAGCTGAGGACCGCGGCGCTCGCCGCCCTCAAGCACCAGGGGGGACGCGAGGTCGTGCCATACGTGGTTCGCGCCCTCGATCCGTCGGCTTATCCCGCGGGATCCATCGACGACACGGAAGCGCTCAAGCGCCATCTGTTTCAGGCCATGGACCTGCTCATCGAGAGCGGCAACGAGACGGCCATCTCGATCGTGGCGGAACTCGCGACCGGCCTGCGAGGCGCCGAGTTCGACCTCGGTGCCGCGCTCCGTGATGAAGCATGCGTTGCGCTGTCGCGACGCAAGGCACCGCTTCCGCGCCGCGCCGCGCTGGTCATCGCGAATCATCTGTCGTCACAGGTCGGGAAGCGGTTCAAGTTCGTGACGGGCAACTTCTCGCTCGGCATTGACGCCCATGCGTGCAAACAGCTCAGCGCGCTCATTGCCGACTCGCCTGAGCCCGAGGCTCGGGACGTGCTGGCGCATCCGCTGATGCTCAGGTTCCTGGAGTAAGCCGGGCGAGCCACCCGCGTGACTCGGTGGTCACTGTGCCGCCCGGAGCGGCGGCTTCCCCGTCCGCGGACCGGCGGCTTCCCCGACCGCGGACCGGTCTATTCCGCGACCGCCGACCGCCCTCTTCCGCGACCGCGGAGCGGTCGATGAAATAGCCGTGGGTCGCGCGCGGGCGAGTG
>CAZXLQ010000092.1:0-16750 GCA_964641945.1 uncultured Clostridia bacterium
GGGCGCGGTAGCGCTCGGGTCTATGCAGAGTTCATGTGGCCGCTCTGCGGCGGGCCGTCCTGCAGTCTGACCCGAGCGCTACCGCGCCCGGTACTGATGCGTTGAGCGCTCGTCCTCGAGACACGTCATAACCCGTGATCGTCTCTGTAGATGGCGACATCGCCTGCCCGTCGGATCGCGTCAACCGCTGGCGTGCTTTCGCTCGACCATTTGGGGTAACTCGCGCCGGATGTGCGTAAGGCCGCCGGGAACGAGCCGGAAGAAGTGCCCAATTTCAGGCTTTTTCCGGCGTATTCGGTCTCTGGCACGGCGTTCGCTCTAGACCGGGCGAGCGGCGCAAATCGGCCAACACGCGATTGCGCCCGGAAACACTGCGGAGGTGACACGATCATGAATAGCAATCCAATCAAGACAAGCGTACTGCGGACCGCCACGCGACGCGGCGCCATCCTGGCTGTGGGCCTGGCGTTCGCGCTTGGCCTCGTCGCGCCGTCGACCTCGGCCCAGCGCGGCGATCGGGTCACGATACCGTCAGGGACGAGTTTCACCGTCAGAATGGACACAGGGATCGAATCGAGTTCCGCACGTCAGGGCGACGTTGTACGAGCCACGGTCACATCGCCTGTACTCGTTTCGAACACAACCGTTATTCCTGCCGGAACAGCTCTGACGGGACGAGTACTAGAGATCAATGCCGCCAAGGCCTGGGGAACGACGAGCGGAGTGACTATCGAGCTCGTCAACCTGACGTCGCCGACCGGAGCATCAGTTGCCGTGGACGGCGACCTTATGACGCCGAATGGCGAGCGGATGACCGTCGTCGACAACCTGCGTCGCGGGACGGAGCTGAACTTCATGCTGAACCGCACACTGGTGCTCAACAGCGAGTTCTACGGAGAAATCGAGCCTGAGACGTCGAACGTTCGAATACTCAGCGCCACGGCATCGACGCGAGCCGGACAGATGATCGTCCGCATCGTCGCGCAGAGCAACAACGTGTTCCGTCTTACCGAAACACATCAGCGCCGCGGCGATACGATGCACATCTACGTCAACGGCACTCGCCAGGGATATGTCCGAGGGATGAACGAACTCGTCGTGACGTTTGCGCAGAATGAGTGGCGCGGCCTGAACGACATCGTCGTCCACAGCCTTGGGAATGACGTGGTCATTCGCTCGAACGCTATCGGCGCGGGCACGATCACGGCAGCGGAGGCGGCGGACATCGAACGCCAGGTGAACACTCTCCTCGCCGACTATGCTCGAATCCTCGGCGTCAGGTACAACCGGTTCACGGGCCAGGTGACGTTCACGGCGAAGAACTACCGCGAGAATGAGATCGAGCTCCTGTTCGCGCTCAATTCGCTTGCGTCGGCCTCGAAGCTCTACACGCAGCTCATCCGGACGACCGACGACCCGCAGGGTCTTGCCGGAGCGACCGACATCGTTCTCGACCAGGTGCGCTCGGTGGATCGGGCCGCTGGCCGCACGCGATCCGGACGCGCGGATTCCATCGTCCGCCGCTGGACCGCAATGCGCGACGACGTGATGATCATCGAGAATGGCACTGCCACCGTTGTCGACAGGGGCAACTGGCCGCGATAGTCGCAGGTTTCAGCGTTGGAGCAGAACGGGCCCGCCTGAGAAATCTCGGGCGGGCCTGTTCACGTTCCGGGTCACTGCTGGCGCGCTCGTGCCACCACGTTCTCCGCGTATTGTGAGATCTCGGCGAATTTCACCCGCGGGTTCATGCCTGCCTCGGCGATCGCCAGCCAGAGCGGGCTCTGGCGCACATCGCCCGTCGGAGATTTGACGAGGTCGGACCAACGGACCGCAGATGGTGGACGATCGGCGTATGCATGGCGCATCGCGCGAAGGATCGTGCCCTGACCGCCGTTGTAAGCGGCGGCAGCGAACCGCCAGCGCTCGTCACCGACGGGATGGCCGTACGCTTCGTAACCAGGAAGGCTCAGACCCGAACGCAGCGTCACTCCCGACTTCAGGGCGAGTTCCTTGTTCCGAAGCACCACGGCGGCCGCCGGAATGGCCTTCGATGGATCGAAGCGTTCGTCCCGGGTCCGGTCGTATACCGGCGGATTGCGTCCGCGCCGGTTTCGCGATCCCCCGGTCCGCAGTCCGGCCTCGCGCGCTTCGGCGATACCGAGTTGGGCGATCCCGGCATATCCGTAGGGATTGGCCGCAAATGCCCGGCGGTCGAACCCGGTTTCCTGCGCGAGGATCGACTTGAGGATCAGCGGGTCCGCTTCGGGCCATCGGCTGAGCGCGGCGCGGACTTCCTCGTTGTAGTCGTTCTGTCCCGCGATCGCTCGACCGAAGCCCTTCGTCCACGCCGTTTCGACGGACGCGGTCGCATTCGCCGGACTCGCGATCTCAGTCTGCGCTGTTGCCGGTAGCCGTACGACGAGTCCGGGTGGAACGAGACCGCCGCAGGCAAGGCGGGGATTCGCGTCGAGGAACGCGCGACGCGACGACTCGTCGGTGAGACCGAATCGTTCCAGCAGCGACTCGACCGTGTCGCCGAGTCGCGCGATGTGGACGGGCGTCCCGGCCTCCGGCGGAGGCGATCCACCTCCGCCGGCTTGAATGGGATTTAGCATGGTTGACCTCCTGAACATCCATCTCGCGGCGCCCGTGTCGAGACGACTGCCCCATGATCGAATCGGGAGGGACTGAAGTTGCGTGCCGCTGGCCGGCGGCCGGGCCATTTCGTATCATCCGGTGCGATGGAGCCGACGACCGCCGAATTGATCCGGCAACTCGCTGACGAGGATCCTCACGTGAGACGGGATGCTGCTCGCGCTCTCGGAGAGGCCGAGGCGAAAGAAGCCGTCGCCGCGCTCTGCGCGCTTCTGGTGCGTCCGGCCGAGGAAGTTGACGAGTCGCATCCGGAGCACACGGCCCGGGCCGCGGCCGCCGTCGCTCTCGGTCGGATTGGCGACCCGTCAGCGACCGATACCCTGATTCAGGCTATCGACGATCCATTCAATGCCGGCACTGCGGCGTCGACAGCGCTCGGCCGACTTGTTCCGCCGCCCGTCGAGAAACTGGTCGCGGCCACTCGCGACGCAAGCCCGTGGCGCCGTGCCCGTGCGGTCGTGGCGCTCGGCGAGTGCGGCGATGCAGGAGCCTTCCCGGCGATGGTTGCGCTGCTCGACGATCCGGAGGTCTCGGTAAGACGTGCTGCTGCGGCGGCGTTCGGGAAGTTGCGCGATCCGCGCGCCGTTGCCCCTCTGGTGTCATTGCTCCAGCGATCCGACGAAGCGACGTTCGTTCGGAGCTATGCTGCGGTTTCTCTCGGCTCCATCAAGGCTCGCGAATCGGTCGAGGCGCTCATCGCGGCCCTGGACGCGACGGATCCCCTCCTGCGTCGATCGGCGGCGCGTGCCCTCTGCCGGATCGGCGACCCGCGGTCTAACGAGCGGCTCGCGGACCTGGCGGTTGCTGATCCGGACAATACGGTGCGACAGATCGTCGAGCGGTACTTGAACCCGCGTCCCGGTCAGCGGGAACACTGACGGCCTATACGGCCTCAACTCTTGCGCGAAGCGCAAGAGTCAGGGTGTCTGGCCTACTCGGTCACCAACTGCTTGATACGGTTCTCTTCTCCGAGCAGGACGACGGTCGGCACGTGGCCGTCGATCTCCGACTCCTGATAGTTCGCATATGACGCGATGATGACCAGATCGCCCTTCGTCACTAGATGAGCGGCGGCACCGTTCACCTTGATGCAACCGGAGCCGCGCGGCCCGCGCAGCGTGTAAGTCGTAAACCGGTTGCCATTCGTGATGTTGTAGATCTGGACCTGCTCGTGCTCGACGAAGTCCGCGGCCTCCATCAGGTCCGCGTCGATCGTCACCGATCCCTCGTAATGCAGGTCCGCATCGGTGACTTCCGCGCGATGCAGTTTCGATTTGAGAAGTATGCGCTCCACAGTTCCCTCAGATCTCCCCGTTGAGAACGACATTGTCGATAAGCCGCGTCTTCCCGACGAACGCGGCGACGGCAATGAGTACCGGACGTCCGTCCTCGATCGCCTGGACGGGTTCGAGGTCGCGCGTATCCACGATCTCGATGTAGTCGATCCGCACGAGCGGCTCGGTCGCGATGAGTTCCTCCATCGCCGATTGCAGCGCCGCGGCCTCCCGCGTGCCCGCGCCGAAAAGAACCTGGACCTTCTCGAGGGAACGGTGAAGCACCGTCGCTGCCTGCCGTTCCTCGGCCGAGAGATAGACATTGCGTGACGACAACGCGAGTCCGTCCTCGTCACGGACGATGGGACAGACCACGATCTCCGGATCCATGCACAGATCTGCGACCATTCGCTTGATGATCACTGCCTGCTGCGCGTCCTTTCGTCCAAAGAACGCGAAGTGCGGCTTCACGACGTTGAACAGCTTCGACACGACCGTCGTAACGCCGCGGAAGTGCCCTTCCCGGCTCGCACCGCACAGTCGATCCGAAAGTCCCTCGACGATGACGTAGCTCGAGAAGTTCTCCGGGTACACCTCGTCGATCAGCGGCGCGAAAATGTAATCCACGCCGCGTGACATGCACATCTCGGCGTCGTGCGCGAGGTCCCGCGGATAACGGTCGAGGTCCTCGCTCGGTCCGAACTGGATCGGATTGATGAAGATCGAGACGACGACGATGTCACTCATCTGCCGTGCGCGCTGCATCAGGCTCATGTGGCCGGCGTGGAGCGCACCCATCGTCGGCACGAAGCCGATGCGATGTCCCTCCTCGCGAAGGCGGGCGGCGAGCGCCTTCATCTGAGGTGTGCGCTTGATGATCTCCATGGCCGGCTCCTATGCGGTCCGCTCGTCGACCGAGGCCTTCACATCCTCTCCGTCGATCTCGAGGAGCCGATCCGACACGCCCTCGGCGACGGCGTAGCTCTCGGCCTCGGTCGGGAAAACACGCGATCGCACGTCGGCGGCGTAGCGGCCGATGGCTCCGGCAATGAGCGACTTCGCGTCGGCGTACTGCCGAACGAACTTCGGCGTATGCCCGAACGACAGTCCGATGAGGTCCGTGTACACGAGAATCTGCCCGTCGCAGTACGGGCCCGCCCCGATGCCGATGGTCGGAATCGCGAGTCGCTTCGTCACGAGACGCGCGATCTCGGCGGGGACGGCCTCGAGGACGACTGCGAACGCGCCGGCCTCCTCGAGAGCGAGCGCGTCGTCGATGAGCGCCCGCGCGGCATCGATCGTCTTGCCCTGAACCCGATAGCCGCCGAGCCGGTGCACCGACTGCGGCGTCAGTCCGATGTGGCCGAGGACCGGGATCTCGGCATCCACGATGGCGCGAACGGTGGCCGCGCGCTTGCGGCCTCCCTCGAGCTTGACGGCTTCGGCTCCGCCTTCCTTCACGAACCGGACCGCCGATCGGATGGCCTGCTCCGTACTTTCGTGATACGTGCCGAACGGAAGGTCGCCAACGACGAGTGCCGACGACACGGCGCGACGGACGGCTCGCGACACCAGAATCATCTCGTCGAGCGTCACCGGGATCGTCGACTCGTAGCCGAGCATGACGTTGGCGACGCTGTCGCCGACGAGCAGGAGGTCCACGCCGGCCTCGTCCACGAGGCGCGCCGACGGGTAGTCGTACGCCGTGAGCGCCACGATCGGCTCGCCGCCCTTGCGAGCCTGCAGGGCCGGCGCCGTGATCTTGGCCTTGTCGGAAGCCGGTATGTAGCTCATGGACACCCCTCCCTCGTGATTCGCTGACTAACCGTGTGCGAAAGTAGCACGGCAGCAAATTGGGCCGAACTATTCATTCGCGATAGTCTATCGGATTTCGTGATAGCAAGTGAGCGAGGAATCTGTCGTCTCGGTGCCTCCGTGTCTCCGTGTCTCTGTGTGCGTAGCTCCGAGGTCAAGAGCTTCGCACACAGAGGCGCAGAGACTCGGAGACGCGGAGACCGACTACACCTTCTCGAGTTGCGCAAACTTCGCGACGAACTTCTTCGCCCCGTACCCCGGGAACGAGACCGTCAGCTTTGCTTCGTCGCCGGTTCCCTCGCGCCGCAGCAGCAGCCCTATCCCGTACTTCGCGTGCTTGACCCGCGTTCCAGGCGGATAGCCGGCCGGTCCGGACGGTGGCGCTTCACGACGCGACGGCGACGGAGCCGACTGACGTGCGCCGCCACCCGCCGATGGAGGCCGCGCGGGCGACGGCGCACTCTCGGGTGAGGGCTCCGCTGCCGGACCTCCATCACGCTTCGCAAAAAACGCCTTGATCGAATCCGCGCTGTTGAACGTCCTTCCGTCGTAGTTCGAAGTGCGCTTCGGAGGCTCCGTTCGATCACGGCCGAGCGCCGCCACTGCGTCGCGGTTGTGGCGCGTCGACGGACTGCCTGCGAAACTCAGCCAGCTCGAGCCGAGCGACTGGTCCTTCATCAGGTCGATCGGAAGCTCGTTGAGGAACGGCGACGGTACGGCCGGCACTTCGTTGCCATAGAGCCGGCGACGCATCGCGTGCGTGATGTAGAGCCGCTGCTCGGCACGGGTAATGGCTACGTAGACGAGCCGGCGCTCCTCCTCCATCTGCGAAGCGTCTTCCTGCGACCGGGCGTGCGGGCACAATCCGTCCTCGAATCCCACGATGAAGACGACTGGAAACTCGAGGCCTTTCGCCGAGTGCATGGTCATCAGCGTGACCTGCGCCTTCTCGTCATACTGATCGGTGTCGGACGAAAGGGACGCGTGGTCGATGAAGTCGCGCAACGTTTCGTCCTGCTCCTCGGATTCGGCCGCCGCGTTCACGAGCTCTTCGAGGTTCAGCAACCGTCCTTCCGCCTCCTCGGTCGACTCCTGGATGAGCGACGCCTCGATCCCCGAGTCGACTATGGCCGCGTGTACGACCTCAGAGACCGACAACTCGTCGGCCTTTCGAGTGAGTCCCTCGATGGTCGCAATGAACCCGGCAAGCGCCTGCGACGCCCGCTGCGGCAGCACGCGGCGCTCGATCATCGAGGCGAGCGTCTCCCAGAGACCGGCTCCGCCCTCCTTCATCTGCCTGTCGATGGCGTCGAGAGTCGCCTTGCCGATGCCCCGCCTCGGCGTGTTCACGACCCGGCCAAACGCCACGACGTCATCGTGATTGAGCGCAAGCTTTAGGTATGCAACCGTGTCCTTGATTTCGGCGCGGTCGTAGAAAGAGAAGCCGCCGACGATGTTGTAGCGCAGCCCGGCGCGACGGCAAGCCTCCTCCAGGAGCCGCGACTGTGCGTTCATCCGGTACAGTACGGCCACTCGGCACTGTGGATCGCTCGCAAGCGCGTCGCTCGCCCGCGCCGCGACCCACCGAGCCTCGTCGTCGCCGTCGACAGCCTGGTAGTACCCGACCTTGTCGCCAGCCGAGTGCTCGGTCCAGAGCTTCTTGCCCTTGCGTGCCCGGTTGTTCTTGATCACCGCGCCCGCTGCGTCGAGGATGTTCTGCGTCGAGCGGTAGTTCTGCTCGAGCCGGACGATGCTGGCGCCAGGATAGTGCTTCTCGAATCCGAGGATGTTCGTGATGTCGGCGCCCCGCCAGGCGTAGATTCCCTGATCGTCATCGCCGACGACGCAGAGATTCTGCGTTCGTTCTGTCAGAAGTCGTATCAGCGAGAGCTGTGGCTGGTTCGTATCCTGGTACTCGTCGATCATCACGTACCGGAACCGGTTGTTGTAGTACTCCCGCGTGTCCTTGTCTCGACGCAGGAGCCGAACCGCAAAGAGCAGCAGGTCGTCGAAGTCGAGCGCATTCGCCGCGCGCTTGCGCGTCTCGTACATGGCGTACACGCGCGCGATCGCCTCGCGGCGCTGCTCCGCGCCGGGACCAAACCCACCGCCGGCCTGCGCGGCGTATTCCGTCGCGGCTATGCCGCGGTTCTTCGCGCTGCTGATCGCCGAGTGCGCCGCCCTGACGGGCAGGACCTTCTCGTCGACGTGAAGGTCCGACATGCACCCCTTCACGACCCGTGCCGAGTCATCCGCGTCGTAGATCGTGAAGTTGCGCGTGAATCCTTCTCCAAGCCGCTCCACGTCTCTGCGCAGGATCCGCACGCACAGGCTGTGGAATGTCGATACGAGCGGTCGTCCGGTGCGCATCTCGCCAGCAAGCAAGGCGTCGACACGAGTCCGCATCTCCTGCGCCGCCTTGTTCGTGAACGTCACGGCCAGAATGTTCTCGGGTCGAACGCCCACCACGTCGACGAGATAGGCAATACGGTGCGTGATTACCCGTGTCTTGCCCGATCCGGCGCCAGCGATGATGAGAAGCGGACCGTCCGTGTGCCGCACGGCCTCGCGCTGCTGCGGGTTGAGCCGCCCGAGCAGCTCTTCCGATCGACCGGTATCGGTCGAGCTCACGAGCGCACCCCGACCGTGGCCCGTCGTCCCGCCGAGCCCTCGAGTTGTGGAAAGCAGTCGCGTCGCATCCCGTTCACAGGCGAACGCGAAGTGTACCAGCCGGCCGGTGTGGCCGTCAGCCGGCGTCGGCGGGCGGCAGGGCTTCGAGGGCGCCGGTCCCGCGCGCGAGCGCGAGGTCTCGCGCGGCGTCAGGCGCCAGGCGCCGGCCAGCATCGATCGCCGCCGATGCGGCGGCCTCTCCCGATTGTCCGGTCGCGATCGACCGGAGCCGATCGATTTCCGCGCGCTCCGTTGGATGCACGACGATGCCCTTGGCGTCGCGGACCGCCTCAGCGGCCCCAAGCAGCTGCAGTGCCCTTGCAGGCTCGCCGCCAAGAAGCGCGACTCCGGCGAGGCCCTCGAGTCCCTGCGCAACGCCATCTGCCGCGTCGAGTTGCTCGCTCATTGTCATCGCATCGCGGAACCGCGCCCGCGCCCGATTCGCGTCGCCACGATCGAGGAACACGCACGCCAGTCCGTGAACCGCGTTCGCGATGAGCTGACGGTCGTCGAGGTCTCGCGCGAGCTGCAGGCTTTCTTCGGTCAATCGTTCGGCCCGGTCGCAGTCACCCGACCGTCTGGCCACCGTTCCCAGGTTCAGCAGCGTGCCGGCCACGCTTCGCAGATCGCGCGCCTCCCGCGAGACCTCGATCGACCGCTCGAACAGCCTGCGGGAGTCTTCGTTGCGACCGCAGTCCATCGCCACGAGCCCGAGCCCGTTGATCGCTCGAGCGACACCGGTGGGCAGTTCCGTCGCTTCGAATATCTCCAGGCTCTTGCGATACAGCTCCGTCGCCCGTTCGTATTCGCCCAGCCCGTTCGTGATTGCGCCGAGATTGAAGAGCATCCGGCCCAGCGACGCGCGGTCGTCGGCCGTGCGGTGCAGCGCTACGCTTGCCTCGAGGTGTGTGCGGGCCTCGCGAATGTCGCCCTGATAGTAGGCGAGCACTCCAAGTGCGTTCAGCGCCCGGGCGCGAGGCGCGTCTGCGAGCTCTCTCGCCCGCTCTAGCGCGTCCCCGAGCCACGCACGGCCCTCCGAGAAATACCCATGAACCCGCCAGAAAACTCCTAGCGACGTGGCGAGCCGCAGGAGCTCCGCGTTAGCACCAGCTTCACGAAAGCGGCCCAAGGCCGCCCGCATGTTGTCGTGATCCGCTTCCAGGCGGTCGAGCCAGACGCGCGATTCGGGCCCGAGCAACGCGAGCTCGGCCCGCTGGGCCAACCCTGTCGCCCAGTCTCCGTGCCAGGCGAGCCATCTCTCGGACTCGAGCGCTGCATCGAGTTGACGACGGCCATACTGGCGAATGGATTCGAGCATGCCGTAGCGCGACGCTTCGCCACGGCTCTCGACGATCACGAGCGACTTGTCGACCAGCCGGTCGAGAAGGTCGAGGACGTCCCAGGCCGACATCCCGGCCGCGGAGGCGAGCGCCTCCGCCGCATCGAGGGTCCAGCCTCCTTCGAACACGGACACCCGGCGAAACAACGCGCGCTCGTCGGGCGTCAGCAGTTCGTAGCTCCAGTCGATGGCAGCCTCGAGCGTGCTTTGCCGTCCCGAGCCTTTCGCGGATCCCAGCAGCCGAAACCTGTCCGACAGCCGATCGAGAATCTGCCTCGTGTTCAACGAACGCACGCGCGCCGCGGCAAGCTCGATGGCGAGCGGCAGGCCATCGAGACTGCGGCACAGGTCGACGACGGTGCCCCGGTTTTCGGTCGTGAGCTGGAAGTCCGGACGGCACTGCCGCGCGCGTTCGACGAACAGGCGAACGGACTCGATGCGCCCGAGATCGTCGAGTTGCATCTGGTCAGTCGCGACCGGAACCTCGAGCACGGGCACGGCGACGACCGACTCTCCCCGGACGCCGAGCGCTTCACGACTCGTGACGAGCATGTGGACTCCGGGCGTCGACTCGAGAAGTTCCAGAGCAAGGTTCGCCACCGCCTCGAGCACGTGTTCGCAGTTGTCGACGATGAGCAGAACCCTGCGATTCGCCAGGGCCTCGCGAAGCCACGATATCGGATGGTGATCCGATCTCTCACGGACTCCCGCGGAGCGCGCGACCTCGAGCGGAACCATCGCCGCGTCGCGAACCGACTCGAGCTGTGCCATCCAGACACCGTCGGGAAATCGCTCTCCCAACCGACTGGCGACCTCGATGGCCAATCGGGTCTTGCCGATCCCCCCTGGTCCGAACAACGTGACCAGTCGCGCCGTCTCGACGGTAGCGACTGTGCCCGCGAAGACGGCGTCGCGACCGACGAAGGCCGTGATCGGGCGTGGCAGGTTCGTTGGCGTCGCGAGTGACGCCAGTGCCTCAGAGAATGCCGCCGCGCTCTGGAAACGGTCATCGGGACGTTTGGCGAGCGCCTTGAGAATTGCCGACTCGAGCGCCGGCAGCATTCCCGGCACGCGGTCCGCTGGACGTACCGGCACCACGTTTCTCTGGCAGAAGAGAACATCGGTCACGCCTCCGGCCGAATCTGCGAACGGCGGCGCCCCGACGACCATCGCGTAGAGCGTGCACCCGAGCGCGTAGACGTCGGTCCGCGCATCGGCCGTGAGTCCTTCGGCCTGCTCCGGCGCCATGTAGTGCGGGGTGCCGACGATTCCTTCGGGCAGTAGTGTCGACACGCTTTCGTCGCCACGCAGGTCGGCGATACCGAAGTCGAGCACCTTGGCTATCTCGCGCTCGCCGACGGTCTCGAGGACGATGTTGGCGGGCTTGATGTCGCGGTGAAGCACCCCTGCCCTGTGCGCGGCCTCGATGGCGTCGCACGCCTGACGGATGATCGCCACGGCCCGCGATGGATCGAGGCGACCCTGGTTCGAGATGACAGTCTGGAGCGACTCGCCCTCGACGAGCTCCATCACGATGTACGTGCCGACGTCCGGCGAATCTGTGATGTCGTGAATGGTGACTATCTGCGGATGCTTGAGTCGCGCGAGGGCGATGGCTTCGCGCCGGAAGCGATCGAGCGCGTTCGATGCGAGCGACTTGTCGCGTCGCATGACCTTGATTGCGACTGGTCTTCTTAGTGCCAGCTGCGTAGCTCGAAGGACGGACCCCATGCCGCCTTCACCGAGGAATCCGTCGACACGGTATTTCCCGTCGATCACGGTGCCCGGCGCCATTCGGTGCGCGCTCGCGGCGCGGACTGCACGCGCCTCGGGTGGCATCGGATACGCGCCTTCGGGCGTCTCGGTGACGTCACCGACGCGCTCGGTCTCGTCGTCGTTGTTCGACCTGGGATCTTCGATCATCGCGCGACTACCGATCGCGGTCCCGATCCGGCGCAGGCGGCGGGCGCTCGATCACGATGCGCGCGGGTACTGACGACGTAATCGGCACATCGTGCGACCTCGCACCCTGTCCGCCGTTTGCGGTTGCACGCGCTGAATACGACCGATCCCGGAAGGCACGAATCGAAAAGCGGCCCTCCGCGTCGGAAATCGCTGTGAGTTCCGTATCGATGCCTGGCATCGCCGCGTCGATCAACTCCACGTAGGCACCGGTACCAGGCGTCCCGTCCGTCCAGACGACAACGCCGGTAACGGTCAACTCGGAAAGACGAGCCGGTAGCGAGACGTCGACCGTGATCTCCTGACCGGCGGCAAGTTCGATGACAGCAGCCTGCTCAACGTCCGCGACTCCGGGATGGTAAGTCGGAGGATACGGAGACGTGCCTCTCCAACTCCATCTGTTGATCCCGATTACATAACGACCGGGAGGAATCCGCTCGAACTCGAACGCGCCGCCTGGGCGACGAACGTTACTCAGACCAACCCCGGTTGGTCTGCGGTCGGCCCCGATGGCGAACAACGTGAGATCGACCTCGATGGCCACATGTTTGCCGCCTTCGAACAGTTGACCAGCAATTCGACCATTCGTCGACGTCGAGAAATATGCGCTCCCTCCCCCGGACTCAGGCGTTACTTCGACCCGAATTGCCCGCGACGGCGAGTATATTCTCGGGAACACCGGAACGATCGAGTACTCCCCGCTTGGCAGGTTCGCAAATCGATAACGCCCCTCGCCGTCAGTCACAGTCTCGAAGCGGCCGCCTGGCCCTGCAGCCGTAACGACAACGCCGCCCATCGGGCCGGCGTACTTCGTCGCGTACTGACCCTTCTCGAAGTCCCATTCACTGCGATGAACGCTTCCGTAGACCCGTGTCTCGTTTCGGCCATCAACGAGAGAACGAATGACGTCGAGTTCGTCCTGAAGCGCCTCCAGGTGACCGGATCTCGTGCACAACCCCGTAGCCAGATCGGGAAGCGAACTGTTCACCGATCGGACCCGCTCGAGAATCGCCGCGGGCATCGCCTCCTCGTCCTTGCCCGGCTCCGGGACCTTCGTCCACGTCCGCGTGTAGATCAGGTACCTGCGCCCCGCTTCAAAGCCTGCATAGCAGCTGGTATCGGACGAGTCCGTGACAACCTCGATGGTGCCCGCCGACGGTCCCTTCAACGACTCGTCGATGCGAAACGTGAGGACGAGGATCGAAAGCTCGTTCACCTCCCACGGACTGTCTCCCTCAGTCCATCTGGGAGAGTTGATCTTCGCGACGACGGTCTCGCGTATCGCCGCCAGCGTACCAACGAAAACCACCGGGGAATCCCGAAAAGCCTGAACTGGTGTCTTACTTCCACACGAGCATGCAAGCGCAGTCGACGCGGAAAGTGCAGCAACGGCAACCGCGAACAGGCCCGAAACGACCAGCAGTCTCGTTCGGAGGCGCATCGTGCCGGCATTGTAGCGCAACCGGTCGGATGCGGCGTTTTCCCTGCGGCGCCGTCCGACACGAGAATCGTGCTCGGTATCGGTGGCGAGGTACAGCGAAGCGGCAACATACCGAGACATTAGAGGACCTGAAATAGATTGAGGATGACCGATGAATCGCACGCCCCACGCAACAGTACCGTGCGCGGCAGCGCTCGGGTCAGCCTCTTTGCTCGCCCGCGCCAGGTGTCGTGACACGCGCTCGGGATCGACCCGAGCGCTACCGAGCCCGGTACTGATGCGTGAGGCGTGCGATGCAAGCGTCTTCAAGGGCAGCAGCGGTCGATTCGGCATCGCGCTCCCGTGAGACTGTGGTATCTACGCGACATGCTCACGTTCGAACATAGGTCGGAGCGGGTCGTTCCCGGAGACACCTTCATTCGTCGACTGGTTGTGTCCACGTCGATAGGTCTCGGGATTACCGTCGTGTCGCTCGCGGTCGGCATGTGGGGATACCACGCGTTCGAGTCCATGACCTGGATCGACGCGTTCGCCAACGCCTCGATGATCCTCTCCGGAATGGGACCGCTTGCCCAGCCGCAGACGACGGGCGGCAAGTTGTTCGCGGGATTTTATGCGCTCTACAGCGGCCTGGCGGTAGTCGCGACGACGGGCATCACGTTCGCACCCGTCGTCCACCGGTTCCTTCACCGATTCCACGCCGAACGGTAAAGGCCACGGCGGCCCGACGCCGACTTCCTGGCGGTCATCACCACTCCTTCAAGCGGGTCACATTTACGAAGAGCACTCACGACAGGAACGACCCGAACGCTGAACGAAACCGGTGCGCGGTAGGAAACAAGCCACACCGTACGGACCTCGGGGACACGGGACGAGCCGATGCCGGAGTATGTCGTCCCGGCCTCCGAAAAAGCGCCGTAGGCGCGACAGAGCCTGAGCCCACGGCGTAAGCCGTGGGTTGTCCGATTGGAGCCGATAGAGCCCCGCAGGGGCGATACAAGGCCTTCGAAGGCTCGCGTCTTTCTTGTGTCGCCCCTGCGGGGCTTTCGTCTCATCATTCGCAGTTCCCACGGCTTGCGCCGTGGGCTCAGGTTCTTTCGCGCCTTCGGCGCTTTTCGGATCCGGACCGCTCCGGCTCCTGCCGCGCCATGTCTGTGGAGTTGACGGATGCGTCCCGCCCCGCGGTACAAATCCTGCGATTTGATCCGTCAGACCCGTAAACTGCGAGCCGGGCGCATCAGTGCCGAAGCGGTAGCACCGCGTCGATCGCAATCACGTGCGACCCTCCACGACGGGTCATGCGGAAGTCCGACCCGCTTGCTGTCGCTCGCGGTACTGAGTCAACCGCGCCGCCGAACGAAGAGCAATCACGACAGGACCGACCCGCTCGCAATCGCTCGCGGTACTGAGTCAACCGCGCCGCCGAACTTAACCGGAAGCAACGCAAACAGATGTAGAGTCAGCGGAAAGTGTGACGGATCAAAGACCTGACCCGTAAGACGAACGGAGGTCGCACCAGCCAGCTACTCCGTCGCCCTCGTTCTCACGTGCGTCGAAGATCCTGTGCGTTCTCTAACGGCCGGTGTTGCCGAGCAGCGTTACGCGATGCACCCCGGATCGGAACAGCGCCGGAATCTCGGCGCCCCGCCAGCCCGGACGGACTGCCTCGGCGTATGGCATCCGATCGATGAGAGACGGATGGCGCACGAGGTCTTCGAGATTCGAGTTCTCTCCGAGGTCATTCACTGCGGCGATTCCGAACGCCGGATCGAAGAGATGCCAGCGGCCGTCATAGAAAACCTCGACGACCGTATGCTCGATGTCGACGGGACGCGGCGCCGACAGCGCCACGAGCCGGGTCGGATACCCGGACGCCTGTGTCAGCGTCGCCAGCGCGATCGGCAGAGGTCCGCTGAACAACGTGCCGGCCTCGATCGTCCTCCTCGGAGTGTCGGTCGGTTCGTTGTCCAGTGGCCGTGCGTAGCGACGGGCCACGAACACGTTCAGCGCATTGACACGATCGTGGTCGGTCGAAAGACCGGCGGTCACGGCAGCGGCGACTCCGCGATACCATTCGAGATTTACTCGATCCAACGGAACGACGCGCTCCTCGGGATAGTGCGCACCGTCGTCCATCGCAGACATCGCTGTGGCGTCGATGTAGCCTAGGTCGGCCGTTCCCGAACCATCGCCCGCCGGAACGCGAACGACGATTTTCCGACGATCGGATCCGCCACTCTCGACGACTAGCGACACCGTGTCGCCCTCGCGCACGCCGGCGTCGCGGATAACGAATCGACCTTCCGAGTTCGTGAACGCCGACCATCCGGCGTCAGACGCGGGCAGCGAGACTCTTACAAACGCAGCCGGAAGACTGCCGGCCAAAGCTGCAACAGGCGGGCCGGCGTGCCGTGGTACCCAGATCGCCGACCTCAGTTGCGGCACGGCGAGTACGACAAGCGCAAGGGCTACGCAAAGTGTGGTTCCGGCGATCGCGATGAAGCGTCGCCGGCCGTACATCCAGCCTGATTCCGGAGCCGCATCGATCTCGCCGGCGTTTTGCTCACGCCCGGAGGCCGCAGTGGCAATGGACCGATCGATGCGATCTGGGTCATTGGTCACCGAAGCGGCTGGATTGAACTGCGCAGCGGAAGCCGCGCCCTCCGCGCCGGGCGGGCGCTCCACCAGATCTTCGAAGAGGGCCCGTGTGACATCCGACGGCTCGACGCCGAGCTCAGAGTCGAGCGCCGCCTCGCACGCGCGGAACTGTCGAACGACCGCCGACCGGTCTCCCGAGGCTGACGCGACCTGCATGAGCACCCGGTGCGCACGCTCGTCGGCGGCGTCGATCGCGAGCAGTCGATTCGCCGCATAGGCCGCGCGTTCGGGCCGGCCTGCCGACAGCGAACCCTCGGCGACCGCCGCGAGCAGTCGGCCGTGGAGCGATGCCAGACGGGCGCGCCGCGCTTCGGACCAGACGTCGTAGAGGTCGCCGGGCAATAACGGGCCGAGGAACGGTTCGAGCGCCGCTTCGCACGCTGAGACGTCGCGCGAAGCGAGCGCCGCTTCGGCCGCGGATTCGGCCTCGTCGGCGTCGATTGCAACAAATGGCGACAACGCCACCGTCCTATCCTGCGAGAGGATCCAGGCGGAATCGGCCCCGGCTCCGAGATCGGGCTCGAGGGCGCGCCGCGCGGCGTGAATCGCCTTGTGAAGCTGCCTATCGGCCGCGTCGGCTTCCAGGTCCGGCCAGAGCGCGTCGGCAATCTGCTCGCGATGGAGTGAGCGGCCGGCGGCAACGGCGAGCAGCTTCACGAGCTGCTGCGCTTTGCGTCCACGCCACGCCGAATCGTCGACCGGCGTGCCGTCGACGACTACCTCGAACCGTCCAAGGAGCCGGATGGTCGCTTTCGATCGAACGGCTTCTGGCGTGGACATAGGGACCCTCCGGAACGGGCAATGGCAGGAATCAACGTCGTGACAGGCGATTCTCGCGCCCGAAACCCGGTCAGTCAACGACCGGAAGCAAAACGGAAGTCGAAACGAAGCCGGCCGGAAGTCGAACGGAAGTCTCGTGGAAGCAACAGATGC
>CAZXLQ010000093.1:0-5182 GCA_964641945.1 uncultured Clostridia bacterium
CCGGCGCAAGTGACTCGCTGAAAGGAATGTGACAAACCCATGACCGTCTGTGTAAACGTGCTGTCGCGATTGCGCGCGATCTCGGTGCGGATGACCTTCACGCGACGGCGCTGGCGCTTCTCGGTGAGATCGCCATGCTCGGAGGAGACGTGGATCAGGCCAACCGCCTGCTGCGGCAGAGCCTGAGGATCCGGTCCGCGCGAAACCTTCGATCGGGAATCGCGTCGAGTCTTGAAGGGCTCGCGCACGCTTCGCTGGCGGCGGGACGGCAGGAACGGGCGGCGCGCTTCCTCGGCGCGGCCGCGGCCCTGCGCGCATTGATCGGCGTGCCGGTGCCGGCTGTCGAACTTTCGGCCATCAAGGACGCTACGTCGAGCATTCGGCAGTCGCTCGGCGACGAAGCCTTCGTGGCGGCGCGAACGACCGGCGCCGAGTTGCCGCTCAACGATCTTCGCGCGGACGTGATCGACTGAGTTGGACCGTTCTGACGATTCGATCCTCGATTAGACGAGGCGAGCGGGATTCCTCCCAATCGACCAGTCCACCGATTCACAGAGATGGCACCGCCAGAATTCGACGCAGTTGATCGCTGAATGCCTGATGCCTGCGAGAAGTCGCAACGATCGATAACGCGACCAACGTGCAGTCGACCGCTCCGCGGTCGTTCCCCAAGCGAGCGCGAAGTCGCCCACGTGCGACCCACGGCTATTTTCTTCGACCGCTCCCGCGGCGTCACGTACGAGGTGCTACCTCAGCAAAACTGTGGACTAGTGAATCTCCTCGATCAGCAGGAGCTCGGAAAGCGTGCGGCGGTAACTGAACGCGAAGTACCTGCCGTCGGCCGTGAACCGAACCGGGATGATCTTGTCCACACCCACTCGGTCGATGGGCATCAGATCACGATCGAACGTTCGGGCCCCCGTCTCCAGATCTACTCGAAACAACCGCTGTGGTGCGGCATTCCAGTCTTCTGCCACGAGAATGTATTTGCCATCCGCACTCCAGTACAGCGGGACGTTCTTGTTCGGAGCATTCTCCAGCCCGGGAATTGCGCGAGGCGGTCCACCGCCGATTGGCGCAACATAGTACCCAATCGACTCTGGCCGTGCATCGTCGAGAATGACAGACCTGCAATCCGGCGAGACCAGGTGTGCCGTCGTGCCGTCGGGCGTGATAGCGACGGGCGGACCTCCGTCGACGCGCTGAACGTAGGTTCGCATTTCGTGACCTGGTTCGGTCGCCGCGAACATCACGCTCGTGCCGTCCGAGAGCCAGCGTTCGCTCGCGCCGGTGTTGTACCTCTCGATCGACCCACGTTCGAGCTCGCGAGGCTGCCCTGCTCCCGTCGGCAAGAGGATGAGCTTCTGGTCGGCCCGAAGTAGCGCAAGCGCCCACCGGCCGTCAGGCGAAAGGGCGAGCGGGGTTCCGTCCCCCAGTCGAACGGGGGGGTTGCCGATTTTCTGAAAGAATACCGATCCCGCCGGTCCACCTGCATATCCCGGTTCTCCAAACAAGAGGCTCGTCCCGTCGTCGGAAACACCTGCCAGAACCGACAACCCGAGCCACGTCAGGTCGCGTTCACCGCTTCCGCCGAGATTGCAGGCAATGTCCGTGTGCTGGATCGTGCGAATCATCAGGAGCTTCCGCCCGTCGGGCGACACATCGGCGAGCCTCAGGTCGCCGAGGAACGACGCGACGCGACGCTCGACGCCCTCGAGTGTCGTTGCCCAGACGACGGTCTTTCCGGCCTCCGATCGCGTGAAGAAAATCTCGTTGCCGTCCGGCGCCCACGCAATGCCTTGCCCGTTCAGATTCCTGGAAGTGAGCTCTGTTCTGTGGCCGGTCATGTCGACGAGGAACAGAATCCATGCCGCCGACCGACCTTCGAGAAGTGCAATGCGGTCCCCACGAGGCGAGACGCGAATCGCGTTCAGCGCACGCGTTTCCATCGGCAGCGTGTAGATCACGTTACCCAGTGGGCATTCGACTCGAAGCCGCTCGGAGGTCGCGAGCACCGCAGCCAGGCTCTTTCCGTCGGGCGTCCAGTCCGCGTGCATCGACCCATCGACCAACTCTCGAGGGGACGTGCCAGTCATCGCCACACGGGCAAGTGTTCCGAAGACATTCCCGCGATTGAAGATGAGTGCAATTTCGCCGGATTTCGAAACCGAGCAGAGCCTGCCAGCGGGAAATCCGAGCGGGCGCGATTCGAAGCTGTCCGTACGGCCGAGATAAAGATCGGTCGAGTCGCCGTCCCAGGCCGCGCTGTAGATGATCGTCTCGCCGTCTGGAGCAAACCGGGCACATTGGTAGGGGATGTACCCGCGCCGATAGCTGATCTGGCGAGCCGTCGGTTCAGCTGGAGTCTCTTGCCCAGACCTCAGTGCGTAATCCGCGCCGAATCCGACTGCGAGGAGTGCAACCGCCGCAGCGCCCGATGTCGCGTAGCGGCGCCACCGCCATTGACGCTGTGGCATTGCCGGAACCGCAGTGTGGCTGCCGAATCCCGACGTGACCTCCCCGAGCGCGAGACACAGGTCGCTCGCGGTCTGAAAGCGGTCGTCTGGATTCTTCTCGAGGCAGTGCAACATCGTCCGCTCGAGGCCACTTGGAATTCCCGGGTTGAGCTCGGATGGCCGCACTGGTTCATCGTTAATGATCGCGTTCAACGTCTCGGGTACCGATCTGCGGTCGAACGCGCGCTGGCCCGTCAGCATTTCGTAAAGAATCACACCCAGGCTGAAGATGTCCGATCGGTGATCGACAGACGCGCCCCGCGCCTGCTCCGGCGACATGTAGGACGCTGTTCCCATCACGGCGCCTTCCATCGTGTGCTGGGCGAAGCCCGCGTCGGTGGAATTGAGTCCTTCGACCAGCGAATGGTCCATGAGCTTGGCGATCCCGAAGTCGAGGATCTTTACGTGACCTTCCTTCGTCAGGAAGAGGTTCTCGAGCTTGAGGTCGCGATGTACGATGCCTTTCTCGTGGGCGGCGGCGAGTCCGCGCGCAACCTGAATGCCGTAGTCGATCGCCCTCTCGAGAGAGAGGGGTCCCCGCTTCAGGCGCTCGCGCAGCGTCTCGCCGACGAGCAGTTCCGAGACGATGAACGGTGCTCCGTCGTGCATCCCCACGTCGTGAATGGCGAGGACGTTCGGGTGATTGAGGGCTCCGGCGGCGCGAGCCTCGAGATCGAAGCGCCGCAACCGGTCGGGATCGGACACCGACAGAGCGGGCATCACCTTGAGTGCCACATCTCGTCCCAGCCGGGCATCCCGCGCCCGATAGACTTCGCCCATGCCGCCCCGGCCGACCTCGGCCCCGATCCGGTACCGGTCACCAACAATCACGCCCGCGCTGAATGCCGCCTGAAACTCCCGCCCGTGCGTCGAGCCCGGATTCTTTGCGGTTCCAGACACGAGTTCGAGCGCGGCCAGCCGCGCTATCGGGGAATCGCCGACGAACGACCCCGGGCGGTCGTGCTCTTCGAGAAGCGAATCGACGTCCCGGCGGAGACCGTCGTCGGTACCGCAGACAGCGTCAAGAAACGCCGGACGCGCGTCGGGCTCGATAGCAATCGCCTCTTCGAACACCGCGCGAATCCGCTTCCAGTCGGCTGCCATCAGGACTTCGCCTCTGATCGCATGTGCCGGCGAAGCCATGCACGGGCCGTCGACCATGCCCGATCCACCGAACTCGGAGAAATACCGAGCGCTTCGGCCGTCTCCTCGACGGTCAGACCGCCGAAGGAGCGAAGCTCCACGACCCTGAACAGCTCGAAGTCGACCGATTCGAGATCCCTGAGCGCTTCGTCGAGCGCGATGAGCTCGACATCCTGCTTCCCGGGGCCGAGCCTCTCGTCATCGAGCGTGACTCGGGTCAGCAGCCCGCCACGTTTTTCCCGGGCACGTCCCCGTGCATGGTCGATGAGGATGCGGCGCATAGCCTGTGCCGCAATGCCAAGGAAATGGGCACGGTTCTGCCATTCGACGTCCCGCTGGCCCACGAGTCTCGCATAGGCCTCGTGCACTAGCGCCGTGGGCTCGAGAGTGTGTCCGTCGCGCTCGTGCTGAAGATAGCCGGCCGCGATCCCGCGCAGTTCGGCGTAGAGCAGGAGCGTGACCTCGTCAACCGCGCGCTGGTCTCCAGCGCGCATTCGAGCGAGCGCCGCGGTGATGTCGACATTTCCTTCCATCACGAGATCTCCCGCAGCGCGGACGGGCGCTGACGTGTTTCGGATCGGAGCGTCGCGTTAAGGAATGAGAGTAAGTGGAAGCGCCGCGGGAAGGGCTCCCGGACTCCGGATTATATGCCCCATCCGCGGATTCACGTAGGTCACACCCGGCTAGAGGAGGTTGTATGAACAGGTGCCTTTCGATACTCGTTTTCGCGACTTTGCTGACGTACTCCGCAAGTGCGCAGCAGAGAACAGTTAGTCACGGGGCGGAGCCTTCTGCACAATCCGTCGCGGCTCTCGAGCACATGCTGGGGCGATTGCCACGCCTCGGGTCGACGGCGCGAGCAAATACAGCGGCGGGTCCGACGTACGTTCGGTCGGACCTCCTTCGAATCGAGGTTCCCGACTCGCAACCGGTTCGTGCCAAACTCTTGCGGCTCTTTGAGGGCAAGGGACCGATCCTCGCCGAATCCGACAACGGTCTGGTGGATTTGCTCGCCGTTGCGCCCTTCGCGGACTTCCAGGTGACGCCGATTTTCGACGGAGCCGAATACCCGAACGGCCCGAATCAGTACCACGTCATCTTCGGACCGGTCACGATGGCGCCGAATCAGGAGTTCTTCGGGCTGATCGGTGTGGTGCAAGACCCCGGTGACACGCCGCTCGAAGAAGCCGAGTTTCGCGAGAGCGTCTTTGCCGACTTTGAAGTGGAGATCGATGGCCTGATGGTCCGTGGCGAAGAGTTCCGTTATGGCGAGCATTTCATGGTCGACGAGGGCCAGGGACCCGCCCCGCTCTCGTATTTCGACTACTCGCAGAGAATCTCAACGCGCGGAACGCATCGACTGATCTACCGGTTCACGAATCGCATGACGCGCGGCGACTGCAACGTCGATTGCCTGAACGCCGGGACGTGGGTATTCGACTTCACGATCGAAGTTCAGTAGACGAACGGAGCGTGCATCGTGGACGATCATGGCTTCGTCATGACTCCTCTCGAGGACGGGC
>CAZXLQ010000093.1:5192-16542 GCA_964641945.1 uncultured Clostridia bacterium
GTCCACGCATCAGTGCCGGGCGCGTGTGACGACACCAGGCGCGGGCTAACGGAGAAGCTGACCCGAGCGCTACCGCGCCCGGTACTGATGCGTGAGGTGCGCGATGCAGGCGTCTTTAACGTGAAACTTCCCTACGCGGACGTCTCGAAGGTCCGCGAAAACGACCTCGCAACTGGATGGAAAATCGGCAACGGTGTCGGGACTGCACTCGCGATTTTCCTGATAGTCGTGGCCACCGAGGTCATCGGCGACGGCGAGCGGTAACTGTAAAACATTTCCCCAAAGCGCCGTGCTGCTAAACTTATGCCGATTTGCCCTCGTAGCCCAATCGGCAGAGGCAAGCGACTTAAAATCGCTCAAGAGTCGGTTCGAATCCGACCGAGGGCATTGCACGGCAGGTTTGGCGACGACGAGACGGCTCGAGACTCGGGCGGCGGTGCGGACACCGTACCGCCGTCATCCCGAGAGAGATTGTGACGCACCGCATCTCGCGACGAGCTGAGACGAATCCAGCCTTGGGGAAGACACGCGTGTTTCCTCCTCGGTGCCGCTGCACGGCCCCGCTTCGATGCGCAGGTATCGCGGCGCGTTCCGTTACACGGTCTCGAGGACGAAAGTGCCAAACCAATCGACAACGGTCGCGGTAGCGACTCGAGAAGACCTTCGAAGACTCTGCAATCCGGCTCTCACAGCCGCGCCCATCCCTTCGATTCCGGCCTGTGCAACGCCAACGGAAGCACCACGAGCCCTGCCTGAATACGCAGTTACGCGGTTCCCCGCGAGTTGCTACAACTCGATGCGGGGGAACTCGCGATGCAACTGCGGCAATTCGGATGGTCTTGCAACACGCTGGCGCCCGTCGGCACGGCAGTCATTTCATGCCCCGCTGTCTCGGCAACGACGCAATCCGGACAGCGCGAGGGCATTCCGAGACCGTCGGCACCCGTCACGTCCAAGTCGAAGTGGCTTGTTCCAGATAGTGGCGGTGCATCGCGGACCTTGGGAAAACACCAGCGAACAGGGAAGGAGAAGTCATGTCCATGACGACGTGCGTGTCGATGATGGTGGTCCTTCTTGCCGCGCAGAACGGAAGCGCCTCCGTCGATGGCTGCGGCACGACTTCGCAGTGGTCCCCGTCGAATCCGGAGCCTGCAGCCCGTCGAGAACCAACCCCCGCCGGCCTCAAGCCGACCGACGGCCGGTCCGCGACTGTCCGGCCGCGTGCGGATAACGACCTCGTCCGGAAAGTCCGCGAGCCGGCCGAGATGGCGCCGGTGGTGCCCAGATCGAGTACCGCGCCGCAACCGGGCGACACGGTGGTCGACATCGGCGGCGGCATCAGATTCGAACTGACTTACATTCCGGCCGGCGAGTTCCGCATGGGCTCGGACGACGGCCAGGCCGACGAATTCCCCGTACGCCGTGTCGTGATTCGACGAGGATTCCTGATCGGGAAATACGAGGTCACCCAGGCGCAGTGGAAGGCGGTGATGGGAACGAATCCCTCGTCGTTCACGGGCGACGACATGCTTCCCGTCGAACGCGTGTCGTGGGAAGACTGTCAGGAATTCGTCCGGCGCCTGAACGACATGACCGGTGGAGGCTGGCGACTGCCGACCGAAGCCGAATGGGAATACGCCTGCCGTGCGGGCACGGACAACGAATACGGCGGTGACCTCGAGCAACTCGGGTGGCATCGCGACAACGCGGGCCTTCGTCCGCACCCGGTCGGATCCAAACGACCAAACCGCTGGGGACTCTACGACACGCACGGCAATGTGTGGGAATGGTGCGAGGACTGGTACGACCCGAGCAGTTACGGGAAGACGAACGGGACCGAGCGCGTCGGACCTCGTTCCGGAGTGTTCCGGGTGTCTCGCGGCGGAAGCTGGTACGACGACGCCAAGCTGAGCAGATCCGCGAATCGCAACGGCACGAAGCCGACGGCGCGAAGTGTCTCGCTCGGACTTCGACTGGTGCGGAGCGAGTGAAATCACGGCGCGAAGCGCCGCTTTGGTTCACGCTCGAAAGGGTGATCCAAAGCGGCGCCGCACGCCGCACTCCAAGGCGCTTCGCGCAATGAACCGAGGGATTTCGATCCCTACGGCTTCAGATAGGTTCCGAGCCAGTCGAGGACAGTCCGGTGCCACATCTCCGCGTTCTGCGGCTTGAGGACGTGATGCGCCTCGTCGGGAAAGATCACGAGCTTCGACGGCACGTTCTGACGCTGAAGCGCCGTGAAGAGCATCATTCCCTCGCCGACCGGCACGCGGTAGTCGAGCTCTCCGTGGATCACGAGCGTCGGCGTCTTGAAAGCCGTAACGAAATTGTGCGGCGAGAACCGCTCGTACATCTCGCGGTTCGTCCACGGCGTGCCCTTGAACTCCCAGTCCGTAAACCAGAGCTCCTCCGTCACGCCCGCCATGCTCGTGAGATTGTAGATGCCCGCGTGTGACACGAGCACCTTGAACCGATCGGTATGCCCGAGGATCCAGTTGATCATGTAGCCGCCGTAGCTCGCGCCAGCGGCCCCGATTCGCGTCGAGTCCACATACGGCAGCTTCGCAGCCTCGTCGACCGCGCTCATGATGTCGGTGTAGGGTTTTCCGCCCCAGTCTCCGGTCACTGCGTCGGTGTACGCCTGTCCGAATCCCGTGCTGCCTCGCGGATTGGGCATCAGTACCACGTATCCGGCGGCGGTGTAGATCTGCGGGTTCCAGCGGTAGTGGAAGTTGCGCTGCCAGGCGCCCTGAGGCCCGCCGTGGATCAGCACCACCATCGGGTATTTCTTCGCGGGATCGAAGCCGACGGGCTTCGCGAGCAGGGAGTGGACCTTCGTCCCGTCGGCTGCCGTGATCCACATGTCTTCAACCTGCGAAAAGGCGCGCTGCGAAAGGAGCTGCCTGTTCGTGTCAGTCACCTGGCGGGCACCGGTGCCATCAACGGACGACACGAAGACTTCGGTCGGTTGCTGCGGCGACTGGCTCGTCCAGGCGATCGTCTTTCCGTCGCGGCTGATGCTCAGGTCGGTGACGAGCACCTTCTCGGCGACGTTTGCGACCTTTCCGGTCGCGACGTCGATACTGAAGACCTGTTCGTAGCTCTCCACGCCGGCGGTGAAGAGCATCGACTTGCCGTCCGGTGTCCAGACGAACCGGTCGATCGAGCGATCGAGCGACGCCGTCAGCGTCCGCGTCGCGCCCGTGGCCCTGTCGTGGATCTTGATTCGGAAGGTGTCGGCTTCGAATCCGGCGCGCTCCTGAGAGAGGTAAGCGATGGACTTTCCGTCGGAGGAATAGACCGGATTGCCGTCCCAGCCCTTGTTGTCGCCCGTGATCCGCTTCGCAGTACCGCCGCCGATCGGAACGACCATGAGATCCGAGTTCGTCGATGTCGCCTCGACGGCGTCCGTATTCGTCGCGTAGCAGAGCTCCTTTCCGTCCGGCGAGATGGCGTACCCATCCTGACTGCCGCTCGCGAACGGCGGCGCATCGAAGTCACCCGGAGTGTGGTCCCTGGCGACCCCGCCGGCGGCGGGGACGACGAACACGTGGGTGCGAAGTCCGTCCTTCCAGAAGTTCCAGTGGCGATAGAGCAGACGCGTCGCGACTTTCGCCTTCACCTTGTTGGCCTCGACCGCTTCGGCCTTCTTTCGATTGCAGTCGTCGTCGGCGCACTCCGGGTACACATCGGATGCGAAGACGAAATGCTGACCGTCGGGAGACCACGCGTGGCCGCCAACACCGGTCGAGATCGACGTGATCTTGCGCGCCTCACCGCCACCGGCGAGGTCGAGCACCCAGATCTGCGGACCGCCTTCACGCGTCGAAATGAAGGCGACTTGACGTCCGTCCGGGGACCATCGTGGCCGGTCGTTCGATCCTGTCGAGGTGATCTGGCGCGGCGAGCCGCCGGCTGCCGGAACGAGCCAGATCTGCCGGTTCGACGAGTTCTTCGCCTTGTCGTACGTCTGGATCACATACGCAATGGTGCGACCGTCCGGAGAAATCTGCGGCTCGGAGACTCGCTTGAAGTTGAAGAGGTCCTCGGCCTGCAGTCCGACGGGCTGCTGCGCGGCCGCGGCAGAGGCCATTCCGATTGCGAGGATGATCGCGAAGAACATTCGTTTCATGTCTGTTGTGTCCTTGGGACAGCCGGCGCGGAAGGCCGGGTCGAGTCGAGAGATCGGGAGGAAATGCAGGGGTGGGGTGCCGACGGTCCGGCACGCCCCACCCCTGTGCTGGCTGTAGAGCCCTTCCGCTACTTCGGCGCGGCCGCCGCGGCGCTCGCCTTCGCGTAGTCGCCGGCCTTGACGATCACGAACTTGCTCGGATCGAGGTGCTTTCGCATGGCAGCGGTGATCTGTTCGGGCGTCAGCGCCGAGATCTTCGCCTCGAGCTCCGCATCCCACATGATCGTCCTGCCGAGGAAGCGATAGCCGTTGAGACGGCTTGCGAGGCCGCCGTCATTGGATCGCTGGACCTGACGGGACTGAAGCCAGCCCGACTTTGCCGCCGAGATCTCGTCGGCGGTGAACCCGTCCTTGAGCATACGATCGATCTCTTCACGGAATGCGGCCTCGAGTTTGGCAACATTCTGCGGAGCGTAGATCGCGTTGGCCATGAACTGCCCCCGCTTGTCGAGCGAAGCCGCCGAGATTCCAGCGCCAACTCCGTAGCTGAGGCCTTCCTTCTGGCGAATTCGAACGGCGAGACGCGAGTTGAGGAACCCGCCGCCCAGCATGTAACCGCCGAGTATCATCGCCGGGTACTCCGCCTCGTCGTCGCGCAATTCCAGCACCTGCGCCGCGACAAAAACAGCGTTGGCCTTGTCGGGCGTCTCGAAGACCTTGTTTTCCGGGGCGACCTGGAGGAACGGATTCGGAACGCGGGTGTAGCCCTTCGGGGTCTTCCAGCCGCCGAAGAGTTCGGTCACGAGCGACTTGAGCTCCTTCGGATCGAAGTCGCCAACAGCTGCGAGCTCGCCGAACGACGCTCCGTAGAATTCGCGGTGAAAGGCCTTCGCGTCGTCGATGGTCGTCGCCTTGATCGAAGCGATCTCCTCGTCCGGCGTCTCGACGTAGCGGATGTCGCCCTTCGGGTAAGGGTTGAGGGCGCGCATCAGGAAGTTGAACGCGATGGACTGCGGCTCACTGCGCTGGCTCTCGATGCCGGCGAGCGCTTCTTCCTCGAGCAACTCGAATTCGTTGACCGGGAACGCCGGCTCGCGAAGGATCTCGGCGACGAGTCGAAGGACTGCGGGAAGGTTCTCGCGCGGAGATTCGATCGAGGCAGTCGCGCTCGTGGCGCCGCCGAACACGTTGACACGTGCCTTCAGCCGATCGAACTCGTCCTTGATCTGCTGACGAGTGTGCTTCGTCGTGCCGCGCATGAGCATCTGGCCGGCAGCTTCGGCCGCCGTCGCCTTACCCATCAGGCTCTTCTCATCGCCGAAGCGAAGGACGAGATTCACGTTGACCGTGGCGCCGCGCGTCTTCTTGGGGAGAAACGTCAGTTTCAGGCCGCCCGGAATCTCGTCGAGCGACGTGCGCGACTGGATGTTCGCCGGAGAGGGGTCGAATGCTTCGCCTTCGGCGACGGCCGCCTGACCCTTGTAATCCTTCACCATCGCGACGACATCGGGACGTTCGGGGATCTCGGCCCGATCCGGCTTCTCGGTCGGGATGAACATGCCGGTCGTCCGGTTCGACGGCTTGAGGTACGCGGCCGCGACACGCTGGACATCAGCCGGCGTGACGGTCTTGAGGCGATCACGGTTGATGAAGAAGAGCCGCCAGTCGCCCATTGCGATGTACTCGGAGAGCGTAAGTCCGACGCGATTCGCGTCATTGAGCGTGAGCTCGATGTTCTTGACGAGGCCGGTCTTTGCACGCTCGACCTCTTCGGTCGACGGTGCAGTCGACGCAAACGACTCGACCGTTTTCACGAGCTCGTCGCGAGCTGCATCGAGCGAGTCTTCCTTGCGGACTTCGGCGCCGAACATCATCAGGCCCTGGTCGTGCTGCTGGAACGAGAAGCCGTATGCCGACGACGCTTTCTTCGATTCGACGAGCGACTTGTGAAGGCGACCGGAAGGCGTGTCACCGAGCACCTCCGACAATACGTCGACCGCGGCATAGTCCGGATGCGGTCCGGGCGGAATGTGGTACGCGGTAATGACGAGCTGCGTGTCGCCGGTCCGGCGGACAGTCACGGCGCGCTCGCCGTCCTGGGTCGGCTCGACCGTGTAGATCGGAGTCAGGACACGCTCCGGTTTCGGGATGGCCCCGAACTTCGTGGCGATGACGCCGAGCGTACGAACGGGGTCGAATTTGCCGGCGACTAGGAGCACAGCGTTGTCTGGCTGGTAATAGCGGCGATAGAAGGCCTGGAGGCGATCGATCGGAACGTTCTCGAGATCGCTTTTCGCGCCAATCGTCGACTTGCCGTAGTTGTGCCAGAGGTAGGCCGTTGACGACACCCGCTGCTGCAGGATTCGACCCGGCGAGTTCTCGCCGCTCTCGAACTCGTTGCGGACGACCGTCATCTCCGAGTCGAGATCCTTCTTTGCGATGTAGCTGTTGACCATTCGATCGGCTTCGAGGTCGAGCGCCCAGTCAAGGTTCTCGTCCGTTGCCGCGAACGTCTCGAAATAGTTGGTGCGGTCGTACCACGTCGTTCCATTGGGGGAAGCGCCGTGCTGCGTCAACTCCTGCGGAATGTTCGGGTGTTTGGGCGTGCCCTTGAACACGAGGTGTTCGAGGAGGTGCGCCATGCCGGTTTCGCCGTAGTTCTCGTGGCGGGATCCGACGAGATAGGTAATGTTGACGGTTATCGTCTGCTTCGTCTGGTCGGGGAAGAGCAGGACGCGCAGCCCGTTGGCCAGCCTGTATTCGGTAATGCCCTCAACGCTCGTGACGCGCTCGACGCCGGCCGGCAATGCGGCCGCCGCTGCGCTGCTCTGTGCCACGGCGCGGATCGGCAGCGAGCCGAGCAGGATGACCGCCAGCAGGACGGCAATCGGAAGCGGATATCGCTTGTTCATGGATAATGTCTCTCTGTTGTGATCTCTGGTTGGCCGGCATGCGGATTGCCGGTGATTCGCCCGCGAAACAAAGGTGTTTATCGCTCCATGAAAGCTGGTGTCAACCGCGCGTGAAGGAGGGGGAAGGCATGTCGACGCCGCGAAAGGCCGTGGTCCTGCTCAGCGGAGGACTGGATTCGACGACGGTGCTGGCGATAGCCCGCGACATGGCGTTCGAGTGCCATGCGCTGACTTTCCGTTATGGACAGCGGCATGAGAACGAACTTGCTGCTGCAAAGCGGGTTGCGGCCGAACTGGGCGTGTCTGAGCACGTCGTGGCCGAGATCGACCTGCGGGTGTTCGGCGGGTCGGCGCTCACGTCGGACATCGACGTGCCGAAGGAGCGCGACTCCGCAGCCATCGGCGAGGGAATTCCGGTGACGTACGTGCCGGCCCGAAACACGATCTTCCTGTCCTTCGCGCTTGCCTGGGCCGAGGTGCTCGGCTCGCAGGACGTTTTCATCGGCGTGAACGCGCTCGACTACTCGGGGTATCCCGACTGCCGGCCAGAGTTCATTGAAGCGTTTTCGCGAATGGCGAATCTCGCTACGCGTGCCGGGGTGGAAGGGAAGTCGCGGTTGACCATTCACACACCACTCATCGCGATGACGAAGGCGGAGATCGTCGCGCGCGGCCTCGAGCTCGGGGTCGACTATGGACTGACGACGTCGTGTTACGACCCGTCGCCGGAGGGCAGGGCGTGTGGAGCGTGCGACTCGTGTTTGTTGCGCCTGCGTGGTTTTGCCGAAAACGGACTCCGTGACCCGGCACAATATGTTGTGGTTCCGGGATGAGGAGGAGCTACGCACACCGGGCCGCGGAGTCGCGGAGCCACGGAGGAAGAAGTGCACGGCCGGACCCCGAACCCACAGCAGACCGGCCGCCTCTGCGCTGCTCCGTGTCTCGGCGCATCTGTGTGCGAAGCCTCCTTCGACCCGAACTGCCCTTGTGAAGAAGGTAACTCACACGGGTGAAAGCTCTTAGGATCACCCGTACGAAACCCGAACGGTTCACGCCTCTGGTTGTCCAGAATTCCGGACATGACCGTAACTACTTATAGTGGCGAGCTTTCCAAATACCACTACATCTTGTGGATTTTTTGGTTGACGACCGGACGCCTTCGGTCTAGACTGGCTCTCGCTTCAGGGGCAGTTCTTCTTAACAACAACCATATCTTGCAGGACGGGTATTAAAGTACCGCATAGCCTCCTGGACGTGAGAGGCGTAGCCGAGTCGTCTTCGGACGCCGGCTTATTCGAGGGGTGACACCGCTTTCGTAAGAGTCGCTATCGGCTCTTGGGGCAACGGATGGGTCGATCGCCCTCGCAGCCTTTCCGGGGTGAGTGCTTCACAGGCGGACTATCATGAGAAGGGAAAAGGTGGACTCTCGATGAGCGCAACGGAGCAGAGACGAGCGGGCCGGACGCGCACCGGATCCGAGGTAGGATTGAATGCGCGGCGCGTGATCTCGAAGCGTTACTCCCTCAAGGACGAGCTAGGACGTCCGCGCGAGGAGTGGCCGGACATTTGCCATCGCGTCGTCGACGCCGTGGCGCTCGCCGAAACCGATCCGGCACGCCGGGCCGAGTTCCAGGAAGCCATGCTCGACCTCATGCTCGAGCGGCGCTTCGTGCCGAACACGCCATGCCTGGTGAACGCCGGCAAACCCAAGGGGCAGCTTGCAGCCTGTTTCGTGCTTCCTGTCCGCGACGACCTGTCGCAGATCATGGACCACGCGCGCTGGTGCGCCCTCGTGCATCAGTCCGGCGGCGGAACGGGAATGTCGTACGAGCTTCTGCGGCCCGCCGGGGCGTCGGTCGGCGGCGGCCGCGGCATTGCGTCGGGGCCGGTCTCGTTCATGGAGATCGTCAACACGATGACCGAGACGGTGAAGCAGGGCGGCGTCCGCCGCGGGGCGAACATGGGCATCATGGCCGTCGCTCATCCGGACATCCTCCGCTTCATTCACGCCAAGAACGACCAGGGGTCGCTGACGAACTTCAACATTTCGGTGACGATCACCGATGCGTTCCTCGGGGCGGTCGAGCGCGGCGAGTGGTTCCAGACCGAGTTCGACGGCAAGCCTTGGACCGATCCGATCTGGGATCCGAAGGCGAATGACGGCAAGGGCGGCAACTATTCTTACAAGGGCGAAGAGCCGCCGATGCCCGGGATGATCTATGCGCCGGAAATCTGGAACCGGATCATCACGTCGACGCACCGGTGGGCCGAGCCCGGGATCATCTTCATCGACAACGTGAACCGGTCGAATCCGCTCCGCCACTCGATGGGCCTGAAGAAGGCGTCGAATCCGTGCGGCGAGCAGATGCTTCACGACTTCAACGCCTGCAACCTCGGCTCGATCGACGTCGCGAAGTACTACAACCCGATAACGGATGACGTCGACTGGGACGACCTGCGGGAAGGCGTACACCTGTCGGTGCGCTTCCTCGACAACGTAGTGGACGTCTGCCATTGGCCGTTGCCGGAGATCCACGACACCGTCCATCGCACGCGCCCGGTGGGCCTGGGCGTAATGGGGTTTGCGGATCTGTTGCTCGACAAGCGAATCGTGTACGGATCGGAAGAGTCGGCGGTTTTCGCCGACAGGCTCATGTCCTTCATCCGCAAGGAAGCCTGGCTCGAGTCGCTCGCGCTTGGTCGCGAGAAGGGTCCGATGCCCGAGTTCGAGCCGAACCGCGATCTGTACGAGACGCTCATCTACGACGAAGTCGGCATCTCGCGCGACATCCCGCTCACACCGCGCAATTACGAAGTCACAACCGTTGCCCCGACGGGCACCATCTCTCTTGCGGCCGAGACGTCATCCGGCATCGAACCGAACTTCTCGTACGCCTATTATCGTCGAGACACGGTCGGAGAGCGGACGTACGCACATCCGATTGCCGCGGCGGCGCTCGGCATCGACCTCGATCCGACCGACGACGAGTCGATCAAGCTAGCGGCCGAGGCCATCGTCGAGCACCGCGACGATCTTCCGGCATACTTCGTCGACGCGATGTCGCTGTCGCCGGACGATCACCTCCGGGTGCTTGCAGCGTGCCAGAAGCACGTCGACAATTCGATTTCCAAGACCGTGAACGCTCCGTCGACGGCGACGGTCGAAGACACGGACCGGGTCCACCGCCTCGCGTGGAAGATGGGCGTGAAGGCGGTCTCCTATTACCGCGATGGCTCGCGCGACGGACAGGTGTTGACGGCGATGCCCAAGGCTGAGAAAAAGGCGACTCCGTTGCCTGTCGTCGAGGCGCCTGCCGTGTCGGCCGCGGCACCCTTGGCGGTAACCATAGACCGCACGACCGAGATCGCGCGTCCTCGCGAGCTGGCCGGTTGGACGTGGCAGATTCCGTTTGACGGCCAGAATCTCTACGTGACCGTCAATCACGACGGGGAGCGCGTGCTCGAGGTCTTCACGGCCGGGCCGCTCTCGGTGTCGGTTGGACTGCTGGCTTCGAAGATGCTGCGAGGCGGATTCGAGACCGAAGAGGTCTCGCGATCGCTCAACAAGGTCATCGGGACACACTCGCTGTGGTTCAACGAGCGTCACTGTTCGTCGCCGGAGCAGGCGGTGGCCGAGTGCCTGATGCTTGCAAAACGGCGGCTCGACGGCCGTCCGGATTCGGCGAGGGCGATGAAGGGCGCGATGGTGACCGGACTGACGTGTCCGGAGTGCAGCGGAGACCGGTTCATCCACGATTCCGGGTGCGATGTGTGTCTGGATTGCGGGTATTCGAAGTGCAAGTAGGGCGCCCTTTAAGCAGGATTGCCTGAAACCTCTGCGCCTTTGCGGATCCTCTGCGCCTCTGCGGGAAACTCGTTCTCGAGATGGGTTTCCCGCAGAGACGCAGAGGACCCGCAAAGGCGCAGAGGCGCGTCCGGCAGGGTCCGGCGCTCCGGAAACTACTTCGCCGCCGCCGTCTTCTTCACGTAGAACCCCTCGAACGAAGGCGTCCAGGTTTTACCGTCATCCGCCGAGGTCTCGAAGAACTGGCGCACGCGTCCATCCGGCAATGGCGTCAGCGTCATCTTCGTCAGTGTCTTCTTCCCATCTCGCGCAATACTGTTTCCGGCAACGACCATCGAGCCGTCCCTGGATTCGCCCTTCATCTCGAGGTAGTTGCCCTGCGCATCGACCCAGACCTGGGTGACTTTCCCCGTGGCCGCGACGAAGAAGTTCATGCTCCCGCCGGTGCCGCCAAGAGCGTCGCTCCAACGCTCCAGCACCCAGCACCCTCCATCTACGTGA
>CAZXLQ010000094.1:0-6839 GCA_964641945.1 uncultured Clostridia bacterium
GGCCCTTCGAGCCCGCGAGGCAGTGAGGCGGGAACTGGGCGAATTCGGGATCGTCCGGACCGTGTGCATCGGCCGACGAGAGAATCGGAATGCCCTCCCGCTCGGCGAAATCCGTCAGCCGGCGAAGCGAGTCGACGAGTGACTCGGCGCCAGGCACCGACAAACTCCCATCGGAATCGATGAAATCGTGCTGCGTATCGATGTCGACGAACAGTAGTGCAGAGTTCACGGGAGACCTCCATTCATACGACACGAGGCGTGGAGGCCCGTGTGGCGCCCAAGTTGCGACGCGCCGCCATCTTGCACTCGCTGCCCTGCGTTGTCGAGATTCGCTCTCAATGGTTTGAGGGTCGCCTCACGCGTCGCCGCCGCGCGCGAGATCGCTCGAGGGACGCACGGCAACGGTCTTGAAACGTTGAAGTCGAACGAGTCCGGGAGAGGCTCCGCGCGGTTTGCCGACGAACTTTCGCTCCGTGTATCGAACGTCGACGAGCGCTTCGTCCTTCGCCTGGCTGAAGTAGGCGGCGAGCTGCGCAGCTTCGAGAAGTGTCCGGTGCGGCACGTCGCCGCGCTTCAGCAACCTGACGACCACATGCGAGCCCGGATAGTCGGCGGCGTGAAGCCATATGTCCGACGGCCGGGCAATCTTGAAGGTCAGCTCGTCGTTCGCGGCACTGGTTCGACCGACGAGGATCTCGTACCCGTCGGACGAAACGAATCGACGGGCGCCACGAATCGTCCGGGACGCCCCGGAACTCCGCCCGCTAGCTCTCACCTGTGACCGGCTGATGCCGAGGATCTTGTCCAGACGCGAGCTCAGTGCCTCGACTGTCGACGTCGAGTCGGCACGCTCCAGCTCGTCGGACAGACTGTCGAAGGCCGCGATTCGCGACTCGAGCGTCGGACGCCGCGCCTCGACGGCTTCGCGAGTGCGCTTTGCCTTGCGATGGCGGGAAAAGAGTTGGTCGGCAACGGCCTGCGGAGTGACACCCCGATCGGCTTCGACGAAGGCTTCTCGCTGATCGTCGGAGTAGAAGTCGGTAAACGTGTAGCCGCCGTCGGCGTTTCGCGCGGTCGTGTGCTGGGCGAGCAGGCACTCGGCCAGCTCTCGAAATCGCTCGGCGCCCTCCGTGGCCCGCACGTCTTCCGCCATTGCCGCGAGCGCCCGCACGTCGCGTTCGCGCGAGACGCGAAGCCGCTGTGCCACGGCACGCGACCGGGCGGCGAGGGCCTCAGAATCTCCGCGGTCGCGCCACCACGCGTCCGCGGCTTCGCTCGGATCCTGGAACTGCTCGACTCCGGCGTCCGACATTGAATGTAGCCGAATGGTCGATAACGTTCGCCGGCCCGAAGGCTCGCGATAGAGAAGGAACGGACCCCCGGTGGAAGCCAGATCGTGATCGAGCGACGCCTTCGCCTCGCACTGGCCCATGGCCTCTGACCGGACTGCAAGCTCCCGTTCGAGAATTCGCGAGCGCCCCGGACCGCGGCCGACGGGAGGCGTGTAGACGTCTCCGACTCTGGAAATCCCGGAGGGCGGTTCGTTCATTGTCGAAACGATTCGGCCGTCGGCGTCCACGAGCACGACGTTGGAGGATCGCCCCGTCAACTCGATGACGAGCTCGTGCCGAACGATCTCGCCCGACGCGGCGTAACCGCGACACTCGAGCGTCACGACGCGGTCCGCTTCCGGTTTGCGGACAGCCTCGACGCGGGCGCCGCGCAGCCGCTTGCGAAGCAGGGCTCCGAAGGCCAGTTCGCCGCTCGCGTTCGGCTCGAGCTCGGACGCGGACCTGTGCGCCAGGAACGTTGCCGGAGCATCGGGACGGATCGAGATGAGCATCAGGCGTCCATCGGCCATTCGGAAGTCGACGGCAAGCACTGTCGCCGAAGGTTGCCAGATGCGGCCGATCGACGCGCCGGTGAGCGACGGCCTCGCCGCGTCGACTACGGCCTGAAGGAACCGATTGTCCATCGCCCCACCGCCCTGGAGACGGCGCCGCTACTCGCGAACGACGCGCGTGCCAGACAGCAGGTCGTGCAATCCACAGCGGTCGCGATTTGCGAAGACCCAGGCGAACCCGAGGCCGGCCGGCAATGCAGCCGCCACGTAGCCGGTCGCACGAAGGAACAGGGCGCGCGGCGTCGGATCGTTGCCTTCTTCGTCGACGACCCGCAGGCCGCCGACCATCATCCCTATGGTGCGTCCGCCAATCGAGAACATCGCGAGCAGGTAGAAGGCAGCGAGCAGAGACAACGTCGCACCGAGCAACAGGAGCACCGGCGTCCGGCGGAAGTCTCCGTTGATGGCCCAGGTTGTCGCGACGAAGGGAACCGACACGAGCACGTAGACGCCGACGTCGATGAGTCCAGCGAGCGCACGCGCCGCAATCGACGCGCGTTCGGCAGCAGGCGCCGGCGGAAGGGCGGCCTGCGCGACGATGGCGTTCGGGTCGAAGAACTCGTCTTCAAGTCCCTCGAGCAATTCGGCGGGATCGAAGAGCTCCTCGCGAACGGGCACCGTCGTCACCAGGGCGTTGCGCGCGGGCTCGACCGCTGTCAGAGCCGAAGTCTGCTGCATCGGGTGTGCATGCGTCGACGGCTGCGGCGAGGGCAGTGACGCAACTCGAGCAGCTGCTGCAGAGCCGCGACGGCCAATCGGCGTCGGCTGCGGCGCCGCGTTCGCGGACGCACGACGGAGCCGATCGAGTGCCGCGGCCACGATGGGGTTAGCGTGCTCCTCGCGAAGTTGCTGCGACGTTTCCTCGAGGGCCTCGTGAGTCGGCTCGGGGTCGGGCGCATGAGTCGACGCACGACGTGCGGCCGTCGCCTCGCCGACCATGGCTTCCATAGAGCGGCGCGCCTTGATCGCGCGAACCTTCTCGTTGAGCTCGATCCGCCAATCGGGCAGTGATGCCCGCGCCGGTCGCTGTGAAGGGAACTCGATGAGTGTCGACGAGGTCTCAACCCCGGGTGCGCGCTCCGGCGCGACACGTCCGCAGCGACTGCATCGGCTGAGCGTGTCGGGGTAGACGTGGCTGCAGACAGGACACTTCATACAAGTGGTTCCTCGAGCGTGCGCACAAGACTTTGACTTAACTTGAAGCTTGGGGACCTAAAGAGGCCCCGATCCTACCAAAATGACCCATGGCGGTCAACAAACTTGTTGATGAGACATCGGGTCCTGAAATGCCGCGGATTGTCTCTGTCGATAGGCCTCCCGAAGTGCCGGTGTTGGCCGTCCCGTGTCAGTCGAGCGCGTCATTCAGGGGAGGTTTCCCGTCCCGCCGCCGTAGTCGGACCAGCCACTTTGTGACGAAGCTCACAAGTGCTTGAAAAAAAGAGGGTTGACAGCCCGTCTTTTTTGACTAGAATCCGCCGCAGAGAAAGCGAAGACATCAACCTGGTCGCATCCCCGTACTCAGGAATTGGAATCGCGGACTCGCAATCGCATAGTCACCCACCCTTACCAGCCGGGTCTGAACAGAGTCGCCCCCCGATTCTGCGAAGCTCGGCTGGTATGCATTTTGGGGAGAGAATACCCAGAAACTGGGCACCTGACCTTTGCGCCTTTGCGAGAACTTTGCGTCTTTGCGAGAAACCATCCTCACGGAGGATGGTTTCTCGCAAAGACGCAAAGTTCTCGCAAAGGCGCGAAAGAAGATCCGGGCTGGATCAGGCCTTCTCGTCCCCGCCAGACACCGCCGCAGCCGCCGCCGGCACAGCTCCGATTCCCATTGCCTGCCTGACGTCCGCCCGAATGCGCTCGTTGAGCGCCGGATTGTCCTTGAGCAGGGTCTTGACGTTCTCGCGCCCCTGTCCAAGCCGCTCGCCTTTGTAGCTGAACCAGGCACCGGATTTGTCGACGATCTTGTGCTCGACGCCGAGGTCGAGGACCTCGCCTTCGCGAGAGATGCCGATCCCGTACATGATGTCGAACTCGACCTCGCGGAAAGGCGGCGCCACCTTGTTCTTGACGACCTTCACCTTCGTCCGGCTGCCCATCACGACGTCGCCGTCCTTGATCTGCCCCGTGCGCCTGATATCCAGTCGCACCGAACTGTAGAACTTCAGCGCCCGCCCACCAGTGGTCGTTTCGGGACTGCCGAACATCACGCCGATCTTCTCGCGAATCTGGTTGATGAAGAGCAGCGTCGTGTTCGTGCGGGCGACGACCGCCGTCAGCTTCCGAAGCGCCTGCGACATCAGTCGAGCCTGCAGTCCGGGAAGGCTGTCCCCCATCTCGCCGTCGAGCTCGGCCCGTGGCACGAGCGCCGCGACCGAGTCCACGACGACGATATCGATGCCGCCCGACCGGATGAGGGCCTCGACTATCTCGAGCGCCTGCTCGCCCGAATCCGGCTGGCTGATGAGCATGTCGTTGATGTTCACGCCGAGGTTGCCGGCGTATTCGGCGTCGAGTGCGTGCTCCGCGTCGACATACGCCGCCACGCCTCCCGCCGCCTGCGCCTCGGCGACGACGTGCAGGGCCAGCGTCGATTTGCCGGCCGACTCAGGTCCGTAGATCTCGACCACACGTCCCCGCGGAAGGCCGCCGATGCCAATCGCCGCGTCGAGGCCGATCGAGCCCGTCGAGATCGCAGCGATGTCGACAACTTTCTTGTCGCCAAGCCGCATGATCGAGCCCTTGCCGAACTGCTTCTCAATCTGGGCGATCGCCTGATCGACTGCGCGCCCGCGCTCCTTCTTGTCGTCTGCCATGGAGTTCCTCTTTCCCAGTACCAACGAAATCAGCCGGGGCACGCCGCCGACGATGAGGCATCCCGGATTCTACACACAGCCGCCCGCTCGACGCCACAACATCTTCGAGGCGCCCGCCGGTCGACTACGACCGCTTGTGACTCCCCATGATCGAGCCGAGCCGCCTCCGGGTTGCGTGGACAGCGCAATTTTCGATAAGAGTTTTTCGAGACGAGGTAATCGCGGCACCGGCCGGTCGAGCCTCGGGAGGAGCCCAACCGTGCCGGATTTCCAGTTGCGAACCATTCAGAGCTTTCATGAGATCGACCAGTGCATCCAGTTGCAGCGGGCGACTTGGGGATTGCCGGACGTCGACATCACGCCGGCGCGGCTCTTCGTCGTGGCACAGTGGTCGGGAGCGCCATCCATCGGGGCATTCGACGAATCCGGCCGTGTCGTCGGCTTCGTGCACACGCTGATGGCCCGTCACGAGGGCACGCCCGCCTTCTACTCGCACATGCTGGCAGTCGACGAATCCCTCCGTGACACAGGGATCGGATACAGCCTGAAGCTGGCCCAGCGCGAGCAGGCGCTTGCGCTCGACATCCCACTCGTGATCTGGACCTTCGATCCGCTGCAGTCGCGCAACGCGCATTTCAATCTGAACAAGCTCGGCGCCGTAGTGCGAAACTACGCTGTGAATTTCTACGGTGAGCAGCACGCGTCGGTCTTCGATGCCGGTATCGGTTCCGACCGCGTGTTTGCGGAGTGGTGGGTCGGCTCACGGCGTGTCGAGCATGCGATTGCAGGCGAACCGTCACCGCCCGACGTGAGCCACGATTCCATCGACATCCCCGGCGACTTCAACGCGGTGAAGCGGACCGATCACCAGCAGGCACTCATCTGGCGGTTGCAGACCCGCGAGGCCTTCCAGAGCCGGTTGAGTCGCGGGCTGGTCGTCGTTGGGCTCGAACGCGACGTGGTGAGCGGGATCAGCCGGTATCGTCTTGCAAGTGCGGAGGCGACCACCGATGCGCTTCGATAGCGTCACACTGCGCGAAATCGCTCTCGACCTCGTCGCTCCGTTCGAAACCAGCTTCGGCCGCACGACCAGCCGACGGATCATCCTCGTGGAGGTTCGGGCCGACGGCGTTTCGGGCTGGGGCGAATGCGTCGCGTCCGAGGGACCCTTCTTCAATGAAGAGTTTACCGACGGCGCGTGGGAAGCGATCCGGCAGTTCGTGATCCCCCGGCTTGTCGACATCGAGATCGACGATCCCGAGGCCGTCTCCGGCGCCCTCGCGCCGATCCGTGGCAATCGTATGGCCCGCGCGGCCGTCGAAACGGCCGCATGGGACCTCGTCGCACGGCACCGCGGTCTTCCGCTCTGGCGTATGCTCGGCGGGAGCCGCCAGGCGATCGACTGCGGGGTGTCGATCGGACTGCAGCCGTCGACCGAAGGACTGATCGAGAAGGTAAGGCGCGAGCTCGATTCCGGATATCGCCGGATCAAGATCAAGATCGCACCGGGTCGGGACGTCGCACTCGTGGCGGCGGTACGCGACCGGTTCGGCGACATCGTCCTGTCGGTCGACGCGAATTCCGCATATTCGCTCGCGGATATCGAAACCCTAGAGGCACTCGACCAGTTCGGACTGCTGATGATGGAACAGCCGTTGCGGCCCGGTGACCTGATCGATCACGCGAAGCTTCAGGCGCGCCTGTCGACGGCGATATGTCTCGACGAATCGGTCGTCGACGAAGAGTCGTGCCGGCAGGCGCTCGAGATCGGCGCCTGCAGAATCGTCAACATCAAGCTCGGTCGCGTCGGCGGACACGCCGAGGCCCGGCGGATCGCCGATCGCTGTGCCGATGCGGGCGTGCCGGTATGGTGCGGTGGCATGCTCGAGGCCGGCATAGGGCGGATGCACAACGCCGCGATGTCGAGTCTTGGGCCGTTCACGCTGCCCGGCGACGTCTCGGACAGCCGCCGGTACTGGCTCGACGACATCGTGGAGCCACGGCCGACGGTCGAGCCGGATGGCACGATGCGCTTGCCGGAGTTACCGGGCATCGGCGTTTCGATTCGCCGGGAGAGGATCGAAGCCCTCACGAGGCGGCAGTGGACGTGGGAGCGC
>CAZXLQ010000094.1:6939-9772 GCA_964641945.1 uncultured Clostridia bacterium
CGCAAAGGCGCAAAGGCGCAAGGAAGTGTTGCCGAAGTCTTGCCTTGTCGGTCATCCGGTTGCGGGGGTATCATCGCCTCTCCGCTCGCCAGTCCAGTCCGTAGCCATTTCGAACCGGGTCCAAGGGAGTCTGCCCTGTGAGTAATGCCGTGCAGGACGAGTCCGTCGTCGCCCACGCCTCCGTCATCGCTTCACCGATTACCGTTGCTCCGGCGGTGGACAGGCGCATCGACGCCATTCGCGTCGTCATCGTGAACAACCTGCTCCACGAGCCGGAGGACCTCTCGGACCTCGCACGCCAGGACCCGTCGTTCGACGAGCGTGCGTGGATCAAGCAGGAACGCTACATCTCCGGTCTGGCCCTGCCGAACATCGAGAAGAACGTCAAGAACCTCGCGATCCGTCCCGAGGTGCTCACGCTCCATCTTTCGCAGGTCACCCCTGAAATCGTCGCGGAATTCGACGCGGACGCCGTCGTGCTCAGCGGGACCCTGCGCGACTTCGATTATTACCGTTCGGACATGATCGAGGGATTCGCGAACTTCGTGCGCACTACCGAGGTCCCGGTGCTCGGAATCTGCGGAGGCCACCAACTCGTGGGGCAGTCCTTCGGGTCGAACATCATCACGCTCGACAAGAGACTGCCATCGGAGCGCCGGACGAACCGGCTCGTCGAATACCAGTACCGTTACGTGAAGATCCTCAAAGACGATCCGATCTTCGATCGTATCGACGACCGTTCCGATTCGCGTCACACCGACCGGCATTCGCGGACGGACATCCTCCGGGTCTGGCAGAATCACGGACTCATGGTCGATCGACTGCCGGAGGGCTTCGAGCAGCTCGCCTGCGGGTACCTCTGTCCGTTGCAGATGATGGTGAAGCGGACGGACCGCCAGCTCATCTACACCGTTCAGTTCCACATCGAGAAGTCGTTCGAGGACTGGGACCGGCCGAAGTCGTTCTGGGACCACCACGTCGAGTCGCGCGACGGCCGGATCATCTTCGAGAATTTCCTCGTCGAGGCGCTCAAACACCGGGTGGCGCTCGAGGCCTAGGCGCGCGCCGTGTTCACGGTCTCAAAGGTGTTGTGCCCGGTGGACTTCTCCGGCGAGAGTGTGCGCGCACTCGAGGCGGCGCTTGCTGCCGTCACCGCCCACCATGCCGAGCTCTACCTGCTGTACGTCGTCGAAGGTCCGGCTGTCGCCGATGGCGGAAGCTTCGACCACACGCGAGTGGAGGCCGGCAAGGAGGCGCTTCGCCAGCGGCTCGCAGCGCTTGTCGAGGAAACGTCGCCCGATCTCAAGCCGCACCTGCTCGTGTCGGACGGCGACCCGGCGGAGGAAATCCTCAGGATGGAAGAGATCTTCGGCATCGATCTCATCGTCCTCGCGCCGCACGGACGGCCGACGCTCGGCAAGATCATCTTCGGTTCCGTGTCGGACAAGGTCTCTCGCGGCTCCCGCGCACACCTGCTTATCGTCAAGAATCGCGCGGACGGCGAGCTTCCCGAACTGGACGCGGACGAGTTATGAAGCGCTCGTTCCTGACTGGCGCGTTATGCCTGCAGGTGCTGGTTTGCGGGCTGGCGTGTGATCCACCTCCCGCCGGCAACGGCAATCGGATCGCCGCGGGACCCGCATCGGGGAACACGATCGATTCCACGGACCCATCCCGACTCGGCGGCGTGCCGATGCCGACGGTGGATCCGAAGGAGGTTCCGGCGCTCATCGCCGAGCTGTCGGGCGGATCGGTCGAAGCGCGACGGCGCGCCGCGGAACGCCTCGGTCTCGTTTATCCACCCAGCTCCGAGGCCGTCGGTCCGCTGACGGCGGCTCTCGAGGATCCGGACGCCGAGGTTCGGGCGAATGCCGCGAACGGTCTGGCGCTCATCGGCCCGCCGGCGGCCAAGGCGGTGCCCGACCTCGTCGTGGCGCTCGAAGATCCTGCGGCAGACGTCCGGTTTCACGCCGCGAACGCGCTCGGAATGCTCGATGCTCCATCGCTGGCGGTCATAAACGCGCTCGTACGACTCTCCGGCGACCAGGATCCGCGTTTGCGCCGTGCCGCCGTGACGGCGCTCGGGAACCTCGGTGCCCCGGCTTCCGCTGCGCTGCAGACACTGATCGACAGATTGACCGACGGCGACGTGGACGTGCGGGTTGCGTCGGCGTCGGCGCTCGGACGGATGGGCGACGCCGCCTCCGCGGCGTCCGGAGCCCTCGTGACGGCGCTCTCCGAACCTGACGAACGGGTCCGCCGGTCGTCGGCGATTGCACTCGGTGACATCCGTCCGCCGCAGCCAGCGGCCGTTGCGGCGCTGGCGTCGGCGACGGGCGATTCGAGCGCTGCAGTGCGCTCCTCCGCTCTTCAGGCGTTGCGATCTCTCGGTCCGACGGCCGAAGCGGCCGTGCCGACGCTCAAGTCGCTGGCGACGCATTCCGAAGCAGGAGTGCGCGCGACGGCGCTGCAGACGCTGACGGCCGTGGACGGGAAGAATCGGGGTACCGTCGATGTCCTGGCGGAGGCGCTTCGTGATTCGGACCCCGTCGTCAGGGGTGTCGCGGCCGACGCATTGGGGACGATCGGGCCGGGGGCCGCTTCGGCGGTGCCTGCGCTCGTGAAGTCACTCGAGGATTCGAGCGAGGAGGTCAGGAGCCGGGCGGCCGATGCGTTGTATCTCATCGGGACGCCGGAGGCGAAGAAGGCGGCCGAGGCGTACGTGAAGAAGGCTGGGAAGGGCTAGTCGTGTTCCTTCGCGTCTTTGCGAGTCCTTGGCGTCTCTGCGAGAAACGCGGCCGTACGTCGGCGTTTCTAGCAAATAAGCCAAGGA
>CAZXLQ010000094.1:9782-16396 GCA_964641945.1 uncultured Clostridia bacterium
TTCGTTTTTTTGCTAGCCCGGGGCTTTTTTCCTATACCGGCGGCTGTCCGGGGGGTTTCCCCGCAAAGACGCCAAGGACTCGCAAAGGCGCAAAGATAGCGAAGTCCTACCGCATTGCCTCGTACACGATTTCCCCTCCGATGACCGTCATCACGCACGTCGTCGTCAGGATCTGTGGCGCCGGGATCTTCATGATGTCCGCCGACAGCACCGTAAGGTCCGCGAGCTTGCCGACCTCGATCGTGCCCTTCAGCTTCTCCTCGAACGCCGCGAAGGCAGGCCAGATCGTGAACATCTTCAGCGCCGTCTCACGTGACACGGCCTGTTCGAGATGCCAGCCTTCCCCGGACTTGCCCTTTAGGTCCGTCCTCGTCACGGCGGCGTAGAACTCGATCATCGGCGCGCCCTGTTCGACTGGCGCGTCGGACCCGCCGGCAATGATGGCACCCGACTTCAACAGACTCTGCCACGCATAGGCGCCCTCGAGCCGCGCGAGTCCCAGGCGGCTCTTCGCGAAGTAGAGGTCTCCGATCGCGTGCGACGGCTGCATCGATGCAATGACGTCGAGTTTCGCGAACCTTGGAATATCAGCAGGATGAATGACCTGCGCATGCTCGATTCGCCATCGTGGCGACGCAACCTTCCGCTCGGCCGGTGGCACCGCCCGCATCGCCTTCTCGTAATAGTCGAGGGTGAGCCGATTTGCCCGGTCACCGATTGCGTGCGTCTCGACCTGGATTCCCGCACGAAGGGCGGCGACGAACATCGGCATCAACTGCTCTTCCGTCAAGGTCACGAAGCCCGACGTGTCGTAGTCGGAGTACTTCTCGAGCAGCGCGGCACCCTTCGAGCCGAGGGCGCCATCGAAGTGCACCTTGATCGTCCGCTGGGTGAATCTCGGATTCGCCGCGTCGATCGTCGCGCCACGCTCGATCAGCGCCGTGGCTCCGGGGCCCGGACCGCTGATTGCGTTGTAGATCCGCAGCTTGACCTTCCCATCCTTGACGAGGCGCTCGATCAGTGCCGCTTCGTCCGGCATGGAACCCGCGTTCTGGATCTGGCACCAGCCGAGGGCCACGCTCCGGTTCGCGCCCGTGACTATCGATTTCGATACCTCATCGGGCGTCGGGGCAGGGATAACGGCCAGAAGCAGGTTCCCGGCGTTGTCGAGCACCATGCCGTTGGGCTCGCCCGTCACCTTGTCCTTCATGATCTCGCCGCCCTGAGGAGCAGCGGTGTTTCGATCGATACCGGCGAGCTTGAGCGCAAGCGAGTTCGCCACGACGGCATGACCGTCGGCACGCTCGAGCGCGACCGGGTTCTTCGGCGAGACGGCGTCGAGCTGTTCTCGTGTCGGGAACACCTGGGGAGTCCAGAAGGTCTCGATCCATCCTCGTCCCGTGACCCAGGCGCCGGGCTCGGCGGCTTCGCACCTGGCCTTCACCCGGGCGAGAAAGTCGTCGAGGCTGCTGCAGCCCTCGAGGTTGAAGGTCATCTCGCGGAATCCGATGCCAGACAGGTGGCAATGTGCATCGGTGAGACCGGGGAGGACCGTTGCGCCCTTGAGGTCGACGACACGGGTCGACGGGCCTCGAAGCCTCTTCGCGCCGCCGTCGTTGCCGACGAAGAGAATTTTCCCGCCGGCGACGGCAATAGCCTGCGCTCTCGGCTGACGGTCGCTGCCCGTGTAGACGTTTCCGTTCAGGAACAGAATGTCGGCCACGGGAGGCGCGGCTTGTGCCGGCGCAGCTGGAACGGCGCAGATGAGGGCGAGCAGCAGCAGGAGTCGGTTCATGAGCGGCACGATAGGGAATCTGGATGCGACCTGCAACCGTGAGACTTCAGCCCTCGCGCTTCCGTGGGCTCCGTGCCTCCGAGTCTCAGTGCCTCTGCGTGCGCAGCTCTTTTGGCGGCTACGAGCGCTTCGCACACAGAGACACGGAGACACCGAGGCACGGAGCCTCATCGCATGGCCCACGCAATCGCGAACGCGGCGTAGAATCCCCTGAAACCTTTCCGGCTCCGCCGACACCTACGGGCGAACGATGCGGCGAGCCGGAACCATGAGCGTCATGAGGCTATCGATCAGGACCATCGGGCGGCGCGATGCTGGCGCGGTCTCCGTCGAGGAGGCAGCCGAGCGCGTGCTGGCCGGCGATCCCGATGCCTTCCGCCACATCTTCGACCGGTTCTCGAGACCGGTAACGAGTTTCATCTTTGACATCGTTGGACGGCGCGACCTCGCCGAGGAGCTCGCACAGGAGACTTTCGTCCGTGCGTATCGTGGACTCGGTTCGCTGCGAGACGGCACCAAGCTCTCAACCTGGCTCTTCGGCATCGCGAAATTCACGGCCTGGGAGGCCATCCGGTCCGAGCGCCGGCGCGGCAGCGTCGGGATAGACGAAATCGCGGAGATGCCCTCCGAGTCGGACTACGCGCGGCCCGAAGAGCAACTGCTCGGTCGCGAGCTCAACGGAGTCATTCACGAAGCACTCGCGGCGCTCGACGACGACAAACGGACGGTGTTCTCGCTGCGGATCTTCCAGCAGAAGAGTTACGACGAGATTGTTGACATCACGGGTTTCACGCTTGCGAAGGTGAAGACGGACCTGCACCGCGCACGGTCCGAGATGCGGCGCCGGGTGGGGCCGTACGTGGAGGGAACGGTATGAACTGCGACAACGTGACACTGCTGCTCGACGAATACATGGACGCCGAACTGGCCGATGCCGACCGGCGGCTCGTCGAGGCTCACCTCGCCGGCTGCGCGCTCTGCGCCGAGGCGTGCGAGGCCCTCGAGCGCGAACAGGCAATGTACGCGCGCTACGAGCGGCCGATCGAGACCGGCGACGCGATGTGGGCGGCGGTCCGATCACGAATCGAGCCGGGATCAGACTCGTCGAACGTGATCCGTCCGTCGTTCGGGTCTCGCCGCTGGATGGCGCCGCTCGTCGCAGCAGCTTGCCTGACGGTGATCTCGGGAGTCGGGTACGTCGCCTGGCAGCCGTCGGGGCCCCAGGCTGAAAGACTCGTCACCGCTGCACCGGAGCCGAACGATCGGCAACCTGTCATCGAGGGCGTGACCGCACCCGAAGTCGAGCCCCCAGTGGCTACCGTCGTCGATCATCCGACGCCGGCTGGCAGCGGCGGCATTGTGACGCGCCCGCGGCGGGCGAAGGTCCGGGACGATCAGGCTCCAGCGGCCCTTCCGATTCCGGTCGCGGACGCCGAGCGGCGCTACATCGCGGCAATCGCTCTGCTCCGAAGCGAAATCGAGCGCACGGCGGGCACGGATACGACGGTGCGCGAATCGTCGCGAAAGCCGCTCGGCGATCTCGACGCGAACATCCAGACCGCGAGGCGCGCGGTCGAACAGAACCCGGACGACCCGATTGCGGTCAATTCAATGCTGTCGGCCTACGACGAAAAGGTCGAAACGATGCAGCGTCTCGTCGCGCTACAGGCGCGCAACGACCGCTGAAATCACGGATACGATCATGATGTCATTACTTCTCCTTGCACTACTCATCTCGCCGATCGAGCCCGGCACGCTCGACGACATGCTCTCGCAGGATGCGCCGTCGAGCGCGCGTCAGGCGGTCGCACCCGGAACGCGCGTCACCGTGACGAACCGTAACGGCTCGGTCACGATCACGGGTGTCGACGCTGAAGAGGTATCGGCGGCGGCCCGCAGCGAGCGCGGCTCGCAGGCCGTTCCCGTCGAGATCCAGCGAACCAGTGCCGGCGGAATTCTCATTTCGCCGGCGGGAACGTCGCGCGGCCCGGTTGCGCTCGATGTGCGGCTGCCGAAGACGGCACTGCTCGGAGTCGTCGAGGTGCCGAAGGGTGACGTGCGCATCACGGGTGTCGATGGCGACACGAGGGTCGTCTCGGGCAGCGGGGACGTCCAGGTCGAGCTCGCAGGTCGCGTGACGATCAACGCCGGAAGCGGCTCGGTGGTCGTCGACGGTGCAGGCGGCGCGGTGTTCGTCGAGTCCGGCTCCGGCGATCTGAACATCCGGAACGTTGCCGGCGAAGTCGTTTTCCGGTCCGGGAGCGGAAACGTCAGCGTCCAGCATGCAAGCGGCGCCGTCGAAGGCACTGCCGCAAGCGGGACCGTCGGCGTGCGCGACGTCGGCTCGACAGTGCGCGTCTCGTCCATAAGCGGCGATGTTGCCGTGGAGCGCGCGAAGGGGCACGTACAGGCTGAGACGGCAAGCGGCAATGTCCGTGTGACGGACCCGGGCGGCGACGTCGAGGCGCGTACCGCTTCGGGTGACGCGTGGATGCGCGGGACCATTCAGCCGGGAGGCCGATACCGCATGAAGTCGATGTCTGGAAACGCCACCCTGGAGCTGTGCGGCCGCGTGTCGGGGTTCACCGCGACGCTCTCTTCGTTCTCGGGTGATATCCAGACGGATTATGAACTGTCGGTTGACCGGCCGAATCTGGTGACGCGGCGGCTGGTCGGACGGTACGGAGACGGCGGCGCTCAAATCGAGCTCGAGGCCTTCAGCGGCTCGGCTCAATTGCTCGCGTGTCCCGCGACCGGCCAGTAACGCACCATCAGGAGGACACACGCCCATGCGTGCAACGCTTTGTATTCTCGCTCTACTCGCCGTCACGGGACTCTCGTGCGGTGGAACCGTTCAACACGTCAGCGCTCTCGCGATGCCCGGGCCGGAAAACGCGGATGCGGCGCAGCAGGGCAAGCGGCTGGATGCCGACCATCATGAGCACGAGGAGGACGCCTCGCACTCGGACCTGGCCGAGAAGGAAGAGATCCGGCGCTCCGTAGAGCTCGCACCCGGATCGCACGTCGAGATCAGGTCGATCAACGGTTACGTTGACGTCGAAACATCCGACACGAACACGGCCGAGGTGTACGTCGTCAGGTCGGCCCGCAAGCGCGCCGACCTCGACGCGAGGAAATTCATCGTCGAATCGACGCCAAACAGCCTGGTCATCGCCGGGGAAAGCGACCGTGGCATTCGCAAGGCGGACGTCCGGGTGCGCGTATCGGTGAAGCTGCCGCGCTCGATCGCGCTCGACGTGGAAGGCGTCAACGGCCGGGTCCGCGTTGGTGAAATCGACGGGAAGATCCTCATCTCGGGCGTCAATGGAAGCGTGAACGTGGCGCGAGCGCACAGCACGTCGTCGATATCGGGGATCAACGGCAAGGTGACGATCACCCTGCAGGAGCTCGACGCGAGCGGCCTCGAGATCAGTGGCGTCAATGGCAAGGTCGAGCTGCACTTCGCCGAGTCGCTCAACGCCGAGCTGTCGGTCGAAGGGATCAACGGCAACGTCTATTCCGAGATCGGCAACATCACGGTGAAGGGCAAGATCGAGCCATCGAGCTTCAAGGGCAAGATCGGCGACGGTGGCCCGATGATCCGGGTGACCGGGGTCAACGGGAACGTCGAGCTGCTGCGGGCGGGTGTCTCGCGCACGGGCGACGGAGTCTCCATAGACACGAACAAGGCGGACTGGAGTCACTAGGAGTACGCGGCACCGTTGACGATTTCACGGCGGCGACGATAGCGTCGCCGTCGTGAACGATTCGCGACTCGCTATCTCTCCAGACGATGTCGAACGCGCGGCCGGACGGCTGCGGGGGCATATCCACAGAACGCCCGTTTTCAGCTCCCGGTTGCTCGACGAACTGAGCGGCCGGGAGCTGTTTTTCAAATGCGAGAACCTGCAGCGCGGCGGGAGCTTCAAGATCCGCGGCGCGACGAACACCGTGCTCTCGCTGACGGATGAGGAGCGGCGCCGCGGTGTCGTGGCGTTTTCGTCCGGAAACCATGCGCAGGCCGTGGCGATCGCTTCGCGCGCGGCCGGCATCGATGCGGTCATCGCGATGCCTGACGACGCGCCGCGATCCAAGGTCGAAGCGACGATGGAGTATGGGGCGCGCATCGTCCGGTACGATCGATTGACGGAAGACCGCGAGGCTGTTGCCGCCGAAATCGTCGAACGCGAAGGGCGAACGCTCGTGCCGCCGTACGACGATCCGCGTGTAATGGCAGGGCAGGGGACGGCTGCCCTCGAGCTGCTCGAGGACGTCGGGTCGCTCGACGCCGTCGTCGTGCCAGTCGGGGGCGGCGGTCTGCTTGCCGGATCGGCGACCGCAGCCTGTGGACGGGCGGCTGTGTACGGCGCCGAGCCGGAGACGGCCAACGACACCGCGCTCTCGCTGGCCGCGGGCGAGCGGGTCTGCATTCCGCCGCCGGACACGATGGCGGACGGTGCGCGCCCGCAGGCGCCGGGGAAACTCACGTTTCCGGTCGTACAGTCGCGCGCGGCCGGCGTGCTGACCGCCAGCGACGCCGAGTTGGTCGGCGCAATGAAATTGCTGCTGACAAGGATGAAGCTCATCGTCGAGCCGACGGGTGTTCTCGGACTTGCCGTCGTGCTGAACGGCGGGCTGCCGCCTGAAATGCGGCGGGTCGGCATCGTGCTGTCGGGGGGGAACGTCGACCTCGACGCGCTGGCGGGACTCGTGGGTTGAGGACGACCGCGGAGCGGTCCAAGGAAATAGCCGTGGGTCGCGCGGGGGCGAGTGCAACGAGCCCTCGTGCGACCCGCGGTACCTCCACCCAGAGCGCGCC
>CAZXLQ010000095.1:0-16335 GCA_964641945.1 uncultured Clostridia bacterium
TCTTCGAGTACAGCCTCGCCCAGAACGGCGTCGGGCTCGATGCCCTCGTCGAGGATCTCTGCGACTACGTCGGGCTGACCTCCGTCACGACGACGTCGCTCGCTTCGGATACCGTGCGCGGCTACGTCGTCTCGAACCCCGTCCCGCTGCGCGGCGCGATCGAACCTCTGATGGGAGCGTTCATCTTCGACGCGGTCGAGCACGACGGGACGGTCGCCTTCGTGAAGCGGGGCGGCGCGTCGGCGGCGACGTTCGACGAGGACGATCTCGGGGCCCGGCCGGGCGACTCCGGGAGCGAGCCGCCGCCGCTCGTCACGACGACGCGGGCGCTGGAGAGCGAACTCCCGGCGGTCGCCTACCTCCGCTTCATCAACCAGGACCTCGACTACGACGTCGGCGTCGCGCGCGCCCGTCGGCTCGTGAGCAACGCGGAGAACGTCGCGAACATCGAGTTCCCGATCGTCTTCACCTCGGACGAGGCGCACCAGGTCGTCGATCGGATCATGCGCTACGCCTGGCTGGAGCGCGAGCGGTTCGAGTTCGCGGTCGGGCCGAAGTGGCGGACGCTGGAGCCGACCGACGTCGTGACGCTCCCGGACGGCCGGCGCGTTCGGATCACGGAGATCGAATACTCTCCGAACGGTCCCGTGCGCTGCCGTGGCGTGAGCGACGATCAGGGCGCGCTTACGAGCTACGCGGTCGGGAACGAGGGCGAGACGGGGCAGGGCGTGACGATCGAGGGAGCCGGGCCTACGGTCGCGGTCGTCCTCGACATCCCGCTCCTCGTCGACGGGCACAACGACGAGGGGCTCTACCTCGCGGCGTGCGGCGAGGCGAGCGGCTGGCCGGGCGGCGTGATCTACTACTCGCGGGACAACGGCGCGACGTGGCAGGGCGCGGCGCCGACCTACAGCGCGGCGCGGATCGGATCGGTCATCTCCGGGCAGATGCGCGGCCGCGCCGATCACCTCTGGGACAACGAGAGCCGGATCACGGTCCGGCTCGTCCAGCCGGATCATACGATCTCGACGCCGGCGAGCCTGGAGACGTTCTACAACGGCGCGAACGCCTTCGCGATCTCCTCCGACGGCGAGGCGTGGGAGATCTGCCAAGCGTACACGGTCACGGCGAACGCGGACGGAACCTACACGCTGGAGAACTTCCTGCGCGGACGTAAGGGGACGGAGCATAACGCCGACGCGTGGGAGATCGGCGCCCGGCTCGTCTTCCTCGAAGCGGGGCCGATCAAGCGGACGACGTTCCCGCTGGCGGCGATCGGCACCGACTCCCTCTGGCGCGCGGTCGGGTTCCGTGGCTCGCTACTCGACGCGCCGATCGACGACGAGACCTTCGACGCGGTGAGCGCCCTCCCCTACGCGCCGGTCGCGATCGGCGGGGCGCGGCAGGCGAACGGGGATTTCCAGCTCTTCGCGACTCGCCGCGCGCGCCGGATCCACGAGTGGGCGAACTCGATGGACGTCCCCCTCGACGAGCCGACCGAGGAGTACGTCCTGGAGATCTACGACGACGGCTTCTCGGATCTGAAGCGGACCGTAACCGGGCTCGCGGAGATGAGCTACACCTACACGACCGGGATGCAGTCCTCCGACCTAGGGAGCCCGGCGGAGATGCTCACGCGGATCGGGGTTCGCTGGTATCAGGTCTCCTCGCGCGTCGGACGCGGAATCGCGGGCGAGGCGTTGATCCCGGCGCGCGACTCCTTCCGGTTCTACGCTCCGGACGTCGCGAGCGAGTTTACGTTCGGCGGCGAGCAGCCTTACGTCCAGGTCTCGAAGTCGACGGCGACGAACAAGTGGGCCGGGACGAACTTCTTCGCGAATTCCGGGAAGTGGTACTGGGAGACGCTGATCACCGGCTCGCCAGCCGCGACCGACGTCTTCTTCGGGATCTCCAGCCTGTCGCCGCTCTCCGGCGGACAGAATCAAGCGGAGAATCGCCTATGGAGAGGTAATCAGCAGTACTACTACGGCGGCGGCGCCGGGCGTGGAGATGGGAACGGGCCGACCGACAACATCGCGAACGGCTCCGTGGTCGGGATCGCGTGGGACGCGTTCAACGGCTACGTCTGGATCTCGCTCGACGGGGACTGGAACGACAACGACCCGGAGGGCGGGACGATGTACGTCTTCTATCACACGCCGAGCATCGCGTGGCGTCCGGCGTTTGTGACAAGCTCGGACAACTCAAGCTATACCCTGCAAATTCGAGGCGCCGGGCAGACGCAGTACCCCGTCCCGGCCGGCTTCGCAGCCATCCCATAGGAGCAACATGACAACGCTCGCGCAGATCGCATCGGCTCAGTACCAGAAGGAGGTCGCGGCGAACGAGCTGTTCGGCGCGCTCTCTCACGCCGGGCTCTTCGGCAAGCGCATCGCCGGGACGAGCGGCCTCGTCTGGGGCTATTACGGCGGCTATATGCTCGTCGACGGCGTCCTGACTAGCATCTCCGACGGGACGGTGAACCTCACCGGCGCGACGACGAACTACATCGAGGCGACGCGCGCCGGCGTCGTAAGCGCGAACACGACGGGGTTCACGGCGGGGAGGATCCCGCTCTACAGCGTCGTCACGACGTCGACCGGGATCAGCGGAACGCCGACGGACTTCCGCACGTGGGCGTTCCCCGTCGGCTGGGTGGGGAGCTACCTCTCGAAGGCGTTCCCCTCGGACGCGAACTACACGCTGACGGCGGCGGAGGCTCGGGCGCGCGTGATCAGGATGACGGGTACGATCTCCGCGACCCGGCGCGTGATCGTCCCGACCTCCGGGGAGTGGATCTTCCGCAACGATACGACCGGCGGGTTCTCGATCGAGGTGATCGGGGCCGACGGTTCTCCGAGCGTCGGCGTGACGATCGCGAACGCGAAGGCCGCGATCGTCTACGGCGACGGGACGAACATCAACCGCGCGACGGCGGACGCGTAAAGGAGCGAGCATGAGAAGCGCGATCATCGGTCGGAGATTCTCTGCGGCGAAGGAGAAGGTCCGCCGGCGGTACAACGAGGGCTGCGTCGGGACGCTGCTCCTCGCGTCGATCGACCTGGCGCTCGTCTTCGGGTTCCTCTTCCGGAACAAGGGGACGTTCCGCACGGCGCTCGATCGCATGGGGCTCCTTGAGGAGTGGGCGGCGCTTTGCGGGAGCGTCGCGATCCTCCTTATCGCCGGGTTGATCTGGCCGCGCGTTCGGCAGTCGAGCCTCGCGTTCGCGGCGATCGTCAACGGGGCGACCGCGATGATGCTCTTCTTCTTCGCGCCCGGACTCGTTCTCGCGCCATACGGTCTCGTCGTCCAGTTCGCGACGGTAGCGAGCTGCGTACTGCTTTGGCTTCACGTGCGCGGGGAGGTCTATTCGACGGAGAGGAAGAATGCCCGACAAAGTTGAAGAATGGCTTCTCGCGAACCCGCTCGTGGGCGTGCTTCTCATGGCGCTTCTGGGCGGGTTCCTCGCGCACCTGAAGGCGATGGCGGCCTCGCGCGGGATCGCGAACATCACGCTCCGCGAATGGATGTTCCTTCTCGCGCAATGCCTCGTCGCGCTCTCCGTCCGGATGATCGGCGCCGCGCTCGGCGGGCTGATCGTGCTGTTCTCCTGGCGCGCGCTGGCATGGCCGTGGGAGTACGGCTTCGTCGCCGCCGGCGTCGTCGGGCTCTTCTCGACGGAGTTCTTCGAGTGGCTGATGCAGGTCGGCAAACGCTATCTGGAGGCGCGGCTAGGCGTCACGACCGTCAAGGAAGTCGAGCGGAAGGACTAGGCGGTGCCGGAGGGGGAGGAGAAGGCGCCGTGCGCGCACGCGCTCTCGATCCGCGAGGCGTGGGCCGCTCTCGGCGGACGATGGGCGGAGCGCGTGACGTTGAGCTGGTGTCGGCGGTGCGAACGGTTCCGGCGTCCCGGTTGTCCGATCGCCGAGTCGGCCTGGTCGGAGAACGGGAAGCGGAACGCCGCGAAACGGCGTAAAAAGTAGCCCGAAGGAGAACCGAATGAAGCCGACGAAGATCATCGTCCACTGCGCCGCGACGCCGAACGGGAAGAAGTTTACGATCGCGCAGATCGACGACTGGCACCGCGAGCGCGGATTCCGGCGGACGAAGCCGGGGCGCGCTCGGGAATGGCTGACCTCGGTCGGCTACCACTTCGTCATCCGGCTCTCGGGAGAGGTCGAGCGCGGGCGGGACGAGGACGAGGTCGGCGCTCACACCGCCGGCGAGAACACGGACTCGCTCGGTATCTGCCTCATCGGGACGGACCGCTTCACGCCGGCACAGTGGGCGGCGCTCGGCGCGCTCGTCGACGACCTGAAGAAGCGGTACGCGATCACCAGCGTCCTCGGGCATCGGGATTACAACTCCGCGAAGGAGTGCCCGTGCTTCGACGTCGCGACGTGGGAGGCGTCGCGCTCCATCCCGGCGGAGAACCTGCTCGCCGACGAGTCGCTCTAGCATCACAACCGAGAAGGAGAACGCGATGGGCATCAAGGAAGAGATGAAGAAGGCGGACGCTGAGCTGACGAAGCTCGCCGATATGGTCACGCGAAAAGGCGCGACGAAGTGGGTCGTCCTCGGCCTCGTCCTCGCGGTCTTCGCGCTGCTCGCGGTCGCGCTCTGGCCGACGAAGGCGCACGCCACGGGCGGGCACGTCCCGCCGGTTGTCGTCGTCAAGCCGCCGGTCGTAGTCCCGCCGCCCGCTCCGCCGCCCGTCGTTGTAGCGCCGACGACCGCCCCGGTAACGCCTCCGGCCGCGCCTCCGGCCGCTCCGTCAACGCCTTCGCCGCAGCCGTCCGCCGGCGGGAACGGCCCCGGCGCGCTCGGGTGGTACGTCATGGCGGGCGTCGCGATCTACTTCGGGGCGGTGATCCGGACGCACTGGCTCTTCTGCGCCGAGGACGACCGGAAGCCGCCCGAGCGCCGGGTCTGCTACCGGCCGCTCCGGGACGGGATGCCAAAGTAGATGCTCGACTCCGCCTGGAGCCTCGCGACCTCGATCGCTTGGGGCTGGACGGCCGCCGGGCTCGGGCTCGCGGCGCTCGCGGCGCTCGCGTTCTACACGGGGCGGATCCAGGCGGGGATCGCCTTCGCGGTCGGAGCGATCTGCGTCCTCGGGACGGCCGCCCTGATTACGCAGCGCGACGCGGCCCGGGCGGAGGCGGCGGCGGCCCGGAAGGACGCCGGGGAGGCGGACGCCGCTCGGTCCGCCTGCCTGACGAAGCTCGACGGCTGGATCGAGGTCGCGGCAGAGCAGAACCAGGCGGTCGAGAACCTCCGCAAGGAAGCGGCCCGGCGGCTGGCCGTAGCTGCCGAGGCGGCGCGAAAGCGGGAGGCGGAGGCGGAGGCGCGGGGGCGCGCCTCGGGCCTCTTGGCGGCCCTCTCGGCGGCCCCGGCGAGGGACGGGGACGAGTCCTGCGACGCGGCCGACCGGGCGGTCCTGGAGGGGCTCCGATGAAGCCTGCCGTTTTCGCCGTTCTCGCCGTTCTCGCGATGACCGGGTGCGCGATGGACCGGCCGACTGGGGCCGCGCCGCCGGAGCGGGTCGAGGTCCCGGTCCCGGTAGCGTGCATCCCTGCCGACCTGCCGCCGGCCCCGACCCTGACCGCGAACGCGGTCCTCCGGGAGATGACGCCGCGCACCCGTTACCTCCGGATCGCGGCCGAGCGCGAGGAGCTGGAAGCCTGGCGCCTGAAGGTCGAGCCGGCGCTCGAAGCCTGCCGGGAACGGCGCCCGTGATATGGCATCCGGCGCTAGACAGTGTCGCGGCGGACGACGGGCGCGCCTAGCTAATCTCCGTCACGCGAAGTGCTTCCGCCATAAGCGTTCGACGACTTCGACCTGCTTTGTCGAGAGCCCGCTCGTGCGCTCGCCGCAATTCGTCTGCTCGTCGATGCTCTGCACGAACCGGTCCTCCCACCAGCTCACGTCCTTGGTCCCGGCGAGCGTGCATACTTGCTTGACCATCGTCCCGATGCTGACGGCTCTGCTCATTTCGTCTCCTCCTTCCCGCCTTCGATGCTGTGCTGGACAAACTTGTCCCCCGCGTGCTTCTCGATTGGGGACCAATCCCAACACACGCTTACATCACCGCACACTATACACTTGAGTACTTGCACGTTGGCCGGTGTCTTTTCCTCGATCTCGCGGTAGTCGTGACCCTCTACCCAAGCTCCGCAGCGTAAGGAACGATAGAGCCAGCGTACAAAGCAGAGTGGATGCGGGATCATGTCTCCTCCTTCCCGCCGGTGCGCGCGAGGTAGGCGCGGATGCGCGCGACCATCGGGTGATCGTTACTCGTTTGGTAGTCCAACTCGTTACTCGCCGCCCGCAGCAACTCCCGCGCCTCGTCTGCCTGCGCTGGCTGCGGGGCGGCGAGAGGTCGCCTATTCCACGCTGCGACGAGTCCTGGAACAGCATCGGCTTTGCAAGAAAAGGCGAGGCGTGTCGTAAGCCCGCACCCCGCTCGCTTGCACTCGATGTAGTACGCGCCTGCATTCAGCTCCTGTGGGTCGTGCGGCACTTGTTCTAACTCTGCCCGATAGCCGCAGCATGGACACGGAAGTATCCCGACACTCTTATCTGGCTGCGCTTGTTGGGCAGGGTTGCACGCGGGGCATATCACTTCGCGCTTTGTTGGTCTGCCGAATGCCGTCGCACAGACCGCGCAGATGTTGACGTACTGCTCGGCCAGATCCGTTTGTTGGGTGGGTGACTCGCCATCCATGGACTCCTCCCTCTTGCGAAGGCTATGCCCATCGTTATCGGAGATTTTGCCCGACGAGTCACCCATTGATCTGTCCTGTGCCCTGCGCTGCTGTAGCGCGCGCTCTAGAGTCTCGACTTCGGCGGCGAGGGCGCCCAGTTTGTCAACATGGTTTTTCTGGGCGCGAGTCAGGGCTAATTGGACTGCGAGCGCGCGCAGTTTATGGCTGATCTGTGTCATGGCTGTTCTTCAATCACAACGACATTCAACCCTGACTCACGCGCTGTTGTTACCATGTTGGTAGTCCCGCGCCCTCCAGCAAACGCAATAACCACATCAGGCTTCATCTGCGCCATTTCGTGATTTCTTAACGGTCCAGCGCGTCTACCGTGCTTCTTCCATTTCGCCGGCACCCGCAGGCAATTGATCTCGCGGTCAGCGGCCCAAGATGCAGCGAGCGAATCTGCACCTGACGCCCCTCCGTGTATGAGCAACTCCACTTCCCATTGATCTAGTACTTCGTAAACACGTCTCTTGTTCGCATAAGCTCTTCCGCCGCAAACAAGCAAAATAACTGGATCACTCATGGCTTTCCTTGGCTATCGCGGCGTCGATGGCGGCGTCGAATTGATCCTCACTCAGAATTTGGAGCGCGGATTCCCATGTTTCGGCAAAACTGCGAATGTAAACATCCGCTTTAGAACTTTGATGGCCGTTGCTGACTTCTCGGCGCAGCCATCTGTACCTAGCCGCATCCCGCTCCAGTTCCTGCGCTTGGGCTGCGAGGGCGACAAGTTTCCGGCGGTCATCGTCTACCCCGCCCCAATGCTCGGCCAGCGCTAGCAGCGCGTCGCCGAGTTTCGCAGGCACAGGTTCCTCCGGGACAATTCTCACCCACCGTCCGCTCATGGCAACCTCGGGGCAGGGATGATCCAGTAGTTCGGCATAATCGGTTGAGACTCCCATTGCTTATGCCACCCAGCGCCGAGTTGAAAACCCTCCTGTGCCCGCTCCAGCGTATCGGCGATGGCGCGGACCCGTTCAGCATCAGCGCGCCACTCCTCCGCGTCCGTATCGGACGCAACGCCAGCGCACAACTCGCACGCCTTCGCAGCAGACCGCAGCGCAGCTACAGCTACAGCTTGATCTTTGGTCATAGCAACATCGGGGCAGGGGTGAGCCGCACGTTCACGAGATAGCGACGGCATAGGCGAGCAGGATCGCGGCGGAGAAGGCGATCATCTTGATCGCGGTCCAGAACGCAAGGCGCGCGAGATCCCATCCGTCCTCGTCGAAGACGAGCGGCGGCCCGGGAGGTAGGCGACGCTCGGCGCGCGCCGGCGGTAGATGCGAGTGCGTACCGAGTTCGACTCGGAAGACGGTCTGCTTCATCGCGGCATCTCCAAGAGCCAGCGGAGCGCGTTCCGGCCGAAAGCGAACCCGCTCTCCGCCATCTCCCAATAGAACCCGAGGAACGCGGCGGTCAACCAGATCGCAACGATCCCCATCCCGAAGACGCCGACGAGCAGCATCAAGTTCTCGATCACCCGCCAAAGCGTCCCGGCCGGCGCGATCGGCTTCGACGCGCCGAGGATCTGGTTCAGCGACTGCTTCTGCCACGCGTTCAGTTCGTCGTGCCGCCGTTCGGTATTCCAGTCCATCGCGACCTCCGTTCGGTTAGGGTGCCCCGGCCCCTCCCGCCGCCGGCCGCGAACGGAGAGGAACTCGGCCGGAAGGGGGACGGCGGGAGGGCGGGGCATTGGAACTCTACTTCTTCGCGGGCTTCGCGAGCGCGGCGAGCCGCCGCTCGACGGCGCGGACGAACTCCGGGTGCGCCCGGATCGCCTCCGCCGTGTCCGTGTCCTCGGCGAAGGCCGTAACCTCCGACCTGGTCGAGCAGACGCCGAGGAAAGCGATCGCGTCGGCGATCTTCCCGGCGAGGGAGGCGTCTGCCTCCGCGACGGGCGCCGGGCCTGCCGCAGCCGCGCGGGCGGGATCTTCGGCCGGCGGGCGGGCGTCCGGGGCGGGCGCGGCCGGCGCCTCGCCTTGGGCCTCTGGCGCGGTCTCCGCAGCCTTCGCGCGCTCCCGGGCGGCGGCGAGCGCGGCGGTCCCGCGCAGCGGCGCCTCCTCCTCGACCCGGACGACCTGCGCCTCGACGATCCGCGTCGCCTCGTCCTCGTCGTAGATCCCGCCGAACCCGAACGCGATGCGCGCGCCCTGGATCAGCGTCTTGTGCCGCAGGAACCGGCGCGTGTGCGTCTGCCACGGCCCCTTGACCTTGCTCCCGTCCGTCCGCTGGTGCGGCGGCCGGTAGCACTCCTCCAGGTACTCGCGCACGATGACCGGGTGCCCCCGGTCCTTCCGGTAGATGACGACCTCGCACCAGGCGGGGCACGGCTGCGCGTCTGGCAACGAGAGGATCTCCTCGGCGTAACGGAACTCGATGCCGTCGGCCTGCGGGTGATCGTTGATGATCCGGCTCCAGCCGTCGACGCCGACGACCGGGACGATCCCGTTCTGCTTGTCCGGGAAGGCAAAGATCTCCTTCGTGAACGGGTTCAAGCCGTACTGGTCGGCGACGACGAGGAGTGCGGCCATCTGCTCGTTCGAGACCTCGCCGCCCTTAACCTGGAAGGCGGTCGCCTTCAGGATCGGGAGAAGCTGCCCGGGCTCAATCGAGAATCGGTGTGCAAACTTCTGGACGAGCGAGACGCGCTCGGAAGACTTCGCGACAAGTTGAGTGCTCATGCTTCACTCCCGGTTTCGATCGGCGCGTGCTCCGGCCAGTAGGCGCGGAAGTTCGCGAGGAAGAACGCGCGCTTCAGCTTCAGGTCCTCGACCTCGTCTTGCTTCCTCTGGATCGCGCGGTCCATGTGCGCGAGCACGCCAGCCTTGTTCACGTCGAGCGTGTCGTCGTCGACGGCGACAACGATCTCAACGTCCTTCGATGCGGCGTTGAAATAGAGGAACTTGACCGTCGCCTCGGCGTAGCTTACGTCGAGGTAGGCGACGACGATCGTCGGCAACTCCTTGAACGGTTCGAAGCCGATGATCGTTCCGGGGGAGACCTTGTACTCGCCGCCGTAGAGTTTCGACAAAACCTTCACGCGGTCGCCGACCCGCATCGTGTCGATGCGCTTCGCGTGCCGGAGGTCGACCTCCATCTTGACGCCGTTGATCTCGAAGGTGTGCTTCTCGTTCATGATTTCCCTCTCTTCGGTTTGGGTGGCGCGGCAAGGACTCGGAACGTCGTCCGCCGCGTGTACTGCTCGATGATCTCCGGGTGCTCGGCCGCGATCCGCTTCTGGTCGAGGCTCGATCCGTTCTGCCGCCGCCAGACCGCGACCGGGCGGCCGTCACGCATGAGAACCGCGTCGTCACCCGGCATCTCGACCGTCGGGTCGGCCGGGATCCCCCACGCCTTCCGGACGTGCTCGAAGAGCCGGAACTTCGCGTCCTCCTCCTTCTCCTTCGCGAGCGCGATCTGCGAGCGGAGGGCGAAGAGGTCCGCGACCGCCGCCTCCGCCGCGTCGTCCAGCTCGACCGGCTTCCCGGCGAAGCGCCGGTAGAGGTTCAGGAAGTCCTCGTTGTTCCTCGGCTCCGGCGCGACGCGCGCGAGGACGTGCGCGTGCCAGAACTGGAGCGCCTCGCCGCGCAGCCACGCGATCGTCGCGTCGTCGCGCATCATCGGGTAGAGCGAGAGGTCGTCGACGCCTACGAGGACCGCCCCGAGGCAGGCGCGGCGGCGGGCGACCATCATCCCCCACTGCATCTGCGCGGCGTGCTCGACCGGCATCTCCTCCGTCCCCTCCTCCCCGAACTTCCACTTCGTGAAGACGCTCGCCGTCTTGATCTCGCCGTTCAGCGTCTCGCCGTCCGGGATCTCGCGCCACTCCGGGCGGTCCTCGAAGCGCGCGCGCGCCGCGTCGTTCATCCGGAACTCGAAGTCGATCTCCGCGACCATCCACGGATGCTCCGCGTCCCGGTAGCGGTTCTCCTCCACGCCCCACGAGAGCTTCGTGACCTCGATCCCCTCGTCGCGGAGCATCTCGGCGACGACCGGCTCCTGGCGCTTCCGGCGCGCGAAGAAGCGGGCGAGCTTCGGATCCGGCGGCGCCGGCGGCTCGCTCGCGGTCTTCGCGAACCAGAGATCGAGCGGCGTCCGGCGCGGGTCGAGCCCGACGACGGCGGCTATGTCCGACCCGCCGAGGCGCGCGCGGCGGTCGTTCTCCTCGATCGGCGTGATCTCGATGTTCTCCACGCTTAACTCCTGGACGTTCACTTGGCCTCCGGATACCGCGCGATGACCTCGTCGATTGCGGCCTGCGACGCACGGGCGAACTCGACCCAGCGCGCCGAGACCTCCGCCGGCCGCTCCTGCTCGCGCTCCTCGACCTCGTGCTTCGAGATGCAGAGGAGCTGCCCGAGTAGTATCGGCGGGACGCCGTAGGCGTCCGAGCGGTAGCGCATGAACCCGGCCGGGTGCGTCGCTGGCATCGCGCGAGACGTGCAGATGGGGCCGCGCGTCCCGTCGACGACGAGGAAGTGGCGGCTGGCGTCGAGAAGGACGTGGACGATCTTCGGCATGTAGCGTGCTCCAGATTGATAGCGACTCCGCGCGCGGCTCCACGCGAGCTGATCGGCGAAGTCGACCGGATCGCTCGCGCGCTCCGCGAACTCGGCCGGCAGATTCCCGGAGAGCGTCTTCCGGTCGCCGCTCACGACGCGTTCCCGAAGAAGCGCTGGAGCGAGAGGAGCTGGTGGAGCAGGTCGCGCGCCTCCGCGATCGTCACCGTGAGCGCCTCGCGCTTCCCGACCTTGAGCGTGAGCAGCACGTCGACGTCGCTCGCCCTCGCCGGGCTCCGGCGCTTCTTCTTGTAGGGGGAGATCTTGCGCGGCTCCTCGTTCTTCACGGGCAGCGGGATCACGCCGTTGACGTGGTAGGAGAACGTGACCCCGCCCCGGGGTCCTTTTCTCGGGAGCTTCTCGCGCCGGAGGAGCCCGGGCCACTGGGACACGACTTGCGAGAGCGCCGCCGACACGGACCCTCCCTGGAAGCCTATGCCCGACCCGATCTGGGTCGTCGTGGATCCGGGGTGCGCGCGAACGTACTCGACTGCCTTCTGCTGAAGCGGTGTAAGTTGCATGGTCATCTCCGTTCGGTTGGTGGGGGTTGCCCGCCGGGCGTCCTCTCGCGAAGGCGCCCGACGCGTTCCCCGCGCGCCGTCACGCCGCGCGCTTGTCCTCGATCCGGTTCCCCTTGAGAGCCTGCGTGAGCGCGACGAGGAACCGTTCGAGACCTTCGACGTACGGCAGCGTGAGCGCGAACGGCGCGCGGCCGTCGCGGAACTCTACGCCGAGCGTCGCCGACGTGTCCTGGAAGTTGAACGTGAGCACCATCAACGCGACGGTGTCCGTCTCCGACGCCGTGACGTAGATCCGCCCGACGTTCGAGGCGCTCTTCACGAGGAGGCAGGCGTGGCCGGCTTCTTCGCAGCCCTCGACGATCAGGTCGAGGTAGTGGGCTTGCAGGTCGATCAGCATGGTTCGGTCTCCGTTCGGCCCGGGGCCGGAGCCCCGGGCGGGTTCGCTACTAGGCTGCCAGCTTCTCGGCGTCGATCACGCGCTCGCGCGGCTCGCGGCGGCGCAGGAGCGCGAAGGCGCGGTTCTTCATCTCGTTCCCGCGCCCGAACCACGCTTGATCGACGCGCGAGGAATCGGTCAGGCCGCGCTCGTGGTCGACGAACTGCGTGACGGCGTTCAGCATCGCCCAGCGGTCCTTGCCGACCAGCTCGCTCCCGGCCGCCTCGCCGCCGAAGAGCGCCATGATCCGGCGGTAGCCCTTCGTGTCCCGGATGTCCTTCACGCGCGCGTTCGGCTTCTTCGACGGGCCGGCGAAGTAGGGCTCCAGAAGCTCGCGGACGAACTCGTCGGCCTGCTCGTCGGTCATCGTGATCCCGGCGAGCGCGCGCGCCTCGATCGTGAACCGCTCGAACGCGTCGGCCGCGATCCCGAGCGTCATCCGGACGTTCTTCGCGACCTCGTCCGTCCACTTCGTCGAATGGAGCACGCGGACGACCTGCTCGCGGCCCGGCGCGGTCGAGTCGACCTCGCCGCCGTCCATCGTTCCGGTCCGCGCGTTGTAGTAGCCGAGGCTCATCGAGATCGTGTTGTGGCATACGACCCGGATGCAGGTGAACTTCGCGATCGTCGCCATCGTTCCGTCGTAGGAGGTCGCGAGGAGGATGTAGGGGCGGACGCGGTCGGCGTTGACGATGTCGGCGCCGTCGCTCACGCGGAGGAGGCACCAGATCCGCTTCCCGTCGTCGAGACCGCCGGCGGTCTCCAGCGTGAAGCCGGTCGCGCGCGCGATCTCCTGGTAGAGCGCGAAGATCTGGCGCGGCTGGACCGGGTGGTAGCCGTCGCTCATGATCGAGAGCGGCGCGCCCGTGTCCGAGCGGTAGAGCGTCTTCTTGCCGTCGAAGGGGACGATCTCGAACTCGTCCTGGTCGGCGGTCGCGCCGCGCTTGAGCAGGCGCCGGAACATCGTCTCGGCCTCGTAGACCGTGTAATCGAGTCCGGCCTTCTGGAGCTGCTCCTCGTGCGTGTCCGTCGGGAGGAGCTGGGTGCCGAGGCGGTGCCACGCGGGCTCGCCCGAGAATGCGAAGGCGGCGCGGCCTTTCGAGTGGTCGATCATGTGCGACATGGTTTTCTCCGTTCCGTGTCTGGTTGCGGGCGGCGGGATCGCCGGCCCCTCCGTCGGCCTCTCGCGAAGCCGACGGGAGGGCACGATCTAGGCGGCCTTCCGCGCCGCTTCATTGATGGTTGCGCGTTTTAAGGTCATCCCCGCGCCCCGACCCTGCTCTGCTTTCCTCCGCCCGTTTTGGCAGCCGTCACGGGTTGCGTAGTGCTAGAGCGAGACGAAGAACAGCGGCGATGCGCCTCCGCCGATTGTCGCGGGTTCCGGCCGTCCGTCGTTGAGGGTCCTCAGGTCGGAGATCAGCGCGGATACTTCTGCGCGATCCATCTCGTTGTCGCGAGCGAAGCGATACAGGCTACCGGCCCAAACTAGCAACCCGCTTTCGTCCATCACTGTGATATCGGCGTGCTTCATCGGTTTCTCCGTTCCGTGTCTGGTTGCGGGCGGCGGGATCGCCGGCCCCTCCGTCGGCCTCTCGCGAAGCCGACGGGAGGGCACGATCTAGGCTCCGACGGCCGCGTAGTAGCCGGCAGCGCGGATCCGGTAGGTCGCGCTACCTTGCCCGAGCGTATTCGCGCGGAGGATTTCCGACGTCGCGCGCGAACCAGTGAAGAAGATGATCGAGCGGAGGACGATCTCCAGCTCGCGACCGCCCATCACGATAATCGTGGCGTCGATCGGGTTCTTCCAGTTCGCCTTGTCGGCGACGCGATTGAACGCGTCCGCGAACTCGGCGCGGCGAACATCGCGACCGTCAATCCGGTCGACTATCTGGTCGTTCAGGTCTTCGAGGACTTGCGAGACTTGCGACATTTCGGCTCTCCGTTCCGAAGCGATCACGTCGACCGCAGACGAATTAGGCCAGAAAACGCGGCGCTTGTAAACCCCCTCTTAGCATTTATTTTGTAACAGCGGAAACCGGCCGGGAAGGCGGCCCCGAGGTAAGGTCGGGGACCGCCCTTCCAGCCGCGCCTAGCGGCCCCGGGGCGGTCGGGGCGGCCCGGCTAGGGCTACGAGCCGGCCCCGGCTCCAGGCCGCCCGCCCGGCTCCTACGAGCCGCAGGGCGGCCCCGTAGACCTGGCGGTAGGAGACGCCGAGGGCGACCGCCGCCTCGATCGGCGTCGCCGGCAGGACGTCGGCGAGCCGGTCCGCGAGGTGGACGCGCGGGACGGCCCCGATCGAGCGGACGTCGTACCGGACGCCGCGCTCGTCGGCCGACGCCATCAGCGCCTCCGCGTCGAGCCCGAGGTGCCGGGCGAGGAGCCCGATCAGGATCCCGACGAACCTCGGCCCGTGCCAGCCCGAGCGGCCGGCGCCGTAGCCGGACCGCTTGTCGAGCGCGTGCGCCAGCTCGTGAAGGATCACGGGCGGGGACCGACGCGCCCACGGCGGGAGCTTCAGGCCGTGGACGTTCCCCGTGGCGTGACCGGCGCCGCCACGGATGGCGGGGACCGGGAACCGGGCGAGCCCGTAGCGCCCGCGCTCGGCGCGCCAGACCCGGCGGACGAACGGCTCGACGTCGTCGAGGTCGCGGCGCACGTTGCGGCCGAGGGAGTAGTGGCGCGGGACCGCCGCGTTCTCCCACGCGTAGACGGCCGAGCGTTGCGAGTCGCGGGTCCTTCTCCGGGCGCGTCCTTCGAACACGCGCGAGAGCGTCTCGAACGGGTCCTGAGTCATTGCTCGCCCTCCTCTCCGGCGGAGCGCCACGTCTCGCGCAGCGCTTCGAAACTGCGATGCTCGTGCTCGTTCGCGAGGAGGACGGCGGCGAACGCGTCCGCCTCCGAGGTCCGCGAGATCGTCGCGCGGCGGATCCCGGCGAGGACGTCGCGCGGGCTCGGCGCGGGCCGGTTCTGATATTTAGGTTGCATGGTAGCGGTCTCCGTTCGTTATGCGCCGAAGTCCGGCGCCCGGGTCGCCCTCGCGAGAAGGCGACCGAGGCGGCTACTATCGGAAGATCCACCAGAGCCGCGCGTCGGCGACGACTCGGTCGAGGAAGTAGCGGAGGCGGGCGCGCATCACTGCCACTCGCGCTCGTTGCGGCGGACCCACGCGGTCACGCGGCGGCGCGCGTCCTCGAAGTCGAGGGCCGTCTCGTATCTCCGGCCGTGCTTCGAGCCGCGCTGGTAGACGATCGTCGTCGCGACGTACTCGCTACCGTCGCCGCGCCGCTTAACGCGCTCGATGACGACGCACCGCATCGCGCAGGGCTGGAAGAAGTGGACCGCGTGCCGCGTCTCGTCCGGGCCGAACGTCGTCGAGAAATCGAAGCCGAGCATCGTCGTTCTCCCTACGCGAAGAGCGTGATAACGATCGGCTCGCCCGTCTCGCGCTCGACTCCGGTATAGACCCACGCTTTGCCCGGCCGTACGCAAGCGGCGTTGTCGAAGTTGTAGAACTCCTCCTCGCTATCGAATAGCGGGAGGATCTTCGCCGCCGCGTAGGAGGCGAAGACGGGGAAAGAGGGGAGCGTTACTTCGCGGGAGTCGGTCTCGATTCCGGATTCGCCCCTGTAGATCATCGTCGCGGTTAGTTTCATTTTCGGTCTCCGTTCCGTCCGGGCGACGTCCGCCCGTGAGAGAGATTAGATCAGAAAACTCCCCCGCTGTAAACCCCTTTTTTACGCCCCGGAAATCAAGGGTTTAAGCCCCGGGTTTACACGGCCCCGGTTCTCGGGTAACGTGCGCCCCTATGCCGAGATCCTCCGAAACTCCGAAGGACGCCGTCCTCGCCCTCGTCTTCGAGCGAGCCGGCGGCGTCCGCGCCCTGGCCGAGCGGTTAGGGATCCATCGTGTCGCGGTCTACCAGTGGCGGCGCGTCCCCGAGAATCACGTCCGTGCGGTCGCCGAGATGACGGGGATCGCGAAGAAGCGGCTCCGGCCGGATCTCTATGACTAGCGCGGTACCCTATGGCGAGTTCTTGGAGCGCAAA
>CAZXLQ010000096.1:0-16325 GCA_964641945.1 uncultured Clostridia bacterium
GCCTCGAAACCATAAACCCGCCCCAGGGCTTCCCCGCCCTAGACCGCGTCTAAACCTAGGAAATCTCAATGGGATCAAGAGGCAGGAAGTCGGCGGCGGCGCAGATGACGCCGGCCATAGGTGGCGCCGTGGTGCCTGTAGAGTTCGGGCCGAAGCGCCCGCGTAACTCGTTGACGCCACGGCAATATGAGGTCTGGCGGACCGTCATCGATTCGCCGATGGGTACGGCGATAGATCCGGAGGCGTTCCCGCTGCTGGAGCAGTATTGCCGGTGGAGTGAGCGGGCGGATCAGATAGCGAAGGTCCTTGATTCGATGGAGGACGAACAGCTACTCACGGAAGGCGGGTTTGCCCGGTATGAGCGATACACCAGGGAGCAGGAGCGAGCCACACGGAACCTCGCGAACCTCGCCGAGAAGCTCCGCCTCGCGCCCTCGGCGCGCACCCACAAAGACCGGGCCGGAACGATCGCCGCCCGGCCGCGCGGCCCGAAGCCCTGGGAGGGCTGAGCGGAACGCCGCTTGGCTGGAGAAGTACTGCCGGATCCCGGACGGGGATCGGGTGGGGCAGAAGCTGAAACTCACCGCCGAGCAGCGGCGGTGGCTGGAGCAGATCTACGACACGCCGACGAGAACCTTCATCCTCTCGATGGGGAGGAAGGGCGGGAAGACCGTGTTCATGGCGCTGCTGCTCCTGCTGCACCTCGTCGGGCCGGAGGCGCACCCTAACTCGCAGCTTTACTCTGCTGCGGAATCGAGGGATCAGGCTGCGCTCCTCTTCGACTACGCCGCGAAGATGATCCGCTTCTCGCCGGATCTCGCGGCCTACGTCTCGATCCGGGACACGGCGAAGCAACTCTACTGCACGGAACTCGGGACGCTGTACAAGGCGCTCTCGGCCGAGGCGTCGACCGCCTTCGGGGTGAACCCGCGCTTCATCGTCCATGACGAACTAGGACAGGTGAAGGGGCCGAGGTCGCTCCTCTACGAAGCACTGGAGACCGCGACCGGCGCGCAGAAGAACCCACTCTCGGTGATCATCTCGACGCAGGCGCCGACCGAGGCTGATCTGCTTTCGATGCTGATCGACGACGCGCTCGCCGGGAAGGATCCGCGCATCAAGGTCGCGCTCTACACCGCGCCGATGGACGACGATCCATTCGCGGAAGAGACGATCCGGAAGGCGAACCCGCACTTCGACGCCTTCATGGACAAGGATCAGGTGCGGAAGATGGCCGAGGACGCACGGCGGTTGCCGGCGCGCGAGTCGGCCTACCGGAACCTCATCCTGAACCAGCGCGTCGAGGCGATCGACCCGTTCATCTCGCGTCAGATCTGGGAGGCTTGCTCTGCAACGCCAAAGGCCGAGGACAGGACACCACGATTCTGCGGCTTGGATCTCTCGGAGGTGGCCGACCTGACGGCATTCGTCGGCCTCACGCAGGACGGGGACATCGAGCCGACGTTCTGGCTACCGAGCGAAGGGATAGCAGAGAAGTCCCGCGCCGATCGCGTTCCTTACGACATCTGGTCGCGCTCCGGGCTGCTGCAGCTCACGCCGGGGAAGGCGATCGAGTACGAGTTCGTCGCGCAGTTCCTGCTCGGCTTCTTCCAGAGGCACGACGTCCGGGCGGTGGCCTTCGACCGCTGGAACATGCGGCATCTGAAGCCCTGGCTCGAGAAGGTCGGGTTTACCCCTTCGATGCTGGAACGCTTCATCGAGTTCGGGCAGGGATTCGTCTCCATGTCGCCCGCGCTTCGGGCCGTGGAAGCGAAGTTGCTCGCCGGGAAGTACCGGCACGGCAATCACCCGATCCTGACGATGTGCGCGAACAACGCGCGCGTCGTCAGAGATGCGGCGGGGAATCGGAAGCTCACGAAGTCGAAGTCGCGCGGCCGCATCGACGGCATGGTCGCGCTCGCGATGGCCGAGGGCGTGATCCCGCAGGAACCGCCGGCCGCGCCCGAATACAAGCTCTTCGTCCTCTAAGCAAGGAGACGACCCAATGAAACGAGCCGATCCCGGCCCGGAGATCCTGCGCGCCTACTCGACCTTCGAGGTGAAGGAGGTCAACGAGGACGAGCGCACGATCGAGGGCATCGCGACGACTCCCGCGACCGACCGCGTCGGCGACATCGTCGAGCCGAAGGGCGCGCAGTTCAAGCTCCCGCTCCCGCTCCTCTGGCAGCACAACGCCGCGGAACCCATTGGTCACGTCGTCTCGGCGAAGGTCGGGAAGGACGGGATCACGGTCCGCGCGCAGTTCGTGAAGGTCTCCGAGCCCGGCCGGCTGAAGGACCGCCTCGACGAGGCGTGGCAGTCGGTCAAGCACAAGCTCGTTCGCGGGCTTTCGATCGGCTTCCGCTCGATCGAGCACTCGTTCATGGAGGAGGGGAACGGGATCCGGTTCCTTAAGTGGGAATGGCTCGAACTCTCCGCGGTCACGATCCCCGCCAATCAAGAGGCGACGATCACCGCGATCAAGGCAGCGACTCAAGGACGCGCCGCGTCAGGCGCGCGAACCGATCCCGGCGCTTCGGGCAACCCTGTGAAGTTGAAGAGGAAGGAATCGACCATGAAGACGTTCAAGGAACAGATCAAGGCGCTCGAAGCGACGCGGCAAGCGAAGCAGGCGCGGATGAACGAGATCGCCAAGGACTCGACCGAGAAGGGCGAGACGATGGCGGACGACGTCGCCGAGGAGTTCGACACGCTCAAGGACGAGATCGTCAAGATCGACAAGGATCTGAAGCGCCTCGTCGACCTGGAGAAGATCAACGCGGATGCGGCCGTCGAGGTCGACGACGCGCTCCCCGCCTCCGGCACGAAGGCCGCGCCGGTCACGCGGATCCAGGTGAAGAGCAACATCGAGCCGGGCGTCAAGTTCGCCCGCATGGCGCTCTCGCTCGCGCGCGCGAAGTACCTCCAGAAGGAAGGTCGCTACATGGCGCCGGACGAGATCTACAAGTCCGACCGCCGGTGGATGGACACCGCGCCGGACGTCGCGATCGCGCTGAAGACCGCCGTCAACGCGGCGGACTCGACCACGGCCACCTGGGCGTCGGAACTCGCCTACGCGCAGAACATCGCCTCGGAGTTCATCGAGTACCTTCGCCCGATGACGCTGCTCGGCCGGATCTCCGGCTGGCGCAACGTGCCGTTCAACGTCCGCGTCGGCGGGCAGTCGAGCGGGACGACCGGCTACTGGGTCGGGCAGGGCGTTGCGATCAAGCCGAGCGCCGGCGCGACGACCTCCGTCTCGCTGGGCATCACGAAGGTCGCGGGTCTCTCCGTGATCACGAAGGAACTCGCGATGCTTTCGACCCCGTCGGCCGAGCTGATGGTGAGGAACGATCTCGCGCGGACCTGCCAGCAGAAGGTCGACACGTCGCTGATCGACCCGAACAACGGCGGTCAGACGGACATCGAGCCGGCCTCGCTGACCTACGCGGCGACCGCGCGGCTCGCGAGCGGCACGGACTACGCCGCGCTGAAGGCGGATTGGAAGTCGATCACGTCGAACTTCTACACCAACAACATCCCGCTCGCCGGCGCGGTCGTGATCATGACCGAGACGATGGCCGAGGCGCTCTCGCTGATGGAGACCTCGCTCGGGAACAAGCAATTCCCAGAGCTGAACGCGATGGGCGGCCGCTTCATGGGCTACCCGGTCTTCACCTCGCAGGTCGCGAACACCTCCGGCTCGCCGAACTGGGACGAGATGATCATCCTCCTCCAGCCGGGCGAGGTCTTCCTCGCGGACGACGGCACGGCGATGGTCGAGGCGAGCGATCAGGTCTCGATCCACATGGACGACGCGACCACGATGAAGTCGACGGCGACGTCGACGAACACCAGCGTGGTCTCGATGTTCCAAACGGAGAGTATCGCGATCAAGGCGGTCCGGCATGTGAACTGGACGAAGGCGCGGTCCGCCGCGTGCCAGTTCATCCGCTCGGCGGCCTACGTCTAAGCCTTCGTTGCCCCGATTGCGGAGGCGTCTTCGGGCGCCTCCGCCTTTTTCCTTCGGTCGTTTCAGGGAGCCAGCGTCGTGGCCAAGACCGTCAAGATGATCGCAACCGCACGGCATGACTACGCCGGGCGGCACCTCTCTCCCGGCGACGCGTTCGACGCCGAGGAGGGACACGTTCAACTTCTCACCGTCCTGGGGCGCGCTCGCGTTCCGGTGAACGGCGAAGACCTGACCTACGGCACGCGTGCGCTCACGGCGCGGCGCGGGAAGCGGGCCAAGGTCTTGCAGTGAAGATCCTCGGGTTCGAGTTCCCGCGCGCGAGGCGGCGCCGCGAGAAGGCGCTCACCGATCAGAACGCGACGACGCCGATCCGCGACGCCGTGTCGCTATCGTCCCGTTGGGGATGGGTGACCGAGGCGTTCGCGGGGATGTGGCAGACGAACCTCGTCCTGAACGACACTCGGACGCTCCTCGGGTCGTCGGCCGTCTACGCCTGCGTTTCGCTCATCGCGGGCGACATCGCGAAACTCCGGCTGAAGCTCCTTCGCCGCGACGGGAACTTCTGGCCGGAACTCGCGGAGGGGGAGCAGTCCCCGTTCCTCAACCTCCTCTACCGGCCGAACCGCTACCAGACGCGGTATCAGTTCATCGAGTACTGGGTGCTCTCGAAGCTGATCTGGGGGAACGCGTACATCCTGAAGGAACGGGACGAACGGAGAGTTCCGCGCGCCCTCTACGTGCTGAACCCGCAGTCCGTCGTACCGCTGGTCGCGCCGGACGGTGACGTGCTCTATCGGGTCGGCGAAGACCGGCTCGCGGGCGTCGGAGGGATCGTCATCCCGGCGAGCGAGGTGATCCACGATCGCGGGCCGTGCCTCCATCATCCGCTCTGTGGGATACCCCCGCTCTACGCGGCGGCGCTCGCAGGGACGCAGCAGAACAAGATCCAAACGAACTCGTCGAAGTTCTTCACGAACATGAGCCGGCCGAGCGGGCAGTTGACCGCGCCGGGCGCGATCTCGGACGAGGTGGCCGCTCGCCTGAAGGTGCAGTTTGAGAAGGAGTTCTCCGGGGAGAACATCGGGCGGCTGCTGGTGGCCGGCGACGGCTTGAAGTTCGAGCCGTTCACGATGCCGCCGGAGCAGGCGCAGTTGATCGAGCAGTTGAAGTACACGGTCGAGGACATCGCGCGGCCGTTCCACGTCCCGCTCTACAAGATCGGGGCTGGGGCTGTTCCCGCTCTCGGGAGCGTAGCTGCGCTGAACCAGGAGTACTACCAGCAGGCGCTTCAACCGCACATGGAGTCGATCGAACTCCTGCTCGATCAAGGCTTGGAGCTTCCGTCCGACCTGGACGTGAAGTTCGACGTCGAGGGTCTCCTCCGTCTCGACCCGAAGTCGCGCGCGGAGGCGGCGGAGATCAGCGTCCGGGCGGCGATCCTCAAGCCGAACGAGGCGCGGGCGAAGGAGGGTCTGGAGCCGGTGATCGGCGGGGATGCCTGCTACCTCCAGCAGCAGAACTACTCGCTCGCGGCGCTCGCGAAGCGCGACGCGCAAGCGGACCCGTTCGGGACGGCGCCCGCGCCCGCTCCGGAACCTGAGCCTGACAACGACGAGGAGGACGACGACGAGGACGCGATGGAGGAGGCGCGCGCCGTTCTGGAAGAGATCGCGAAGGGACTGAGATGCGACCTGCCGTGAAGGAAGTAGCCGAGGGCGTGGTCCGGTCCGTTCGGACGTTCGTCGCCGCCGCCCTGGAACCCGTGGCGGAGCGTGTCGAGGTGCTCGAGGCGCGTCCGCTCCCGGAACGCGGCGAGAAGGGTGAGCGTGGCGAGGCGGGAGAACCTGGGCCGCGAGGCGAGCCCGGTCCCGCTGGCCGCGATGGCTTGGACGGAAAGGACGGCGCTCCAGGTCCGGCGGGCGAGAAGGGTGAGCGTGGCGAGGCGGGAGAACCTGGGCCGCGAGGCGAGCCCGGTCCCGCTGGCCGCGATGGCTTGGACGGAAAGGACGGCGCGCCGGGGCGCGACGGCAAGGACGGTCGGGACGGGAAGGACGGCCGGGATGCCGCCGACCTCGCAGTCTACGCCGGCATCGACGAGACCCGGACCTACCCGCGCGGGGCGTGGGCGGCTCATGGCGGTGGCCTCTGGAGAGCTTCCGCCGAGACGAAGGGTATGGACGGGTGGGAGTGCGTCGTCCGTGGATTCGCCGGGCCGCCGGAGGTCGTGCAGCGGTCGCCGAGGGAGTTCGCGATCGTCTTCCGGACCTGCGACGGCGAGGTGGCCGAGACGACGTTCCGGATGCCCGTCGTGCTGGACGTCGGGGTCTGGAAAGAAGGCCGTGAGGAGCCCTACGCGAAGGGCGACGGCGTGACCTACGGTGGGGCGTTCTGGATCGCGCAGGATGACGGAATCACGGAGCGGCCTGGGACCGGGGCGCAGTGGCGGCTCGCGGTCAAGCGTGGCCGCGACGGGAAGGACGCGAAGTGACCTGGGACGTGCGCGAGGTCGCCGCGCCGACGACCGAGCCGGTGACGCTCGCCGAGGCTAGGCTGTGGTGCAGGATCGATGACGACGACACGACGCAGGACGCGGTCCTGCTGCTCCTGATCCGGGCGGCGCGGGAACGCGCGGAGTTCCTGACCGGGCGGAAGTTCGCGCGCCGGCAGATCGAACTCCGGATGGACGCTTTCCCAGACGGCGACGAGTTGATCGAGCTTCCGTATCCGCCGCTCTACACGCTCGACTCGATCACCTACAGGACCGGCGGCGCGGACGTGGTGATCTCCGGGAGTCCGGAGGGCTGGGTTCTGGACGTCGGCGGGGACCAGACTCCGGCGCGCGTCGGGCCGGTCGGCTCGTGGTCGGCGACGGACGACGTTCCCGCTGCCGTGCGGATCCGCTACACGGTCGGTTATGCGTCGTCCTCGGTCATGCCGGCGCTCCTCCGGACGTGGATGCAGGCGCGGGTCTCGACGTGGTACGAGCAGCGCGAGCACATCGCGATGGGGAGCATCAACGCGCTGCCGCGAGACTTCGTCGACGGCCTGTTGGACGGCCTGCGCGCCGGCCAGATGTTCGCGTGATCCTGGAGGCGATCCCCGGCAAAGGCCGGGCGGCGCAGGTCACCCGGTCGCTGGAAGGCAAGCCGTGCGTCTGCATCGCGACCGGGCCTTCGCTGACGGCGGAGCAAGTCGAGACCGTCCGGCAGTCCGGAGCGGCGACGATCGTCGTGAACGATGCTTACCTGATGGCGCCGTTCGCAGACCTCGCCTACTTCGCCGACACGAAGTGGTGGAACTGGCACAAAGACCGGCCGGAGTGGAAGGCCTTCGCGGGCCAGAGATGCACGATCAACGTGAGTCCCTGCGCGGAGAAGGAAGTCCTCGTCCTCGAGCGGTCGTGGAAGCCGAACGTCGTCCTCTCGGCCGATCCGAGAGAGATCGCCACCGGATCTCATTCCGGGTTCCAGGCGCTGAACATCGCGTTCCTCGCCGGGGCGAATCCGATCGTGCTGCTCGGCTACGACTGCCGATCCCAAGGGGACAAGCATCACTTCTTCGGGGCGCATCCGGACAAGACGATGCCGCCGTACCAGTCGATCCGGGGCTTCTACCATCCTGCGGCGGCAGAGGCGCGGGCGGCTGGCGTTAGGATCGTCAATGCGACGCCGGGTTCGGCGATCGAGGCTTTCGAGAGGGCGGAGCTTGCGAGCGTTCTCCTTCATCCGTCCGGCGCCGTGGTATAGGGCGCAAGCCTTCCACGCCGGGCTTCGGCGGGCGGGCTTCGAGGTCTTCGAGGGGAAGGTCGAGCGGCCGAACCCCGGAGACGTGCTGCTGATCTGGAACCGCTACGCGCACACGCACGACATCGCGACCCGATTCGAGCGCGAGGGCGGGACGGTCCTTGTCGCGGAGAACGGCTACCTCGGGATCGGGGGGACGTCTCCGAAGTTCGACGTCCATCCCGGCGGGCCGAAGCCGGAGCACTTCTACGCGCTCGCCGTCGGCGGGCACAACGGGCAGGGGCGGTGGCCGGACGGCGGCCCGGAGCGGTGGGAGCGGCTAGGAATCGAGCTTCGCCCCTGGCGGGCGAGCGGGGACCACGTCCTCGTCCTGCCGAACCGCTCCTTCGGGATCCCTGGTCGATCCATGCCGGACCGCTGGGCGGAGAAGGCGGCGGAGAGGCTCCGGAAGCAGACCCGCCGGCCGGTCGTGATCCGGGCGCACCCGGGCAACAACGCGCCTCCGCGGCCGCTTGAGGCCGACCTCGCGGGAGCTTGGGCGGCCGTCGTCTGGTCGTCGAATGCCGGGTTGCACGCCCTCGTGGCGGGCGTCCCGGTCTTCTGCGAGGCGCCGTTCTGGGTCGGGAAGGCGGCCGCGGCGCGCGGCACGGTGGAAAGCCCGGAGACGCCGGACCGGCTCCCGATGTTCCGCCGGATGGCGTGGGCGCAGTGGCGGGTCGAGGAGATCGAGACCGGTGAGCCGTTCGCTCGTCTGCTGGCCGCAACCGGGCAAGCGAAGGTCGCTTGACGTCCTCTCGGCGTTCGCCGCCGGGTGGGGCGGCGGCTCCGGGGAGGCGTTCTACGGGGTCGTCGGGATCGAGGCCGTTTTCGCGAAAACGCGCGAATCCGCGAAAACCTGGTTCTACGGCGACAACGCGTACTTCGACCGGCTCCGAGGGACGCACTTCCGGTTCGCGCGGGACGCGCTCCAGATCGCCGAGGCGCAGCGTCCGGACTGGGCGCGGTGGAGAGCCATCGGCCTAGGGATGGCGCCGTGGCAGCGCGGCAGGCACGTCGTCGTCGTCGAGCAATCGTCCCATCACCTCCGGCTCTCCGGGGGCGGGGAGGCTTGGCTCGGCGGGACGCTGACCCGGCTCGCTTCCCTGACCGACCGGCCGATCCGCGTCCGGCGCTGGAATCGGGACAAGGGCGGGGCGGCGTCGAGCCTCGCCGCCGACCTGAAGGACGCCCACGCGCTCGTGACCCATACCAGCGCGGCGGCGAACGAGGCTTTGCTGGCGGGGGTTCCGGTCTTCGTGACCGGGCCTTGCGCCGCCTCTCCGCTAGCCTCCGGTTCGCTTGAGGGGATAGAATCGCCGCGCTACCCGGACGGGCGCGAGGAGTGGGCCGCCGGGCTCGCGAACTCGCAGTGGACCTTGGAGGAGCTGCGCTCCGGCGCGGCGTGGAGGAGGCTCGTTGATCGGCGGTAAAGGATGGATCGCGGTCCCGGGGATCCGGGAGAACGCGGACAGGACGCTGGAGGAGCAGCTCCTCGGGCTTGAGTTCGCGATCGCCGAGGCGGCCGGGAAGACGGTCCTCGACCTCGGTTGCGCGGAGGGCGTGATCGGGCGCGAGTTCGCCCGGGCCGGCGCGACGCGCGTCCTCGGTGTCGAGTCGCTGCCGGGGCACCTGGAGGTCGCGCGCCTCGCCTGCGCGGCCGAGACGCAGATGGAGTTCGCGCAAGCCTACCTTCAGGACTGGATCCCGGCGCACCCGGACCCGGAGGTCTTCGACCTCGTCCTCGCGCTCGGGATCATCCACAAGGTCTACGACCCGGGCGAGGCGCTCCGCTTCGCGTGCCGGTCGTGCCGCGACCTGCTCCTCTTCCGGGCGCCGGCTGCGGCGTTCGACGGATGGGTGACGGCGAAGCATCGCGCGAAGGGCGCGCCGACGAAGGGGCGGTGCCACGTCCCGACCGTCATGACCGAGGAGGGCTTTCGCTTCGAGCGGAAGATCCCAGGCGCGCGCGGCGAGGCGGTCGAATACTGGCGGCGGATGTGACGACGCTCACCGCGTTTCTCGATCTCGGCGTCTGTCCGGTGTCGTTCGATTCAGTCATCTTCATCGCGCAGGCCGAGGCGGAGCGCAGGAAGATCGGCGCGGATCGGCTCTACGTCTGCGCCGTGGGCGAGCCTAGGCGCAAGCCCCAGTACGACGAGGCGGAGGCTGATTGGCGGCTCTGGAACATCGTCCTTCCGGCGGCGAAGCTCTTCGGCGCGCGCGTGATGCTCGCGGCGGACTGGCTCCAGGCCGAGCGGATCGCGAGCCTCAAGGACTGGAAGAACTGGCCGCCGGACTGGCGCGATCAGAACCTCCGGCAGCGGTGGCATCTTGTCGGTGGCCTGATCTCCCGGCACGCATCCGGGGAAGCGATCCCGCGCCCGCGCGCCTCCGAGCACGCGCGCCGGAAGGTCGCGGAGCGGTGGGGGCATCGGAAGTTCGTCAGCATGACCCGGCGTCGGACCTACCTCGCTGACCGGAACTCGCTCGACGAGGAGTGGGATCGCGCGGCCGCGCACATCGCGGCGGCCGGCTACGCGGTCGAGGCGATCAGCGATACGTCGGTCGCCCTTGCCGTCGGGCGCGGATACTCGGAACTGAGCCTCGACCTCCGGATGGCGACCTACGAGGCGGCGGCGTTCAACGTCGTCGCAAACTGCGGGCCGTCGTCGCTCCTCTGGCTCTCGGATCGGCCGTATGCGATGACCGACGCGGCCGCAATACCGGAGGAATGGGAGAGCCTCTTCGTGAAGCAGGGGCTCCCGCGCGGCGCGAACTGGCCGTGGGCGTTGCCGAATCAGCGGCTGCTCTACGGGCGAACCGCCGCGGCCGAGATCATCGAGGCGTTCGAGGCGTGGAGATCAACTGCAGCGTGATCCACCGGCACGACCGGGCGAACTGCCTCGCGCGGATCTGCGAGCGTTGCTTTGTCGTCCCGCGTTTCCGCGAGGAGGGGGCGCGCTACCTCCTCGGCGGGCGGTGGCTCTGCGCGTCATGCCTGATGGCGGTGCGGTGGGAATCGGCGACGAGCTGATGGTCACCGGGATGGTCCGGGAGGCGCAGGCGCGCGACCCGCGCCGCGTCCGGATCGAATACGAGAAGGGGCGCCCGAGATGGTCGCCGCTCTGGGAGGGGAACCCGCGCATCGTGCGCCCGGGCGATCAGGGCGACTTCCAGACCCTCCGGCCGCGCGAGAACTACCTGCGGCCGTACTGCATCGGCAAGACCGAGACGCAGTGGACGTGGACGCGATACGCGCCGCCGGTCGGGGAGATCTACCTGACCGCCGACGAGCTGGCGTTCGGCAAGGTTCACGCGGGCAAGGTCATACTCGCGCCGGCGGTGAAGCCGGGGGCGAGTCCGAACAAGCAGTGGGGTGCGGAGCGGTGGGCGCGGCTCGTCTCCCTCCTCGGCGGGGATCTGATCCAGGTCGGGGAGGCGGAGCACGTCCCGCTGCGCGGCGTGCGGTTCGTCCGGACCTCGATCCGGCAGGCGGCCGCCGTGATCTCCACGGCGCGGCTCCTGATCACCGTGGAAGGGGCGCCGCATCACATCGCGGCCGTCTTCCGGACGCCGACGATCGTGATCTACGGCGGCTACATCTCCCCGGAGGTGACGGGCTACGCCGGGCAGGTCGCGTTCTTCCGTGGCGGCGGGCTCGGCTGCGGGATGCGCATCCCGTGCGCGCACTGCGCGGACGCGATGGCGTCGATCTCCCCGGAGGAGGTCGCGGAGGCGGCGAGGAGGCTGCTCTGACCTACGAGGACTGCAACGCGGCCGGCGGCATGACCGCCTACGGCTGGGAGATGGACCCGAAACGGCTTGCCTTCCAGGCGGCGCGCTACCTCACGGTCGCGAAGCTCCTGGAGGGTAAGACGCGCGTGCTCGAGGTCGGCTGCTCCGACGGCTGGGGCGCTCGGATCGTCCGGCAGCACGTCCTATCCCTAGACGCGATCGATGCGGACGCCGCGGCCATCGAGTTCGCTCGGCAGAACATGTCGCAACGCTGGCCGGTCTGGTTCGCTTGCCAGAATATCCTTGTCGACAACTTCGCCGGCTACGACGCCGTCTATTGCCTCGATCTCTTCGAGCATATCCCGGCGGACCAGGGTCTCCTCGAGCGGCTCCGCAAGATCGCGCCAGTCTGTGTGATCGGAACGCCGTCGCTCGAGTCGCAACGGCACGCATCGACGATCAGCCTTCGGGAGCACGTCAACTGCGTGACGAAGGCGTGGCTGCGGTCGCAGATGGAGGACTGGTGGAAGCACGTCTTCGTCCTCGGGATGAACGATACGACGCTCCACACCGGGCACGATGGGATGACGCACTACCTCTTCGGGATCGGTTGCGACTGATGCGCGCGCTCTATGATCTCTCGCGCTACCTGACGAGCTTCAACTTCTTCGAGTGGCTCGTGCAGGCGGAGGCGGACGGCGCAACCTCGGTCGTCTTCGCGACGGCGGGGATGCGCGCGAACAAGTGGGCGGAGCCGATCGCGCGGGAGCGGTTCCGCTCGATCTGCGTGCCGGGGCCGGCGTTGATCGGGCTTCCTCACGAGACGGTGGACGTTGCGCCGCCGGACGCCGTCGATCTCTGGAAGCCCGGAGGTGGTGGCCTGGTGCGGTTCTGCCGCGAGGGCCGAACCTTCCGGCGTCTGCGGTCCGTGAAGCCGGCCGGGACGGCTCCCTACACGGTCACGCTCCGGCGGACGCAGCGCGCGCCGAGACGGAACTCGGACGAGCCGGTCTGGCGGGACTTCGCACGGGAGATCGGCGCCCGGGTGATCCCGGACTATGAGGCGGAGCGGATTCACCTTCACGACCGGATGGCGCTCTACGCCGGGGCGCGGATGAACTTCTTTTGCTCGAACGGCCCGGGGATCCTCTGCTCCCTCTCCGAGTATCCGTGCATGATGTTCAACACGCATCACGCGCGCGAGTCGCTCCTCGCCGACGGGATGCGGGAGCGCGAGCAATACCCGTGGATGCTCTCGCACCAGCGCGCGATCTGGGAGGAGGCGACGCCTTCCTCCCTTCGCCGGCACTTCTGGCATTGGCGCGAGACGGGCGGATGGCTTTGAACCTTCCGCGCCCGGAGCCTGCGGCCGGGGTCGCGGCCTACGAGGCCGAGCGCGCCGCGCGCTTCGCGCTGGAGCCGCGTGCCCGCGAGAACTGGGCACGGTACGCGATGGCGTTCCACTCCCGGGCGGAGGTCGACTACCTCCCGATCAAGCTCGACGTCGAGAACGCCTCGCGGTGCAACTTCGCCTGCGCGATGTGCGCGGTCTCCACGTGGCCGAAGCGGCAACGAGCGCAGGATATGACGCTCGAGGCATTCCGCACGCTGATCGACGAGCAGTACGGGCTCGTCGAGATCAAGCTCAACGGCCTCGGCGAGGCGATGATGCAGGCCGAGCCGTGGTACGAGATGATCGAATACGCGCGCGCGCGGCGGATCTGGGTGCGCGTGACGACGAACGGGTCGCTGCTCCACATCAACCAGAACACGGCGCGGCTCGTCCGCTCTGGCGTGAACGAGATCGACCTCTCGATCGACGGAGCGGACCGGGCGACCTACGAGCGCATCCGGATCGGCGGGAAGTTCGATCAGGTGATCGCGAACGCGGCGTCGCTGAACACCGCGCTCCTCGCGGAGGGGCGGCCGACCGCGAAGATGTGGACGCTCGTCCAGCGCGAGAACGCGGACGACCTCCCGCAGTTCGTATGGCTCGCGGCGGAGCTTGGCTTCCGGCACCTCGTCTTCTCGACGCAACTTCACGGGTGGGGCGATGACGTTCTGGCGACGCGCAACGCTGGCGAGGAGGTCGGCGTGGGGGATGAGGACGCGCGTCTACTGGTGGCTCTCGGCGCTCGCAAGGGCGTCCGCGTCGCCTTCTGGGACGTCTCCGAGAAGTTCGAGCCCGAGGACGGGAAGCGATGCCCGTGGCCGTTCTCCCGGGCGGTCGTGACCTCGGACCTTCGGACGGTTCCCTGCTGCATGATCGGGAACCCGGACGCGTTCGAGATCGGCAAGGGGAAGACGTTCATGGAGAACTGGACGGGCGATGAGTACCGCGCCTTTCGCGAGGCGCATCTGACAGGCGCGATCCCGGAGGTCTGCCGGGCGTGCTACCGAGCACCGCCCGCCGGAGTTGACCCGACGCTTGGGCGTCCGTCGACACCAGGGCCGGCGGGCGGTGCTTCATGAAGGCGCTGATCCTTGGCGGCGGCTTCGCCGGAACGACGGCCGCCTACCTCCTCCGGCGTGAGGGCTGGGACGTCACGCTCGTCGAGAAGGAACCGCACCTCGGCGGCGGCTGCCGGACGTTCTTCCACGCAGGTCACCCGTTCACATATGGACCGCGCGTGTATTACGGCTACTCGGCCAAGGTCTTCGAGTGGCTGAATCGCTTCGTTCCGATCCGGCGCTTCCCGTTCGAGTTGCGGACGCTGGCGCACGAGCCGGACGACGAGGCGCGACGGTTCTGGTCCTACCCGCCGCACGAGGACGATCTAGCGCGCTACCCGCGCGCGGAGCAGATCGCGCGCGAACTCGCGGATCGAGACAACTACGTCGAGCCCGAGGACTTCGAGGACTACTGGAAGCGCAAGGTCGGGCCGACGATCTACGATATGTTCGTCGACCACTACTCGAAGAAGATGTGGATGATCGGGGACAACCGGCTCTTCGACATCTTCAAGTGGAGCGCGAAGGATCACCCGCTGGAGCGCGGGACGCGCGAGGCGTACAAGGGATCGTTCCTCGGCTACCCGGTTCCGGCGGACGGTTACAACGGCTATTTCGATGCGATGGTCGAGGGCGTTGAGGTTCGGTTCAACGAGCATTCTGCAAACGGTGATTTGGTAGATGAGCTGAAGAATCGTCGGGCTTTGCTTGAGGCGTTCGGGTGGGATCGGCTAACGCACGGCTATGACGCTGTTATCAGCTCAATCCCGATCGACGAACTCTGCGGACACGCGCTCGGCGAGTTGCCGTATGTCGGCCGGGACTTCCACCTACTCGTCCTGCCGACGCGGCAGGTCTTCCCGGGCGATGTGCGGTTCTGCCACTACGCCTCGCCGCGCGACGAGTGGACGCGGGTGACCGAGTTCAAGAAGATCACCTATCATGAGAGCGAGGATACGCTGCTCGTCCTCGAGAAGCCGAGCAAGGCGAACAAGCTCTACCCATACCTCACGAAGGCGAACGAGGCGAAGGTCCGCGAGTACATGGCGATGCTCCCGCCGAACGTCCACTCGATCGGGCGGCTCGGGACGTACAAGTACAGCACCATAGAAATGACGATCGTGCAGGCATTCGCCTGTGTGGCAAAGATTCTCGGAAAACCCAGTCCAGAGGGTTGCGAGGACGAGTTCTTCGCGATCGGTGATAAGGCGATGTTGCCGAAAGATCGCAAGGAGGCATCCGCTTGAGCAAGGTGCGTATCACGCTCCCGCAGCACGGCTTCGGAACGGTCGAGGTTGACGGCGTAGAGATCAAGAGCATCCGGAGTATTAGCTTCTATGCCGCCGTCTCCCAGATAAACGAGCTTCACCTTACCCTGATCGCGAACGAGATTGAGGTCGAGGCAGAGGCAGACGTCATAAGCGCGCCCATTCCGTCAGTCGCAGCGGCATGGCCATTTCCTACGCCGCAGGAGTCGCAAACGCCGCGTTTCGCGGAAGGCGCGGAGCGGCAATACGGGCACCTGCGGAACCCGAACTGATGTTCCAGCATCAAGGCATGTTCCTCCCCGACGGCGAGAAGCACTTCCCGGCGTGGATGGACGCGAACGGCGAGATCGTCGACGGTCGCGGGACGTACCAGATCAAGAAATGGCGCGCGTGCCTGCCGTGGATTCGCTCCTGGCGGCGTGCGGTCGACGTCGGCGCGCACGTCGGCTTTTGGTCGATTCAGATGGCGCAGCGGTTCGAGCGCGTCGCCGCGTTCGAACCGGTCGCGGCGTTCCGGGAGTGCTTCAAGCAAAACCTCGGCGCGCGGGTGAACCTCTTCGTCGACCTCTACGCGCTGGCGCTCGGCGCGGACACGGGGACGGTCCGGATGGCCTACGACCCGGCGGACTCCGGCGGGACGCATGTCGCGCAGGTTCTTCCGGGCGACTTCTCCGGCGGGATCCCGATGTCGACCCTCGACCGATTCGGCTGGGATGACGTCGACTTCTTGAAGCTCGACTGCGAAGGCTACGAGCACAAGGTTCTCGCCGGCGCTCGCGAGACGCTCGCCCGCTGCCGGCCGTGCGTGATCGTCGAGCAGAAGCCCCACAAACTCGGGCCGAACTTCGGCATCGAGGGGACGCCGGCCTGCGATCTCCTCCGCGAGATGGGCGCGCTCATGCGGACGGCGATCGGCGGCGACTACATCTTCTCGTGGGACGATGACCGATCCGGCTGACCTCGCGGAGCTGATTCGCGGCGCGCCGCGCGTCTACCTCATCGGGAACGGCGGCAGCTACGCGAACGCGATCCACGTCGCGAACGACCTGATCTCGGTCCGTGTCCGGGCGATCGTCCCGGACCCGGCGACGCTGACGGCGCTCGCGAACGATCACG
>CAZXLQ010000097.1:0-16028 GCA_964641945.1 uncultured Clostridia bacterium
GCGAGAAGATGATCTGTGGATACTGAAGTTCACGGAGTCGACAGCGCGCGCCTTCTTGCTCCTGCACGTCTTCCTGCACGAGCTCGGGCACCACCACGATCGGATGACGACGCGAAGTCGGAGGCGGACCGCACGCGGCGAGGCGTATGCAGAGAGTTATGCGATCGCGTATGCGGATCGAATCTGGGACGGCTACGTCGATGCTTTCGGATTGGTATAACGGAGAGCCACCCGTCGTCCGACCGGGTCGCCTGGGAAAAAGGTCATGGGAAGCGCAAAACAGGAAGTCTACATAAGCACGGACGTCGAGACCGACGGACCGATACCCGGACCGCACTCGATGCTCAGTCTCGGCTCGGCCGCCTACCTCGAGGACAAGACACTCGTATCGACCTTCACGGCCAATCTCGAGTTGCTGCCGGGTGCCGAGGGAAATCCGCACACGATGGCGTGGTGGGCGACCCAGCCCGTCGCGTGGGAGGCGTGCCGTCGAGACGTGCAGTCGCCGGCAACGGCGATGAAGGCCTATGTCGCGTGGATCAAGAGGCTCGATGGTCGACCCGTCTTCGTGGCGTACCCGGCGGGATTCGATTTCACCTTCGTCTATTGGTACCTGATTAGCTTCACGGGCGAGAGCCCGTTCTCGCACTCGGCGCTCGACATCAAGACGCTTGCGATGGCGCTGCTCGGCACGCCATACCGAGACTCGACGAAGCGACGGATGCCGCGATCCTGGTTCGACCCGCACCGTCACACGCACGTGGCCCTCGATGATGCGATTGGACAGGGAGCGCTCTTCTGCAACATGCTCGCCGAGGCTCGAAAGACGATCCGATGAGCACGAGACAGCCAGACGAACGGATCGACATCGGTGTCAACCTCGGACACGCGAGTTTCGGGCGAGATCGCGACGAGGTTATCGCCCGAGCCGTGTCAGCGGGAGTGACGACGATGATCGTTACCGGCACATGCGAGGGTGGAAGCGCTTCAGGATTGGAACTCGCCGATCGTCATCCAGAAACTCTTTTTTCCACGGTCGGCGTCCATCCGCACAACGCAAAACAGAGCGACGACGCGACGATCGGGGCATTGCGCGGGATGGCCGGGCATCCGCGTGCCGTCGCGATCGGCGAATGCGGTCTCGACTTCAACCGCGACTTCTCTCCGAGGCCGGTGCAGGAGCGGTGGTTCGAAGCACAGGTCGAGCTTGCGTGCGAACTGGGGAAGCCGCTCTTTCTGCACGAGCGGGACGCCCACGTGCGGCTCGTCGACCTGCTGCGTCCTAATCGGGGTCGCCTGGTCGGCGCGGTGGTGCACTGTTTCACAGGCACGCTCGCGGAGCTCGAGGCATATCTCGATCTGGACCTGCACATCGGCATCACCGGCTGGATCTGCGATGAGCGGCGTGGCACCCACCTGCGGGAGCTCGTCGGGCGGATTCCCGCCAACCGGCTGATGGTCGAGACCGACGCCCCGTTTCTTCTTCCGCGAAACCTGAAGCCGCAGCTGGCGGATCGCCGGAACGAACCGGCAACGCTGCCGCACGTCGTTGAGGAGGTCGCGCGAGCAACTGGACGGACCTATTCGGATGTCGCCGAGTCGACCACACGGACGGCCCGGGCGTTCTTCGGACTCGAAGCCATGTCAGTCGGCGAAGGGAGCGCAGCACATGCGGATTAAGGAGTCCCACCAGATACAGGCGGCAAGTTGGCCGAAGTCGGGACGGCACATACTGGCAGCAAGAGTTGCGGGCCGAGCACTTGCAACTCAGCGATGGCCGAGCGGCTCAACTCCTGGCCGGTATCCGATCGCCTGATAACCGCGCAGTCGTTTCTCGAACATCCGGCGCAGCATCGGTACCTCGTTGTCGGCGTAATCGTAGATCCTCACCTCTTGTTTCCCGGGATGAAGCCGATGCAGGCGACCCGCGTATTGGACAAGCGTCCCTCTCCAAGAAACCGGCATCGCGAGGAATAACGTGTCGAGCCGTGAATCGTCGAACCCTTCTCCGATGTAGCGCCCGGTTGCGATGATCAGGCGCTCTTCGTCGGCGGGAATCGACGCCAACCGCTCGCGCGATTCCCGACCCTCTCTTGAATTCATTCCGCCCTGAAGCACGACCAGATTGCGCGCGAAGCCCCTGAGTCGCTCGGCAAACATCTCGAGATGCTCTCGCCTTTCGGTGAGCAGGATCGGTGACCGACGGTCCTCGAGAGCCATCAGGATGTCGTCGAGGATCATCCGGTTGCGAGCTTCGTCACGAGCCAGCAGGGCGTACAGCTCCTGCACTCCGGGCGAAGCATCCACGCCATCCGCGCGGAATCCGGTCTCGCGAACGATCAGCCGATGCTCGAAGGGACGCCGGCCCGCCTGTGACCTCGCGTCGAGTCGAAAGCGAACCGGGCCAAGCTGCATCTCGGCGATAGGATGATGTCCGTCGCGACGTCGCGGCGTGGCCGTCAGTCCGACAATGTACCGCGCCTTCAACGATGCCAGTACTCGTTCGAACGACACCGCCGGAACGTGGTGGCATTCATCGACGATGACCTGGCCGTAGTTCGCGACAACTTCGTCCACCGAGTCCTTCTTCACGAGACTCTGAACCATTGCAACGTCGATCGTTCCCGTCGGCCTCCGCTTGCCCGTTCCAATCTGACCAATCTCGCGAGGTTCCAGGCCGAGGAACAAAGAGAGCTGCGCTCGCCATTGATCGAGCAAGGGGCGCCGGTGAACGAGAACCAGCGCGTTGCAGCCGCGCTCGGCAACCAGATAGGTTCCGAGCACGGTCTTGCCGGTGCCGGGAGGAGCTACGAACACCCCGATGTCGTGAGCCAGGATCGCCCTCGCGGCGTCCTTCTGCACTGGTGTGAGCTCGCCGCGAAACTGCACTTCCAGTGGCTCGCCCGAGACTCGTTCGTCGACGACGTCGAGCGTGATGCCGTGAATCCGCAACAGCTCGTTCAGATCGTTGACGCAGCCTCGAGGAAGTGCGACGTGGCACGGAAGATCTTCCGCGCACGAGATCACGCGCGGCGTCAGTGCCGTAGACAGCCGCATACCCTGCTTCTTGAAGAACTCGGGGTTCTGGAAAGCAGCAATCCTCTTGATCTGGTCAACGAGTCGAGACGGCAGCCCCGCGTTCTCGACGAAGAGCCGTTGCGCAAGGACCGCCCGAACGCGGTCGGGAAGGTCCTCGCCGCAATCCGGGCGAAACGCCAGACTGCGCGCCCGAGACGGCGAAGTCGCCCATGGGGTGGCATCCTCCTCGTCAGAGTTGTCGATCGATCGGACGCCGAGGACGCCATCGGTTCGGATCGCTTCGTCCACGAGCCGCTCGATTGTCGACGGATCGATTCGGCGAATGGAGTAGAGATGCGTCCACTGCTCGTCGTCCGCGATCGTAGCCATCTCATCGTCAAGGAACACGGAGTTCCCCTCTTTTCGAGGTCCGTATTGGAGCGGAAGCGCGATCAAGTTTCCGAAGCCACCGCGCGGCATGGTGTCCTGATTGGGAAACAGCCTGTCGTAGGAGTCCATCCCCAGCTCGTGCCGTTCTGACATTGTTCTGGTGAGGATCAGGGAACCGAACTGGCGCGCGGTCGACGCGACGACAGGGGCAGAGAAGAAGAACCAGACGTGCGCTCCGTTCCCTGAACGAGAGCGCTCGACGGCAAACGGAACGTCGAGTCGCCGGCACGTCTGCACGACAGCCCGAACATCATCGAGGTACGAGTGCTTGTCGAAGTCGATCGCGAGAAACCAGCACGTCTCGTCGGCGAGCATCGGGTAGACGCCCATCACGTGCTGTCCTCGCAGGTGCGCGAGGATTGCAGCATCGTCGACGGGAAGAAACGCCTGGTTCGCGCAGTCGCCGCACTTCACTTTCGGAAGATCACACACACCGGGTACGAACTTGTTCGAGCAAGCGGGCGCATAGCCTGGCCGGCTGGTTTTCTTGCTGACGAATCGCGTTGCGTAGACGTCTTCGCGGCCACGGAACAGCGATCGGAAGAGTTTGACTTTCTCGGCCGGTGTTTGCGGGCCGCCGGTCGGCGACTTCACTTCCGATGCGCGCTTCGTCACCGGAAGCGCGATGCCGGTCGGAAGACTCGCAGACGATCTCGGGCTGTTCGACTCGAGCTCAAGGGCTCCGTCAAGAGTCATCAACTGGCTGCGAAGTCGGTCGAGTCTGCGCTGCGTCTCGGCTTTCAGCACTTCGATCCGCTCGAGGTCCGCAGTAACCCGCGCGAGTTCGTCGGCCAGTTCGTCGCGCCGTCTTTCGGACTCAGCCGCTCGCGGTACATCGTTGTCGGGCTGTGTCACTCGAGAACTCCAACGGTGCGTTCGCCGATGCCGCTTATCCTACTCCCAGTCCGAGGCGCTGATGCCCGGGAGCACTTGCTGAACGCCCGATGGGCAGAGCCAATTCGACTCCGGGGTGATGCTTATTGAAACTCCGCGACAGTATCTCACGCACGGTTATCAAGTTGGCGCGGGTGGATGTCGAGCCGAGGGGTAAGTATTCTAGTGATTTTCCTGAGAATACGCTAGAATACTTGCACTATGGCAATGAAGACGGCTCCTCTACTCCCGTTGACAGCCAGACGGCTGCTTCGTTTCGGCGAGCGGTTGCGACTGGCACGGCTTCGCCGGCGCCTTCCTGCCAAACAGGTCGCCGAGCGGGCCGGAATGTCGCCGATGACCCTGCGCAACCTCGAGCGTGGTGAAGCCGGTGTGACCATCGGGGCCTACCTCTCGGTCCTCCAGGTGCTAGGAATGGATGAGGACCTCGACCTGCTCGCTCAGGACGACTCGCTCGGTCGTGACCTGCAGGACGATCGGCTGCTTGCGACAGGCGGCCGCCGTGTTCGCAAGCCTGTCGCGTCGGCTCTCACGACCGGGCAAGTCCACAAGCCAAGTGATGGCGATGGCGCGAGTCCGCAACCAGACGCTGCTACATCGGATGTACGTGACCTTACGGAGAGTGGCGGGTTCGCAAGCTCCGACGCTCTGGCGAGACTGATCCGCTCGGACGCATCCGAGTCGAAGAGGAAGCGCTGACGTCATGTCTACGCCGATTGCCGTCTACGCCGACTGGAACGGGCTGTCCGAGCCACTACGATTGGGAACGCTTATCGCACGACGCTCCGGCGGCCGCGAGGTCTTTGAGTTCGAGTTCGACGACGTTGCCCTGAGTGCTCCTGCGATCTCGAACGTACAGCTCGATCCGCGGCTCGGACTCTTTAATGGTCGCCAGTATCCGCCTCGTGGCCGAGATACGTTCGGGGTTTTCGCCGACTCGAGTCCCGACCGTTGGGGACGTCTCCTGATGCAAAGACGGTTCGAGCGCGAGCAGCGCGCAGGCCGTCGAGAGAAGTCGGCTCGGCTTTACGAATCCGACTACCTTCTCGGCGTACACGACCCGTTTCGTGTCGGAGCGCTGCGATACCGACTCGACGACACCGACGGGTTTCTCGACGATCGGGACGACGAGGCCGCCCCGCCGTTCGTCCGGCTCAGAGAGCTCGAGGCCGCGAGTCTCGCGATCGAGCGCGACGAAGACAACACCGCGATCGAGGGCGACGCGTGGCTCAGCATGCTGATCGCGCCCGGAGGCTCTCTTGGCGGCGCTCGCCCCAAGGCAAGCGTCATCGATCCGGACGATCACCTCTGGATCGCCAAGTTTCCGAGCGTACGCGATGAGGTCGACGTCGGCGCGTGGGAGCTCGTCGTCCAGACGCTGGCCACAGCATGCGGGCTGCGCGTTCCGATTGCCCGCGGACGACGGTTCGCAAGCGCGCACCATACGTTCCTTGTGAAGCGATTCGATCGAACCACCGCCGGACGGCGACTGCACTTTGCGTCCGCGATGACGCTCACCGATCACGTGGATGGGGACGATGCCTCGACCGGCGCGAGCTATCTGGAGATCGCGGAAGTGATCATGAACCAGGGATCCCAGCCTGATGCGGATCTTCGCGAGCTCTGGTCACGCATCGTTTTCAACATTCTTGTTTCCAATAGCGACGACCATCTCCGCAACCACGGATTCATCCTGAATCCGGGCAAGGGCTGGCGGCTGTCCGAGGCTTACGACATGAACCCCGTGCCCGACTCAACCGGCCTGCGGCTCAATATCAGCGAAGCCGACAATGATCTGGATCTCGACCTTGCAAAATCCGTGGCGCCGTACTTTCGCGTGAACTCTAGGTCGTCGAACGAGATCGTCGAGCGCTTCAGGTCCGTCGTGGCACAGTGGCCTACGATCGCCCACAAGCTGGGAATACCTGGCCGGGAGCAGGATCGCATGCGGGACGCATTTCGGCTGGCTGGTTAAGGTCGGGGGGATACGGCGATCGAGGCCTAGCCGCGCCGCAAATTGTGCGGTGTCCGATCGTGGAGCTTGAAAGTTACGTCTTGGCGCGTCGGCGTTGTCAGCAGCACAGTGGCTCTATTCTTGCCAAGGCAGAACATCGCCGCGCCGAGATCAGTGGTCGACTCGCTCCGCGATGACGCGAAGGAACTCGTTGGGCGTCGCAATCCGGAGGCCCGTTCGCCGCGCCACCGTCTGTGTGAAGTGGTCGGTGTCTCGCGTCAGCAGCCAGTCCGGATTACAGGCGATCGCCGAAAGGAGCACGGGAACGTCGGCCGCGTGACGAATGAGATGGCGGGAGCTGGCAACCTCGGCCGCAGGCGGAGGCGGCACGACCTCAGGCTTAGCCAGGCGCAATAGCGCTCCATAATCTGCCAACAGTCGGGAGGCCTGTGCCTTGCCCATTCGCTCTGCGTGCTGGAGGAGGTTCTGCTCGACTTCGAGGCGGACAACCTCGGCGAGAACGAGTCGCGCCACTCGGGCGACGCAGAGCGGTTGTCGAGACCCCGGGCCGAGACCATCCCACCTGTCAGGACGTTTGAATCAAGAAACAGCCGAAGCGGCCGGCGAGCGCTCATTTCCCCGATCGACCGCGACGTGGCTTGGCAACGTCAGCCGCCTCGACGAGCTCAGGATAGAGGCTGGCATAGACGCGGTCCCGAATCTCGGGCAGCGTGCCGAGCAGATCGGCGTCCGAAACACCGTGCTCCGGGAGCGCTCTGGCGATGCGATCACAGAGCTCCTTGAATCGCGCCTGCTCGGCGAAGAGCATCAGTCCCGTGCCCACCCGCACGACTGCAATCGGCGCCCCGGGCTCGAGTCCCAGAATGTCGCGGTACGCTTTCGGGATCGTGAGCTGCCCCTTCTCCCCGAGACGGGTCGTCGCAAGGTATTCGACTTCCTGAATCGTTTCTTCAACCATCGTTCCCTCACTCAAACGTTTCCTACCTACTTGGAAGTACGCCCGGACTCCGAGTCAACGACCGCACGAGGCGGTCGATTTGTGATTGAGGTCGGCGGGAGCGACTCGCTCACTCGCCTGACTCACACCAGGGCAGTTCGTCGCCCTGCTCCTTTGGGGTCTGAGCGTCGGCCAGCTCGCACTCGTGCCAGAGCGTCGCTACGAAGACTATCGGAAACTCCGTCGTGACGCGCTCGCAGACCGCGACGTAACCGCGGCGCCCGGAGGCTTGGTCGTCCTCGAGAAGCAAGACGACCTCTCGGCCCGAACTGCCGTTGATGACGGAAACTGGCCGAAGGTGAACGTGTCGCTCGCGTGACACCGGGAGCAGGACCCATTGATAGCCAAACTGACGGATCTCTGGGTCGCACGACTGGAGCATCGAGGACCAGTCCCGGCGCCCGCGCTCATCGCCCTCGACAACGTGGTAGTCCATGCCGGCGATCCGAGACCGCGTGGCGGCCGGCAGACCCTCGAGGGTCGGGTCCGGTTCGGGCTCGCGGACGACGGGCTTGTGCTCGTCGACGCGGTCTTCAACCGTCCGAAGCCACTCGAGGCCGCCATTCGTGAAGCGCGCCTCGTACTCCAAAAGGCGCCAGTGAGTGGCGTCGAGCCTGAAGCTGCTGTAGAAGCGCACGTCCCCGTGGTACACCACGCGCTCGGGCTCCGGCCGCGTTCCCGCCTCGTTCTCGTCTTCCTCGCCCCATCCGCACGCTGAAAAGCAAAGCAGCTGACCGTCCCGCGTGATCCGGTATCGATGCATCAGACAGTCGAGCGACTTCGTCTGGAAGACGTCCTCCTGACGCTCAGGATGTGGAAGCGGGTACTCGCACTCGAGTTCGTCGAACATTCCCATAAGCCAACCCCCTCCCGGCAGGACGAAGCGAGACAATGTGCGTCGTCGTCGCCTTGCGCGGTATGCGGCGTGCGCCGCTCATGCCGCCTTTCGATTATCGCTTGCCCAGTAAGCGTTCGGTGTACCGGCGCGCGTCGACGAGATCGCCTCGGACGGCGGTCTCGACGATGTGGCGGAGAGTTAGCCGGCGAAGCGCAGGCAAGAGCGCGCTCGCCGTCGCGTCGACGTAACCGCTGTCGCCGAGCAGAAAGATCTCGACCGCGTCTCGGCCGAAGTGCCACACCTCGGGCACTTCTAGAAGTGCATAGATCTCGAGACGCCGTGCGGCTGAGTCGTCGAACGCGATGTCGACGACTACACCGGTGCGGGGCCCCGCGCCCGGACACACGACGGCCAGGTCAGGAGCCACGGTGATACCGACGTCCTCGTCCTCGAACGTCGGCGCTGTCAGGATCTCGAGCCGTTCGCCGCATACGCGCGATACAGTCGCCACGGCGACTGCGAGCGCCGCAGCCGCGAGCTGGTGCGCGGGTCCGGGCTCGCGGATCTCCAGAGTGCCCGCTCGATACGTGAAGCGGGCGCCGCCTGCCTCCTGCTGGCGGAGCGTGCGGCAGGTGTCCCAACTGACGCCCGATAGCGTCACCGATCGGGTATGCGACTCGAGCGCTGCTTTCCAGACGCGCTCCCGCCGCAGCCGGGCGAGAAAGCGCGGGCGGCTTTCCGCGTCAACCGGTCCTGAGGGCTCGCACCGGCGTCGGTTGAGCTCGCCGTTAGATGCCTGCGGTTGCTCGAGTGCCTCGACGAGCGAACTCCAGCCCGGTGCAGACAGTGCGAGCGGCGGCTCGCCCGGCGAGAGCGGCTGCCCCTCGATAGACCAGAGTCGGAGCTCGTCGTAGACCTCTTCGGAGCTGTATCCAACTACCTGGCCAGTCGTCCGGTCCTCGTCGGGCGTCGCCACGCGTCGTTGCAGATCCCACGCGACGTAGAGTTCGTAGACGAGCGTGCCGAGCGTCGTCTCGTCGGGCACCGCACTGAGTGCGGCGGCGACGGCGGCGTCAAGTGTCGCACACCGCGAGCAGAGTGCCCTCCCCGGACGCTCGTCCCGGGCCGCTGCGCCGCATTCCTCACAGACGAGTCGCGCCTCGTCGGCCGCGCGGGCTGTTCGCGCGAGCATTGCGGGAGTCACCTCACCGGCGAGCTCGACGCCGAGTTCACCGTCTCGGGCGGTGATCGAACGAAGGTGTCCTCGCCAGCCCAGGTTCTTGAGGTCGAGGACGAGTCTGTCGATCACGTCGCCCCACGCGGGGGGTATGCCATCGATATGATCAACTTCGACGTCGTGCGATGACAGAATCTGGAGGATGTCCATGGCCTATGGGGGTCCCTTCAACAGACGGACTTGTACTCTAAGCCCCCCCGAAGCATCGGCGCCGAGAGTAGCAGCCCGTAAGGTACACAACAGAGGCCGGATGGGCGACAAGGAGAGTGAGAAGCCTGACCTCGCACCATTCTGGATTCGTACCGAGTCTTCACAGCCTGCTGCACAGAACTCGGGCGTTATCACCCGGCTATTGGCAGGTGTGCGACGTGCGACCGCGCGTTTCGAGGAGTTCAATCGCACGCGAGAGTGCGGCGCCTTCATCTGTGAAAAGTTCGTCGGCACCCTCGCCGTAGGCGAGCTCAGAATCCGACGTGATGCCGAACCCGCGGTCGAGTCTCCACTCGACGACGACGTGGTGGCCGGCAAGCCGAGCGTCGAGAAACCATCCGCCCGTCCGGGTCTCGGCAGCGTCGAGCTCAAGCTCCGCGGCCGGGAACCGGGCACGAAGTGCGTGCTCGATCCGCTCGATGGGATTCGTCTTCTCGCTTGCCGTGCTCATTCCCACGCCCCCTTTCCATCGGCTCCGGGCTTTGAGAAGAGAACCCGTTTGCCTGTGTCCTCGATTGAATCTCCTAGTTTCGAACGTTTCAGCGACGGTCGACGTCCTCACTATTCGGCTGGAGCTCGTTTCTGCTCTCCGACTGTTCGCGAGGCCAGGCACACGGCCACGCGATCCGTGAGAGTCTTCACGAAATCTTCATCGAGAACCAGACCCCGCCAGCTCTCGCGCAGGTCGTTCTTGACCGTTTCTCTTTCCATTCGCTCGCGAAGGGCGTTGTTGATGAGCGTCTGGTAGCCTGCAGAATCCGGATCGGCGGCCAGGGCCTTAAACCACTCAAGCACGTCGCGGATCGTCAGATTGATTGTTCGACGTATTCTTTGCCTTCATTGCCTTTTGCCTCTCTCGCGGATTTCCGCTCGGTGTGGCACACGCCTAGCACTAGGCTAGGTCAACTGGGCAGGTCGCCTAACATGATCGAAGGGATATCCTGGGAACCTTCCAGGACGCGCACAACTTCAACGGTTTCGTCGGTAATACGGTAGAAGATCACATAGCGGCGAGTGGGAAAGCTGCGGAGGTCCAAGCCAAGCTCGTGACGTGCGCGTCCCATCTCCGGGGTGTTGGCCAGTAAGTGCAAGGACTCCTCGATGCGATCAAGCACACCATCGGCAATCGAAGCATCCGCCTCCGTAGCAACGTAGACCCAGATGCCAAGTAGATCGACTTCGGCCTCGGGTCGCCGCTCAAGCCGTTTCACCGGGCCCGCTCGGCCTCAAAGAGCTTGCGAGCTTTGGCTTTGATGACTCCCATATCGAGCGGGGCGGACGGTCCGCTATCGAGCCCTTTCTGTATCTCACCGCGAAGGGCTTCCAGCTTGGCCTTCCGGAACTGGTCTTGCTCCTCAAGCAACCGAAGAGCATCACGCACAACCTCGCTCGCGGAGTTATAGAGGCCAGAATCGACCTTGTCTCTGACGAACTCTTCAAGCCGGTCGGTCAAATTGACGTTCATAAACTCTGATACTCCCTGACTGCCAATCTACGAGAAATGTCCGACATTGTCAATCATGGACAAGACGGTGGTTGTGTCGGAGCTCGCTCGTGGCTCATCTATCCGTCCGATAACGGCCATAATGGCTGCGCTTCGTCCGGAGAAGGGCGCCCAGCCACCGTGTTGGTTTCCCCCAACGAAATCCGGGCGTTTGCTCGCCAAGTCGAGCTACGACCCTTCCTCGGATCCTGTTACAGCGCACTTCGTCGAGGTCAATGTAAAATCCCAGCGAAGGGTCGTGGACGGTCGTCAGCGATACGGCGCATCGACACCGAAGGGTGTCGGCACGGCATGGAACGTCACCGTGCGACCGGGAGCGGCTCCGACCTCGATCGTCCCGTTCATTCCGAGGTCCGTGATGCGCAGCTCGATCGGGTAGAGCCCCGACGGCGCCGCTACGACACCGCGAATGCGATCCTGTCGGACATCGAGCTCCACGATGCGAGCCGGTCCGACGACGCCCGCCACGGATCTAGCAACCGTCATTGACCCTTCGAGCGCTCCGCGCGTCCTCCGCAGCTCGATTCTCCCGGTGGCGTCGGCCTCGGCACCATCGACCGTGTACCCGAACGTTCCGCCCGGCCATGCGCCGGTCGAGGGTCGCGATGCGGCAGGCTGGATGAAATACTCGGCGATGGTCATGGCCGTTCGCTCGACCGCCTGTGGCGTATCGCTCAGGTTTGAAAGTAGGGCAACCACCACTCCGGAATCGCGGTACACCACAACGACTGCGCGTCCTCCCGCGATGCTGCCGGCGTGATGGACGATCCGCCGCCCCGCCGTGTCGGTCCCGATGCGCCACGCGATGCCGACCGATGTCTCCTTGCCGTCAGACGTCCGTTGTGAGGTGAACATCGAATCGAGCGTTTCGGCCTTCAGGAACCCTGGTTTCAGGTGCGCCGAGCCGAATCGCACGAGGTCCTCCGCGGTCGAGAGAATCCCGCCCCCGGCCCACTTGTAGCTCGAGTCGACGTACGCCGCATTCAGGATCGTTCCGTCGTTTCCCCGTGAATAGAACCGCGTTCTATTCGGCACAATGGCACGCACGCGGTCGCCCGTCGTGTCACGCATGCCGAGCGGTTCGGTGACCCGCTTACGCACGCACTCGAGGAATTCCTCACCCGAAGCGCGCTCGACGACCCGGCTCAACAGCGTGTAACCGAACGTCGAATAAAGGTATTTCGTGCCCGGCTGCGCCACTAGCGGGTCGGCACCGAAGATTGCGAGCGAATCCTCTACGGAATCGTAGTGCTCGAAGTCGATGTTGCGGCCGTTCGAGAAATCCTTGACTCCGTAGTGGCGAATGCCGCCGAGATGGCCCGCGAGCATTCGAGGCGTGATCGCCGCGCCCTCGATTGGAATCGATGGGACGTACGACCGGACAGGCGCGTCGAGATCGAGTTTCCCGTCTTCAACGAGGCGGGCGACGGCTGCGGCCGTGATGACTTTCGAGACGCTTCCGAGCCGGAATCGAGTCCTGGGCGTGACGGGCACGGACCGCTCGAGCGGCTTCACGCTCCTGAACAACCAGCGATTCCTCGGTGCGGGCGCGAGCCAGACGCTCGCGGCGATCACGGGATTGACGGTGCAGCCATACAGCACGGCACTGCCGGCGACTGGCGGTGCGAATCCGACGGTGACGAGTGGCGGCGTGACGGTGACGCTCGGGACGGGAAACCGGATCCAGGGTCTGTCATTCGGCAACGCGACGACGTCCGACATCACGGGTACGAGCTTCGGAACGCTGACGGTTCGGGACGTGACGCTCGACGGAACGGGCCGCGCGCTCGACCTGACGACGGGAACGCTCGATGCGATCTTCCAGGGCATCTCGTCGACGACGAGTGCGACGAACGGCGTGATCCTGACGACGGTCGGTGGCAGCTTGAGCACGACGGGCGGAACGACGGTAACGAACGCCACGGGCATCGGCATTCAGGTGTCGACGGCGCCGGCGGGCGCGGCGCTCAACTTCGGCAACACTTCGGTCACGAACCCGGACGGCGACACGACCGGCAACACGAGCGTCCGGCTCATCGACAACACGGGCAACGTGACGTTCGGCAGCTTGAACCTGACGCCGGAGTCGGGTCAGCGAGGCCTGCACGCGACGCACGGCGTTGCAGCCGCGGCCGGAACGATCACGTCGACGAGCGGAGCGATCGCCACAACGAGCGCGACTGCGGTCGAGATCAACAGGTCCACGGCGGGGACGATACCTCTTTCGGTCTTGTGCTGACGAGTGTGTCGGCTAATGGCGGCGCCAACGGTGTCGTTCTGATGAGCACAAGCGGGAGTTTCACGATTGCCGGTAACGGCGGAGCCCTGAACGATGGCTCGGGCGGAACGATTCAGAACACAACTTCCGCCGGAATTCGTCTGCACAACACGATGAACGTCAGCATTAACTATGTGAATGTCACGGATCCCGGGACAGACCTGCTGGCGATCACGGATATCAACGGATTCACGTTGAACCGCTGTACGATCAGCGACAGTAGCGGAACGGCATCATTCGACGCGAGTCTCGACTTCAACAACTACACGAATGGCGACCCGTCGATCACGCCGACGAGTGTCAATGGCACTATCAACATCACCAATTCGGTCATTGGACCGGCGTCCGGGAGTGCACCGCACAACAATCTGACCGCCGTGGTCGGGAGCGGTACGTCGACCTGGAATGTAACGGGCTGTACGTTCCGCAGAACCGGTAATTCCGGAATCAACCTGGAATTGCGCAATAGCGCGGTTTTCACTGCGTTCCTCGTCGACAACTGCACCTTCGCCGGCGCGAACATCGCCGGAGGAACCGGCAGTCCGTCGGCGCGGGGCATCTTCGTCAACAACCTGGAAGATTCGGTCATCACGCTGCTCACGATTCAGAACAGCATCTTTACGAATAACAACATTCACATCGATCTGAATCAGCAAAACGACACCGACCCCGTTGGCAGCCACTCGTTCAGGGTTCTGAACAACACGATGACTGGCGCGCGAAGTCACGCCATGAACATCTTTGGGGCGGCAGGGGCTTTTGCCGGCACGTTCTTTGGAAGGGTCGAAGCGAACACGATCGGCAATTCGGGAGCGCTAAGTTCGGGCTCGGAGATCGGTAATGGTATCCGGGTGAACATCAACGGGGGGTCGGACGCAACTATCGTCCTGCATGGCAATTTGATCCGGCAGACGCCGAATGGACGTGGTATCGAGATCATCGCGCGCAACGGTACGGGCGGGCTGGACGTTACAGTCTCGAATAATGACGTCAACCCTCAGGCGCCGAGCTTTCCACTCTCGGCGATTCTCATTCAGTCGAATGCGCTCACAGTCGCCAACAGCATTCGCGCCGATGTACGTGGAAATATCGTGCCAGCTGGCAACACCGCCACAGACCTGCTTCCGCAGTATCTGGCGCTCGTACAGTCGAGTACGTCGACGTTTCAGCTCGTGGACAATGCTCCCGCAAGCGCGAACGCGGCGACGGAGTTGACGGAAAGCCACACGAATCCGGCTCATAACAATACCGGAAGCGCGGGAACGCTCGGGACCATTTCGCTCATTCCAGGCCCGATCGGAACGTTCAAGGCTGCCGATGGAGCGGTTTCAAAGAACGATGGCAGCGATTCGAACGGGGATGACGTGAGAAACGCGCCCACGCACGAGGCGTTGGTGGCCGCTCGTGGCGTTACCGACGTCGATCAGGCCATCGCCCCCCAGCTCACGCAGGATGAGTTGACCTGGATGGCGCAGGCTGCGATCGAGCGCTGGGCCGCGGCCGGAATCCCCGCCGAAGTGGTGGCTCGACTCCAGTCGATGTCGGTCGAGGTTTCGGATCTGCCAGGGGACCAACTGGCGGTCATCATGCCGAACGGGATCCTGTTCGATGAGACTGCCGCTGGTTACGGCTGGTATTTCGACGCGACGCCGTCGGACGACTTCGAGTTTGACCTGCTCGTGCCGGGCAAGGAGCGTCAGGCCACGGAACTCGGCGATGCGCACGGGAAGATCGACCTCCTGTCGGCCCTGATGCGCGAGTTTGGCAGTGTGTATCTGCAGGGTCGTGATCGTACTCCGAAGCGACTTCGCCCGCTTATGCAGGAAAGCCTTTCGCCAGGTGTGCGGCGGTTGCCTTTGCGCAGAGACGGAGGATTCCCGTCCGATGGCGACTCGGCGAACAAGGCGACGGACGGCGGATCGTCGTCGGCCGGCGCCACGGTCGCCACCGTCACCGTGCAGCCCGAAATCCCGACCATCGGCGGTGTTGTCCCTACTTCCACGAAACTCGACGACAACCGTTCGGGCGAGACTGTGACGCGGACGATCGGGACGGTGCCGGCCGGCAAGACGGTGACGGTCACGTTCCGGGTGACGATCGACACGCCGTTCCCGGTGGGCGTGTGCACGGTGTCGAACCAGGGGACGATCACGGGCTCGAACTTTGCGAACGTGCTGACGGACGACCCGGCAGTCGGTGGCGCTGCCGATCCGACGATGACGACGATCCCGATTCCGCCCGTTATCGGCGCGTGTCCGGCAAACATCACGGTCAGCAACACGACCGGCGTGTGCGGAGCGGCGGTGACGTTCACGCCGCCGACGGCGACCGGATGTCCGGTGCCGACGGTGACGTGCGTTCCGGCCTCAGGGTCGACGTTCGTGATCGGGACGACGACGGTTACGTGCACGGCGGCAAATTCGGTGCTGCCGAATTCGACGTGCTCGTTCACGGTGACGGTCAACGACACGCAGGCGCCGACGGTGACGTGCCCGGCGAACATCACGCAGCCGAACACGGCGGGCCAGTGCTCGGGAGTGGCGACCTTCGCGACGCCTGCGGCCGTGGACAGCTGCCCGGGCGCGACGGTGGTGTGCGTGCCGGCGTCGGGGTCGACGTTCCCGATC
>CAZXLQ010000098.1:0-15959 GCA_964641945.1 uncultured Clostridia bacterium
GAAGGAATAGCCGTGGGTCGCGGGGCGAGTGCAACGAGCACACGCGACCCGCGGTAACGCCGTCAACCTCGGTCCGACCGCGGAGCGGTCGCATCGTCAGTCCAGAGGATGACGCGCGTCACAGGCGATGCCGCACCCGTCGTCGCGATGCTTGCCATTAAGGAAACAATGCGACCGCTCCGCGGTCGGCGCGCTCTGGGTGGAGTTACCGTGGGTCGCACGAGGGCTCGATGCACTCGCCCCCGTGCGACCCACGGCTATTATCTTCGACCGCTCCGCGGTCGAGGTCGGGTTTCGCTCGAGCGCCCGTTCCAGAGAGATCACGGAATTGGCCGTGCCTTCTTCACACGCAGTCTGATCCTGAACATGTTCCATAACAGAGCGCGTAGACACCGGGAGCAGAAACGACTCACGTCCTTGACGGCCCAGCCGGACCCCCATAGACTTGCCGGTTTTCTTGCCATCGTGGCCGAACACAGAAGGAGTACTTGTATCGATATGGAGACTATTGCACCGCACGGCGGCGTTCTCGTGAATCGCGAGGTCGCCGGCGCTGAACGCGACGCGCTCCTGGCGCGCGCTGCGACCTTGCCCGTAATCACGCTCGACGACCGTCAGATGTCGGACCTCGAGATGATCGCCATTGGCGCCTTCAGCCCCCTCACGGGCTTCATGGGTCAGGCCGACTACACACGCGTCGTCGAAGAGATGCGCCTCGCAAACGGACTGCCGTGGACGATTCCGGTGACGCTCGCTGTTTCATCCGACGTCGCCGCGTCCATCGAGCCCGGAACCGAAGTCGCCCTGGCGGATCCCGCCGGACGCATTCTCGCCGTCATGGCCGTCGAGGACCGATTCACCTACGACAAGGCGAACGAATGCGAGAAGGTTTATCGCACCACGGACGAAGCCCATCCCGGCGTCGCGGCCGTCCTCGCGCAGGGTGACGTATTCATCGGCGGTCCGGTCTCGGTCGTCAACAGGCCGGCGAACCCGGAGTTCCCCGAGTACCGCCTCGATCCGGCAGCCGTTCGCGCGGCCTTCGCCGAACGCGGATGGCGGACCATAGTCGCGTTCCAGACTCGCAACCCGATCCACCGTGCCCACGAATACCTTCAGAAGTGCGCAATGGAGACCGTCGACGGACTGCTCCTGCACCCGCTCGTTGGCGCGACCAAGTCCGATGACGTTTCGGCCGATGTCCGGATGGAGTGCTACAAGGTCATCCTCGACAAGTACTACCCCGGCGACCGGACACTGCTTGCCGTCAATCCGGCCAACATGCGTTATGCGGGACCGCGCGAGGCGATATTCCATGCGCTCATCCGCAAGAACTATGGCTGCACACATTTCATCGTCGGCCGCGATCACGCGGGCGTCGGCAACTACTACGGCACGTTCGACGCGCACCACATATTCCGCGAGTTCACGCCAGAGGAGATCGGTATCGCGCCGATGTTCTTCGATCACGCGTTCTTCTGCCGGGTGTGCGGAGGAATGGCGTCGGTGAAGACCTGCCCGCACGGCAAGGAGAACCACGTGTTCCTCTCGGGTACGAAGGTTCGCGAGATGCTCCAGGCCGGCGAGGTTCCTCCGGCTGAGTTCACGCGCGAAGAGGTCGCCCGAATCCTGATCGGCGCCATGCGCGACGCGGCGGCGGCACAGGCCTGATTCACGGCGGCTCTCTTGCGTCCTTGCGTCCTCGCCTGCGCCTTTGCGAGAAACTCTTCAAGCCGTCGAAGAGGTTCTCGCAAAGGCGCAAAGGAAGACGCAAAGACGCAAGAGTGCAGTGAGCCTGCACCGAGCCAGGGCACGGGTCAGGCTGTTCGGCTGCCTGCCTCGCTTCTCGGATTCAGCGCCACTCGCCGCGCGCGTTTCCCTCCTTCCGGTTTGCGTGTATCCTTGCCGCCGGGTTGATACTCGTCCGACACACCCAGTCTCCTATTCCGAAACAGACCGCATCCGAGCGAGCGAGATTCCGATATGAAGGTCCGGCTCCTTCCGAGCAATGTGGCGCGGCCGTTTGACTGTCAGACGCTGACGTCGTTCCTGGTCAATGACCGATTGGTCATCGACGGCGGGAGCATTGGCTTCTCGCTCAATCCGCAGGATCAGCTCGGCATTCGCCACTTCGTCGTGACGCACACGCACGCGGACCACATTGCTTCGCTGCCGATCATGATCGCCGACCTCTATGCGTTTCTGACCGAACCTATGCTCGTCTACGGCATCGGCCCGGTGATCACGGACCTCCAGCAGCACGTATTCAACAATCGTATCTGGCCTGACTTCACGAAGATCCCTCTGCCGAACAGCAGCGAGGCGACGCTCCAGTTCCAGCTCATCGAGGTAAACAAGCCTTTCGAAGCGGCCGGGCTTCGCATCACGCCGATTCTCGTGAACCACCCGGTCACGTGCACGGGAATGCTCGTCGAGGACGGCGAGATGAGCCTCGCGTTCACGTCCGACACGTACAAGACGGATTCGTTCTGGGAAGAGGCGAGCAAGCTCCCGAACCTCAAGGCAGTCTTCGTCGACGTTTCGTTTCCAAGCACGGAAGAGCCCCTGGCCGAACGCTCCGGACACCTCACGCCCCGGTCGCTCATCGAAGAGCTTCCGAAGCTCGCCGGCGAGCCTGACATCTATGCCGTGCACATCAAGCCGTTCTTCCGACGGGCCGTAGTGGCGGAGTTCGCCGAAATCGCCCATCCGCGGATCCACGTGATGGACATCAATCGAGAATACGAATGGTAAGGACAGGTTCGGAGGCGCGGTAGCACATGGCGAAGTTCGTAATCCACGGCCCCGATGGCAAGGAATCGGTCCACGAGCTCTCATCAAAGGAGACCCGGATCGGCCGCGTGGCGCCAATGGTGGATCTCGTGTTGCGGGATGGAAGGGCCTCGAGGCTCCACGCCGTCGTGCGTAAGCTTCAGAGCGGGTTTACGGTCGTCGACCTCAACAGCGCCAACGGCACCTTCGTCAACGAGAAGCGCATCAAGGAGCATCTGCTCCGCGAAGGCGACGTCCTGCGTATCGGCGAAACGACCATGCGTTTCGAGGCGTCGCGCAATGCGCCGCAGGTCGAACAGGTCGACGGACCGATTCCCAAGGGCGGAACGGTCATGCTCGTGCAGTCCGACTCGTTCAAGGTCGGTCGGCTGGAGAAGACCGCCACACCGGACGAGATCTCGAAGCTGCGTTCGAAGGCCGAGATCCTGTCCTACATGTTCGAGCTCAGCAAGACGCTGTCCTCGGTCTTCAACATGGACGAGATCTTCAAGAAGGTCTCGGATCTGCTCTTCGAGCTGACGCCGGCGCACCGGGTCGTCGTGTTCGAGAAACACGGCGACGGAGAGCTCATTGCCACGATCGCGAATTTCAAGGACAAGAGCTCGACGGTTCAGAAGGAAGGAGTCTCGGTCAGCCGCACGATCCTCCGACAGGCGGTCGACGATCGCGTTTCGGTGCTCGTGACCGATGCACTCAACGAGTTCAAGGGCGCGAAGAGCGTCGTCTTCCAGAACATCACGTCGGCCATCTGCGCGCCGATGATCGGCCAGTCGGGCGTCCTCGGCGCGATTTACGTCGACGCGAGCAGTCCGAACCCGCTCGACATCTTCACGGAGGACCACCTCGAGCTCATGAACGCCGTTGCGGCGCAGGTCTCCGTGGCAGTCGAGAGCGCGATAACCCACAAGCAGCTCTCTCGGGCCGCCCTTGCGCGCGCCGCATATCAGCGGTTCCTTCCGGCGCACGTCGTGGAACAGATCGTCGAATCGCCGGACAGCCTGAAGCTGGGCGGCGTGACCCAGCAGGTGACGGTGCTGTTCGCGGACGTCTGCGGCTTCACGACGATGTCGGCGAAGTCGCACCCGGAACAGATCGTGGAGATGCTCAACAGGCTCTTCAGCGTGTTGACCGAGATCATCTTCAAGAACGACGGAACGCTCGACAAGTACATCGGTGATGCCGTCATGGCGCTCTTCGGCGCGCCGTACGTCGGCGAGCACGACGCCGAGAATGCGGCAATCGCCGCCCTCGAGATGCGTGAGGCGCTCGAACGACTCAACGAGGACATCGCCGAGCTCGGGTTCCCTCCGGTGAACCTCTCGATCGGACTGAACACGGGCCGCGCCACGGTCGGTTACATCGGATCGGAGCGACGTACCGACTACACTGCGATTGGTGACACGGTGAATCTCGCGGCGAGGCTCCAGTCGGCGGCCAAGCCCGGGCACATCCTCATCAGCGAAGAGACGATGAAGGCCATTGGGCCACGGTTCGTCACCACGGAAGCGGGATCACTGGAACTCAAGGGCTACGACCGCGCGATCATGGCCTATGACATCGTCTCGGTTGCGGGCGAGACGGACGAGACTTCGATCGGCTGACGGGATCGCGCTTCTTCAGGCCTTCGCGAGTCTCTCGAGCGCCTCGACGCGCTCGCGGCTGCCCATGACGATAATGACGACACCCGTATCGAGGCGGTCGTCGCTTTCCGGCTCGAAATGGAAATCGGCATCGTCCTTCGCGCGCAGGGCGAGCACCGGCAGGCCGGGGTTCTTCTCGATCTGGGCTTCTCCGAGCGTCTTTCCGGCCAGCGCCGAATCCTCCTCGACGACGACCTCGGCGAATCGGATGTTCTTGGTCGTGTCGCGCAACATCGAGTCCAGGAACGTCGTCACCGATGGCCGGATGAGCTCCGATACCAGTCGCAGACCGCCGATGCGATTCGGAGACACAGCCGAGTTCGCGCCCGCGCGGATCATCTTCGGCCTCGCGCCCATCTCCTGATTCTGGGCGACGATCCGGATGTGCGGGTTGATCTGGCGCGCCGTCACGGTGAGATAGAGATTGGACTTGTCGTCGTGCAGGCACGCCCCGAGCCCCGCCGCGGCCGAGATCCCTGCCGACAGCAGCGTCTCGTCGTCCGTCGCATCGCCTTCGATGATCAGTGAGCAGCCCATCTGCCGAAGGCGCTCGATGCGTTCCGGGTCCTTCTCGACGACGACGAATTCCTTTCCCGTGTCGATGAGTTCACGCACGACGTACATTCCGGTCGCTCCGGCTCCACAGATGATGTAGTGGCCCAACAGCGATTCGATCTTCTTCTGCATGCGACGCTTCTCCAGAAGGTGCTTGAGCTCGCCTTCGACGATGAATGCGGTGGCAGCCGAGGCTGCGTAGACGAGGAAACCGGTACCGAAAATGAGCACGAGCATCGTGTAGACGCGCGCGGCCGTGAAGTGCTCCATCGACGTCAGGGTCTCGCCGAATCCGACGGTCGTGAGCGTGATCGTGCTCATGTAGAAGCACTCGAAGAGCGTCCAGTGCACGTTCGGGTCGGGATGGAAGAAGCCCAGGACGTAATAGCCCAATCCGCTCGTGACGAACGTCGTTACGAGCAGGAGGATCGCCTTGAAGAGCTGGGTTTCGCGGAACAGCATAGTTGAGGAGTCTGCGCGGGCGCGGCAGGGGCGACAGTATAAGCCAGTGGCGGGGTTGCGGACCACACGTGGTGCACGGCGTTGGTGTCGAACTCTGTGGCTCCGTGCCTCCGTGCCTCTGCGTGCGAAGCTCTTCGCGGACTCTCGGAGCTACGCACACGGAGACGCCGAGACACCGAGTCACGGAGGGGCACGACACTCTGTGGACTCGCGGCCGCGTTTCCCGGGTCGCATGCTTCCCGCTCCGTCTGCGATAATCGCGCCGTCCGGTCAAGGCAGGCGAAGCTCATGTGCGGAATCTGTGGAATCTTCGAGTACGGCCGCTCCAACGGGAGCGTGAGCTGGGAGCTCGTGACGTCGATGCGCGACGCAATGGTGCATCGCGGGCCCGACGACGCCGGCACGTGGGTCAGCTCTGATCGGCGAGTAGGCCTCGGTCATCGCCGCCTGTCGATCGTGGATCTTTCGCCCGCCGGGCACAACCCGATGACGAACGAGACCGGAGACATCTGGATCGTCTTCAACGGAGAGATCTACAACCACGAAAAGCTCCGCCCCGGACTCATCGAGCGAGGCCACACCTACCGATCGCGTTCCGACACCGAGACATTGCTGCATCTCTACGAGGAGGAAGGCGTCGACCTCGTCCATCGTCTCGAGGGAATGTTCGCCATCGCCATCTGGGACGAGCAGAAGGGTCGCCTCTTTCTTGCCCGGGACCGCCTTGGCGTGAAGCCGCTCTATTACACGATTGCCGGCGGGCGGCTGCTTTTCGCATCCGAGATCAAGGCGTTGCTCGAACACCCCGACGTCGACCGCGACATCGACGAGACCTCGCTCTATCACTACCTGACGTTTCTCACGACTCCGGCTCCGCGCACGCTCTTCAAGGGCATCTCCAAACTGCCGCCAGGGCACTTCCTCACTTGCGAGTCGGACGGCCGCATCGACATCCGCCGTTACTGGGACGCCATCGTCGACGAGCCCGAAACGCCGCTGTCGGTCGATGAAACGACGGAACAGGTCCGCACGCTACTGTCGGAAGCCATCGAGAAGCGGATGATGTCCGACGTTCCGTTCGGCGTATTCCTTTCGGGTGGCGTCGACTCGTCCGCAAACGTTGCGATGATGTCGAAGCTGACGGACATGCCGGTGCGAACCTTCACCGTCGGCTTCGAGGACGCGCCTCAATACAACGAGCTCGACCACGCCCGTCGCATTGCGAAGCAGTTCGGCGCCGATCATCACGAGGTCATCATCGGGCACGAGGACGCCATCTCGTTCCTGCCCGACATGATCTTCCACCAGGACGAGCCGATCGCCGATCCGGTCTGCGTGTCGCTGTATTACGTTTCAAAACTCGCGCGCGACTCGGGGACGATCGTCGTGCAGGCGGGAGAAGGATCGGACGAGATCTTCTCCGGCTACACGACGTACGCGACTTATCTCAAGATGTACGAGCGGGTCTGGCGGCACGCCGAGCGCCTCCCGGCTGGAATCCGCCGGCAGATCGCGGCGCTTGCCGGGTCGAGCCTCGGTCGCGCGGCGATCGCCCGGTTGCCAAAGGGCAAGAAGCTCGTGCCGGAGCTCGCTCGACGCCTGGGGACCGGCGAGGCGCTGTTCTGGAATGCGGCCGAGGTCTGGGACGAAACGACGAAGCGAAGCCTGATCACGAAGTCTTACCGGGAGCGACTCGGCGGCATCTCGAGCTACGAGGTCGTGAAGGAGTACTTCGACAGGATTGCAGCCGAGAAGCCTTCTGCCGACTTCCTCGAGCGGATGATCTACGTCGAGCTCAAGCTGCGTCTTGCCGAGTTGCTGCTCATGCGGGTCGACAAGATCACGATGGCAACTTCCGTCGAGACGCGGGTTCCCTTTCTCGATCACAAGCTCGTCGAATTCGCGATGACCATTCCCCGATCGATGAAGGTGCGTGATGGTCAGAACAAGTGGATCCTGAAGAAAGCTCTCGAGGGTATCGTGCCGAACGACATTCTCTACCGGCCGAAGCAGGGATTCGGATTGCCGATCAACGAGTGGTTCATCAAAGGCATGGCGCCGTTCGTCGAACACGCGCTCTTCTCGTCGCCGTTCCGAAAGCGCGGGTTCCTCGACTACGACGTGGTCCGATCGATGTGGGAGCAGCACCTCGCGGGCAAGGTGAATTACAGTTTCAACATCTGGAGCCTGCTGAACCTGAGCCTGTGGTACGAGCACTGGATCGAGCGGAGGCCTTTTGGCGTCAGCGACGAGCCGGCCGGCATTCGATCCGACGCGGTCAATTTTCCGCGAATCAAGACCGACGAGCACAAGCCGGAGTAGCCGTCTGGAGCGTGTGGTGGCCCGCGGGCTAGAGAAAGAGCTTCGCGCACAGAGGCACGGAGTCGCGGAGCCACGGAGTCACATAGGAAGGCACACGATCCTGAGTCTCTTCGACTCGGTGCCTCCGCGTCTCCGTGCCTCAGTGTGCGAAGCTCCCCTTCCTCCCGCTCAGGACTCGAGTTCGGGCAGCTTCTTGCCGTGACCGTTCGACTTCGACCGCCCGGCCATTTCGGCCCGGTATTCGAACGTCTCGACCATCCGATGCAGGCGCTCGTCGAGCAGGTCGAGCCGATGGAGCGTGTCCGTCATCTCGAGCATCTCCTGCTTTGCGTCGTTCTCGATGGCAAGGTTTGCGGCCACCAGGAACGAGACCATCTCGGGCCCCGCGTCGAGATCCGGCGGCTCGATCTCCCCGGCTTCGTTGCTGAGCGCACGCGCCGCGGTCGCTAGGCGCGCGAAGAGGCCCCGCACGCGCTCCGCAAGCCTCGGCAGATCCGGGCTCTCGGATGCCGCGTCGTTAAATCGTTCGACCCTGGCAAGCAGGAACGGCTCGGTCTGTTCGTAACCCAGAATGACGTAGCGACCCGTTCCGACCGAAAGCAGGTTCATCCGCCCCTCCCCGACCGGCACGACGGCCGAGATCTGCGCCTCGCAACCGATACTGCCGATCGCCGGTGCCGTATCGACGCCGACTTCGGCACGGTCCACGTACGACAGACCGAAATGGCGCGACCCCTCGAGCGAGGCCCGCATGAGCGCCTTGTATCGCTCCTCGAAGATGTGCAACGGGAGCAACTCGCCGGGTACGAGCACCACGGCCAGCGGAAAGATCGGCAGCAGTCCTGTTGCTTCGTCGGCGTCGATAGGCGTCATCGGCCCGGATCATAGCAGGGAGCCGGAGGTGCCGGTAGCAACGCCGAAGGTGGGCGCGTCGACAGTCGGTCGGCTATACTCGGCGGTTATGACTGGACACGAAATTCGCACCATGTTCCTCGAGTTCTTCGAGCGGCACGGACACCGCGTCGTGAAGAGCTCGCCCCTTCTTCCGGCGAACGACCCGACGCTGCTGTTCGCAAATGCCGGGATGAACCAGTTCAAGGACGTCTTCACCGGACAGGAATCGCGCGATTACTCGCGCGCCGTGACCTCGCAGAAGTGCGTGCGCGCCGGCGGAAAGCACAACGACCTCGACGAGGTCGGCAAGACCGCACGCCACCACACATTCTTCGAGATGCTCGGAAACTTCTCGTTCGGCGACTACTTCAAGGAAGACGCAATCCAGTTTGCATGGGACCTGCTCGTCAACGAGATGAAGCTCGAACCCGAGCGACTCTGGTTCTCGGTCTTCGAGGGCAACGAGAACGTCCCGGCAGACGAGGAAGCCGAGGAGCTCTGGCGGAAGGCCGGAGCCCCCGCCGAGCGAATCCTCCGGTTCGGCGCGAAGGACAACTTCTGGCAGATGGGCGAGACCGGGCCGTGCGGGCCGTGCTCCGAGATCCACTACTTCATGGGAGACGATCCGGCTGACAACCGCGCCGAGTTCGTCAACGGCCATGGCGACACGATCATGGAGATCTGGAATCTGGTCTTCATGCAATACGAGCGTTTCGCCGACGGGACGTTGACGCCGCTGCCGGCGCCATCGGTCGACACCGGAATGGGCCTCGAGCGGATCGCGTGCGTCGTCCAGGGCGTGAAGTCGAACTACGACACGGACCTGGTGAAGCCGATCATCGAATGTGCTTCCCGGTTGTGCCGGAAGGAATACGTCTACGCGTCGGATCACGGTATGTCGATGCGCGTCATCGCGGACCACGCACGCTCGGCTGCGTTCCTGATCGCCGACGGGATCTTTCCCGGCAACGAGGGAAGATCGTACGTGCTGCGCAAGATCATGCGGCGCGCGCTGTGGCACGGCCGGCTGCTCGGGATGGAGACGCCGTTTTTTCCGAAGGTCTGCGAGTTTGTGGTCGATCACATGAAGATCGCTTACCCGGAGCTCGACGACGCGCGGCAGACGATCGCCCGAGTCGTGACGACCGAGGAGAAGCTCTTCGCGTCGACGCTCTCGAACGGACTCAAGCGGCTCGACGACCTGCTCGAGGAAACCGGGGGCACGACGCCTGCGGGCAAAGACCTTGCGCGGCTCTACGACACATTCGGATTGAGGCCGGACCTCATCCAGTACGTGCTCGAGTCGAAGGGCCTCGGCTATGACGAGGAAGAGTTCAGGAAGGGCCTGGATGAGTTGCAGGCGCACCACGAGGCCGACGGCTTCAAGGCGGCGGCAAAGCAGGTTCGAGCGGTCTACCAGACGCTCGCGAGCGAAGGACTGGCGACCGAGTTTCGTGGCTACGACGAAACCGAGACGTCGGGCGCTCGAGTCATTGCCTTGCTGAAGGGTGACGAACGCGTGACGTCGCTCGCTGCCGGCGACGAGGGCGAAGTCGTGCTCGATCGCACGCCGTTCTACGCAGAGGCCGGTGGACAGGTCGGCGATGTCGGCTGGATCGAGCACGATTCGGCGCGCGCGACGGTACACGACACGCGGGTAGGCGTACCCGGGTTGAACGTGCACAAGGTTACGGTCGACCGTGGCGAGTTGAAGATCGGCGATACGATCACAGCACGGGTCGATGCGGAGAAGCGGCGCAGGACAAGGGCGAACCATACGGCGACGCACCTGTTGCACGCCGCGCTCAAGGACGTGCTCGGACTGCACGTCAAGCAGGCCGGGTCGCTCGTCGCGCCCGATCGCCTGCGGTTCGACTTCACGCACTTCGCCCCGCTTACGGCGGACGAAATTCTCGAGATCGAACGGCTCGTGAACGGGCAGATCCTCCGCAACGAGCCCCTCGATACGCAGGTCCACGACCTCGAAGCGGCCATCGCGTCGGGCGCGGTTGCGCTGTTTGGTGAGAAGTACGGAGATCGCGTGCGAGTCGTGTCGGTGCCCGGATTCTCGACGGAGCTGTGCGGCGGCACTCACGTTCGAGCAACGGGTGACATCGGACTGTTCAAGATCGTCGGTGACGCGTCGATCGCGTCCGGGGTTCGTCGGCTGGAGGCCCTGACTGCGGACGGGGCGTTCGATCGCTACCAGCACGACGAAGCACTGCTCGGGTCACTCGCACAGCGACTGCACACGTCGCCGGCCGAATTGCCTGGGCAGATCGAACAATTGACCGAGCGTGTGAAGCGCGCGGAACGCGAAGCCGAATCGCTGCGGATGAAACTGGCGTCTGCCGAGGCCTCGTCGTCGGTGGATTCGGCGCGTGAGGTTGGCGGAGTGAAGGTTCTCGCCCAGCGCGTCGGAAACCTCGACGCGAACGGGATGAGGCAGCTTGCCGATCAGCTCGCGCAGAAGTTGAGGTCCGGTGTCGTTGTGCTGGGGCTCGCGGACGACGGCAAGGCGTCGCTCGTCGTGCGGGTGACGGACGATCTGACGGGGCGGTTGCAGGCCGGGAATCTCGTCAACGAGATCGCGAGTGTCGTGGGCGGGAAAGGCGGCGGAAAGCCGGACATGGCGATGGCGGGGGGCAAGGAGCCGGAGAAGCTGGATGCGGCGCTCGAGCGGAGCTACGAGGCCGTGGCAGCGATGCTGGGGTGAACCCGTAGCTGATGCGCGGGTCTTATTCTAGGCCATCGAGGCGAAAGTCGCATTTCTCGTAGAGACGCAAAGGGAAGACGCAAAGTCGCAGTGTCAGAACTGTCTGATCACTGCGTCTTTGCGTCTTCCCTTTGCGCCTCTGCGGGAAACTCCACTTTCGCCAGGAATCCTCCAGGGTGCCACGGCTTCCCTTTCAGAACCCCCGACTGAATACGAATCGCACCTTGTCATCCTCATTCGAGTGCGCATAGTCGACTCGGATCCCGAACCCCTTCGAAATCCGCACTCCAAGCCCGATTCCACCGTCAACCTCGAAGTTGTCAGTATCGAAGTCCTCCCCGATGCTCGGGTCTACCGTCGCGAATGGCGGACAAACCGGAATCTCGTACCCCTTCCCCCACACCTGCCCGGCATCGCCGAAGAAGATCACATCGAGTCCCCGATCCTCGTCGTCCCCGAAGCGCATCAACGTCTGCCTCAGCTCGAGCTGGAACAACGCGGAATTCGACCCAACGAACCGGAACGTATCGAACCCGCGAAGGCTCGAGTTCCCGCCGAGTCTCGGCATGCTGTAGAACGGAATCGAGCTCGCGCCCTTCCTCGCACTCAGGTCCGTGTAGTACCGGCCCGCCAGTGACGTACGGTCGCTGAAGAGCGGCAGGTAGCCGCGAAGGTCGAACGTGGTCTGCACCCACCCGAAGTCGTTGTAGCCGGGATCGTTCTCGTCCGCGGTGCTGTCGTGCGAGGCCACGCGTGCGTAGACGTATCCGCCTTTCGTCAGGCCGTCATCGTTGTTGCGTGCGTCGTACTCGAGGTACGCGCCGAAGCTGATGTAGCGCGAGCCACCGAGTCCCGGCACGATCGGGCGTGAGCCGTCCGGATCCGCAAAGCAGAGGTCGGGATTCCCGAGAAAATACGGCTGGTATACATCCGAGATCAGGGGGTCCGCGTCGTCGTCGCCTTCGTAGAGGCTGCTCGACTTGTGCTCCACGTAGACTCCAATGTCGAGTTCCTTCGAGAAGTCGTAGTGGACCACTCCCGAGTACGAGCGCTGCTCGAGGTCATAGTTCGTTTCGCCCCCGAACAGTTGCCCGGTCCCCTGATTCACACCGGTCTCGATCATCGAATCGGGGCCAACACCGAAGAAGTTGTCCTGCGGCCTTCGGAGGTAGCGGAACCGGAAGTCTCCGCCCCATCCCTCGCCACCCGGGCTCACGACCGCACCGATCTCGTATAGCTGGTACTGCCGAACCGAGAACGCCGCGGCGCCGTAGACTTCGAGGCCGTCGATCGACTTGCCAGTCGTGATCTGCAGACCTCCCGAGAGGCCGGCGCCTTCGGGAATTCCGCCGAAGATCGCGTTGAAGTGGCCGGAACCGTCCTTGCTGTCGAGCCCGATCAAAGTGAACTGCTCGCGATTCGGTGCATTTCGCTCGAAACTCCGGACGCGATCCTGGAACCCGGAAGCAGCGCCGCCACCACCGCCGCCGCCCTGAGGCGCCGCCATCAGGTTGATCGGAAACATGAGGTTCGCCGTTCCGCCACCGGTGTCGCCACTCTGGGCCAGGGCAGGAACCGATGCCACGACGCAAAGCGCTGCGGTGGCCACACCTGTTTTCAGTATTGAGGAGAGGCTCATACGTTCGGACTCCTTCTTCCTATTTCGAGAGCAGTTTGAGTGCCTGGCGAAGTACGTGCTCGATCGTGCGGTCGGATTCGACCTCCAGCACCTTCGCAACGATCTTCTCGGCAAGAGCCTTCTGATAGCCAAGCGACACCAGCGCCGCCACGACGTCGTCCCTCGTCGCATCGACGTCAACCGCCGTCGATGGCGGTGACGACACGTCCGAGTCGAGCAGCGCAAGCTGTCCGATCTTGTCACGCAACTCAATCACCACACGCTCCGCCGTCTTTCGACCAACGCCCGGAATCGAGACCAGACGCGCCAGGTCGTTGGATCGGATCGCGGCGATGAGATCGTCGGGGCTCGTTCCGGACAGAAAGGTGATGCCGAGCTTGGGACCGATACCCGAGACAGAGGTCAACCGCAGGAACAACTCTTTCTCGCGACCCGTGCTGAACCCGAAGAGCATGATGGCGTCCTCACGCACGTGCGTGTGAACGCGTAGCGATGCCTGGGCCCCGACCTCTCCGAGCTCGTAGAACGTCGAGACGGGAATGGTGACTTCATAGCCCACGCCGCTGACGTCGATGACAACAGCGTTCGGCTGCTTGCTCAGAATGGTTCCGGTGAGATGTGCAATCACTCTGGCGGGAGCATACGGGACCGCTTCCGAGGGGGTCAATCGGCGAGTTTCGCGGGCTCTTCGACGGTGCCGGCCGTTCTTTTGCACCCCCCGACCCGATCGTGTACATTGCGGCAATGCGACATCTCGCGGCGGTGGTGTGCTGCCTGCTGGTCATCGGAATCGCGGGTCCGTCCGCTCCGGTTGCCGGCCAGATTCCGACCTCCAGACCCCGGACGACGCAGGCTCCGCCTCCGGCCAACACCGGTACGCCAAAGACGGTGCCGGATCCGAAGTCCGATGCGCCGGCGAAGGACGCACCGGCGAAACCTTCCGCCGCGGCGCCGGCCCAGCTGCCGCCCAAGGAGACTCCGGCCGGTTCGACCTTTCCGGAACTTCAGCGGCAGATCGCCGATGCACTGAAGCAGAACCAGGTTGCGCGCGCTCTCTCGCTGGCAGAGCGACAGCGCACTCTGTACCCCAACGAGATGAAGGCGACCGCCGATCTCGCATCGGTGCTGCTGCTTCGTGGTGAAACCGCAAAGGCGGAACCGCTGCTGCGCACGGCCTCCACTCAGAAGAGTGTTGTCTACACGGGGAATACCGCGGCGCTTCTTGGCGACATCTACATGAGTCTCGGGCAGATTGCGCTCGACAGCGGCCGGGCAACGGACGCGATCTCGTTCCTGCTGCGCGCCGTCGACAACGCGCCTACCGCCACTCGCGCACGATACCTGCTCGCCGCGGCCCTCGACCGAAACGGCGATGCGACTCGCGCTGCGCGTGAGATCCGCGCCGCATTCGATGTTGACCCCGACGCTGCACGCCCCGCCGACTACCGGTTACTCGCGAAAACGGCCAAGACCGGTGGCAACGTCAAGGCCGCGGCAGAGGCGCTCAGCGGTGCTGTCAGGCGATTTCCAATGGACGTCTCGCTTCGCCTCGACTATTCCGCAAGCCTCACGGAGGCGAAGCGTCCGGCGGAAGCCCTCTACGAACTGCTGCATCTCAGGATGGTTCTTCGCAACGATGCGTCGCAGATCGCCGATATCGATGCCCGTGTCGATCGCCTTCGGCAGGAGGCCGAAGCCTCGACGCCCGAGCCGGACCCGCAACTCGAGTCGATGTTTTCGTACCTTGCCGATGCCGATGCCGACCAGCACGACGCCGCACTGCCGACCATTCAGGAAGTCGTGACAATGAATGGCGGCACATCGCTCGTGCCGCTACTCATGCTCGGGCGCAGCCTCAAGGCAACGGGACGCTTTGGCGAAGCCGAACGGGTTCTGGCGCAGCTTGCCGAGCGCGAGCCGCAGTCCGTGCCGGTCCTTGCCGAGCTTGCGGACCTCTTTTTCGCGGAGGGCCGGTTCGAGGGTGCACGACGCGCCGTGGCGCGCGCCGAGAAGATCGACCCGAAGAACCCACGCCTCGTCGAGGTAGTCGCCTTCTGGAAGTAGCCGGCTGGCTGATTGTCAGGGCACGAGACCGCGCGCGGCCAGCAACTCCTTCAGCTTGGAGAAGCAGCGGGCTCGCGTGGGTCCGATGCTGCCGATCGGAATGTTGAGGCGCCGTGCGACGTCGCGGTAGTTCGACTCTTCGTCGTCGAGGAATGCTTCGAGCAGCGTGCGGCAACGATCTGACAGCTCGGCGAGCGCCGAGCGAAGCATCTGAGCGCGTTCAATTGCCTCGCGATCCTCGTCGGCGAGAGGTCGGAGGTCCGGAAGGTCGTTCTCGGCGGAACCGGTAGCATCGTCACGACCGTTGTCGAGCGAGACGGTCCGCTTCGCGCGCCGTGACGTGCGGATCGCCTCGCGGCTCGCTGTCGTCAGAAGCCAGCCGCCGAGCCTGTTGGGGTCACGAATCGAGCCAAGACGCTGGTAGAGCAGGACGCAGACGCACTGGAACACGTCAGCCGACGCCTCGGGCGACATCCCCATCCGCCGCGGCACCGAATAGATGAGCCCCTGATACCTCGCTATCAGCTCCCGCCAGGCCGCGTCGTCGCCGGCCAGGCATCGTTCGATTAGATCGGGCTCGGTGAAAGAATCCGGGGCGGGCATGATCAGGGCCGCATTTCAGCACAAAGGACGAGGCGACTCAACGAAGGCTCGTTTTCACTGCTGTTCCGCACCCGACCCGATTGACCCGGAACCCCGAGAGAAGCGAGGGGCGTGTCCACATCTGGTGCTGGACACGGTCGGAAGACCAGCGAGCGGCCGGACGTGCTGAGCTCGCACGTCGCTGGCGGCGGATGAAGGCGGATCGGGCGTGCGGTACGACCACTGGGCGGGAGATGCAAGGCCGGCCGCTCACTGCGTTCGCGGTTCTGGG